>CANCGX010000017.1 GCA_947377725.1 Actinomycetota bacterium
CCTGATGTCACACAGCTTGAAGATTTACGAGAGAAAGTTTCGATTGCACGTACAGCAGAAGTTGAAGCAAGACTTGAACTTCGAACACAAGAAGAGCGAATCACGGCGTTATCAGCACGTGCCCAAGCACTAGAAGATGCAGCACGTAATGAACGCGAAGGTGCAGAGCGTGCAATAGTCCGAAGAGAGCAACGCGCTATTGCTGCGACAACCGCACAAGCTACGGCTGACACTGCTTACGAAGCTCTTATTCAAATTGAGATCTCAATTCAAAAAGCTCTTGCTGAGCGTCAACGGCTAGAAATTGGCCGTACAGACCGCGATGGCGAAATTCTTTCAGTTCGCGGGAAAAGTCGCGAACTTACAACTGAACTTGAACAACTCACTTCCTCAGTTCATAGAGATGAAATTGTCCGCGCAGAGCAACGCATGCGCATTGAACAACTTGAAACTCGCGCTGTTGAAGAACTAGGCGTGGATGTTGCAACGCTCGTAGCTGAATACGGCCCAGTGAACGATGTGCCAACATTCGTTGAAGATGCAGAAGGAAACTTTGTTCCTGGCGACCTTATTCCATATCGTCGTGATCAACAGGAAAAGCGTCTTGCACAAGCAGAGAAGTCGCTTGTGACGCTTGGAAAGATCAACCCTCTTGCACTTGAGGAATATTCAGCCCTTGAAGAACGTCTACGTTACCTCGCAGAACAACTTGAAGATTTGAAGAAGACAAAGCGAGATCTCTTGGACATCATTAAGGAAGTCGATGACAAGGTTGTCGAAATCTTTACGCAGGCTTATCGCGATACCGAACGCGAATTCGTTGGAATATTTGCACGTCTCTTCCCTGGTGGAGAAGGCCGCTTAGTTCTCACAAATCCACATGACATGATGACGACTGGCGTAGACGTCGAAGCTCGTCCTCCAGGAAAGCGCGTTAAGCGTCTTTCTCTTCTCTCCGGTGGCGAACGCTCACTTGTTGCCGTTGCAATGTTGGTTGCGATTTTCAAGGCAAGACCAAGTCCGTTTTACGTAATGGATGAAGTTGAAGCAGCACTCGACGATACAAACTTAAGTCGATTGCTTGGAATTTTCGAGGAGCTTCGCGAGAAATCTCAGCTCATCGTCATCACTCACCAAAAGCGCACCATGGAAATTGCAGATGCACTGTATGGCGTCACGATGCGCGGAGACGGTGTTTCAGAAGTTATTTCTCAACGTCTGCGTGAATCTGAAAACGTTTAAGCGGTCCTCAGCGGTTTAGCGATGGCACTTTTTAGCAAACTCTTTAACAAACTTCGTGGTGGCGCAAACCTTTCCTCAGCGGATTGGAAAGAGCTGGAGGCTTCGCTGTTGGAAGCCGATCTTGGAGCAGCGCTCACCGCAAAGATTCTCGACTCGGCTCGAAAAGAAAGCGGTTCTGCCGAAGAGTCGGTCTTGAAGACATTGAGGGATTCTCTTTCGATAGCTGATCGCTCGTTACATGCGAATTCGGAAAGACCAACCACGATATTGGTAGTCGGTGTTAACGGCACGGGCAAGACAACATCGACTGCGAAATTAGCGAATGCAATGAAGAAGAATCGTTCTTCAGTTTTAATTGCAGCGGCAGATACCTTTCGAGCAGCAGCGACGGAACAGATTCAAACATGGGGAAGTCGACTCAACATCGAAGTTGTTGCCGGAAAGCAAAACGGCGATCCCGCCTCAGTGGCTTTTGATGGAGCTACGAGAGCTGTTGCAGAAAAAGTTGATTTCTATATTGTTGACACAGCTGGACGACTCCACACTAAACAAGGTTTGATGGATGAGCTTGGGAAAATTCGCCGCGTAATAGAGAAGCTCACACCCGTAGATGAGGTACTTCTTGTTGTTGATGCCACAACCGGTCAAAATGGAATCGTCCAAGCAAAGACATTTATTGAGGCCGCAGCGGTTACGGGTCTGATCCTGACAAAGATGGACGGGTCGGCAAGAGGTGGCGTGGCCCTAGCTATCGAGGCCTCTACCGGAATCCCCATTAAATTTACGGGATCAGGGGAGGGAATCGAGGATTTCCAGCCATTTGATGCGGAGACTTACCTGCAGGGGCTCATTTCAGACGAAAATTAGCCTTTCGCCTCACTCTTTAACATTTCTGTAACACATTTATACCTATTGCCGTAACGAGCGCCCTGCATTCTTCGGGCAAGAACTCAATGGCGAGCTCCTCTTTTAAACATCGGGAGTGAAAATGAACTTCAACTCAGGCGATACCGCTTGGATCATTGTCGCTGCGGCCATGGTGCTTCTCATGACACCTGGACTTGCATTCTTCTACGGCGGAATGGTTCGCGGCAAAAATGTATTGGGAATGTTGGCTCAAAACTATGTGACGATGGGCGTGGTTAGCGTTCTATGGATTACAGGCGTTTACAGCTTGGCATTTAGTGGCACGGGAAAGTGGATTGGTGATCTACATCAATTCGGTCTCAACCACATCTGGCAGCAAGCAACTGGATTCGAAGCGTTAACAATTCCACCATTGGTATTTTGTGCGTTTCAATTAATGTTCGCAATTATTACACCTGCACTTATTACAGGTGCTACCGCAGACCGTTTGAAGTTTGGCGCATGGACCCTCTTCTCAGGAATTTGGTTAGTAATCGTCTACGCACCAGTCGCGCACTGGGTATTCTCACCAAGCGGATGGCTCTTTAAACTCGGCGCACTTGATTTCGCAGGTGGAACTGTTGTTCACGCTAACGCTGGTGCTGCTGCTCTTGCAGTTATTTTGGTAATAGGTAAGCGCAAAGGTTGGCCAAAAGAGCGCATGCGCCCACACAACGTTCCTTTCGTACTTCTTGGAACTGGTCTACTTTGGTTTGGTTGGTTTGGCTTCAACGCAGGATCTGCTCTTGCAGCGAACACCACATCAGCATTCGCTTTTGTGAATACAAATACAGCAACAGGCGCAGCTCTTCTCGCATGGATGTTGACTGAAAAGATTCGCGATGGCCATGCAACAACTCTTGGTGCTGCATCTGGTGCGGTAGCAGGACTTGTAGCAATCACCCCAGCTTGCGGTTTCGTAAGCCCAATGGGTTCAATCGTTATCGGTTTTGCAGCGGGCGTAGTTTGTGCACTTGCAACTGGCCTCAAGACAAAGTTTGGATATGACGATGCGCTTGATGTCGTTGGCGTCCACCTTGTCGGCGGAATCCTCGGTGCACTTTCAATTGGTCTCTTTGCAACAAAGATGACTAACTCAGCTGGTACCAACGGCTTCTTCTACAAGGGCGGATGGACTCTGATGGGTCATCAGGCCGTTGCAGTTCTTGCAGTCGTCGTATATTCATTCGTCGTCACCTACATCTTGGCTCAAATACTTGATAAGACCATTGGTCTTCGAGTTTCTGAAGATGATGAAAGTGTGGGCTTGGATCTATCTCAGCATGCAGAAACTGCATACGAGAGTTCCTCCTACAGCGATGGATCGCGCTTCACCTCTAACTTCACAAAACAATAATCCAGATATCCTCACTAGAAAGGAAAGTACAGAAGATGAAACTCATTACAGCAATCATCAAGCCTTTCAAGTTGGATGATGTTAAGACTGCACTTAATGCAGCTGGCATCACTGGCATGACAGTCTCTGAAGCAAGTGGTTTTGGTCGCCAGCGTGGTCACACCGAGGTATATCGCGGTGCTGAATACACAGTCGATCTTGTTCCAAAAGTTCGCCTTGAAGTACTTGTTGATACAGGTGACGTTGAGTCAGTTATCGAGACCATCGTAAAAGCTGCATCGACAGGTTCAATCGGTGATGGCAAAGTTTGGGCAACTACCGTTGATCACATCGTGCGCGTGCGTACGGGTGAACGTGGGGTTGATGCAATCTAAGTAAACATCTCTAAAGGATCTGCGAATCCGAGAGCGGTTCCTTGAGATTCGTTAGAGTATAGATATGGGAACACGAGAGCGCCGTGAACGATCTGACACGATCGACGGAGAAGTATCACTTCTCTTTCACGGCGCTCTTTCGCGCTTGGAAATACCTGAAAGTAATGTAACTCTTGCCGCTGTTGGCGGCTATGGTCGCGGCGAATTATCGCCCGGTTCTGATTTGGATCTCCTTATTCTTCACACGGGATTGAGCCCGGAAATTCTTAAAGATTTAGTAAATGAATTTCTCTATCCACTATGGTCTACAAACCGAAAAGTTGATTATTCCTTGCGTACTAAATCTGAAACTTTATCTGCCGCTGAAGAAGATATCCGTGTGGCTCTTGGCTTGCTGGATATTCGACACCTAAGTGGAAACGAAGATTTGACGGAAGATGTAGCAATAGCGGCACTTGAACAGTGGCGAAAGGATTACAAAAAGAATTTGCCAAAATTGCGATCCTCTTTAGATGAAAGACATGAAAGAGCGGGCGAGTTGGCTTATCTACTTGAGCCGGATTTGAAAGAAGCTCGTGGGGGATTGCGAGATATTCATTCGCTTCGAGCACTCGCTAAACTTGATGCCATTGACGTTGCCCTCGATCGGGTGGCTGCGGCGGAATCGGTTTTGATGAATGTTAGAGATGCACTTCATGAGACCAGTAAAAGAGATCGAGATCAACTTCTTTTTACCGAGCAAGATAAAGTAGCTGCTCTCCTAAAATATACGGATGCAGATGTCCTTATGCTTGATGTTGCTAAGTCAGCGCGTGCTGTTGACTACACGGCATCACGCACGTGGGATCGAATTGAGAAAATTTCGAAGCGATCGGTTTTCAAAAGATCGCGCCCAGTTGGGGTTGCCAAGGGCCTTGTGGCTTTTGATGGGGAACTCGCAATCGATGAGAATTACGACATTGAGTCAGACCCTGCTCTTGGGTTACGTGCTGCCGCAGTTGCTGCGCAACGCGGACTTCATCTCACTGTTGATGCATGTGTCGATATGGCTTCCAGAATTCACGATTTGCCAGAACCGTGGCCGCGCCAATCGCGCGAAGATCTTGTGACTCTTATCGGTGCGGGTGAACACATGATTGAAACTTTTGAGGCCTTAGATCAGGAAGGATTAATCGCTCGGTGGATTCCTGAATGGTCGCATGTTCGTTTCTTGCCCCAAAGAAATGTTTTGCATCGCCATACTGTCGATAGACATATGCTCGAAACTGCATTTCGCGCTGCAGCTCTTACGCGCAAGGTTCATCGCCCCGATCTGCTCCTTATTGCTGCTCTCTTTCATGACATTGGAAAGGGTTTCGCAGATAAGGATCACTCAGATTATGGCGAGGCGTTGATTCAACCTCTCGCACGCCGAATGGGCTTTGATGAGGAAGATGTTGAAACTCTTGCACTACTCGTTAAACATCACTTATTGCTTTCGGCAGTAGCGACCCGAAGAGATTTGGATGATCCTCAAACAATCGCTTTCGTACTCTCGCATATTGGGGACGCACAGACTTTAGAACTGCTCCACGCTTTAAGTATCGCCGATGGTGAAGCAACAGGAACAACAGCATGGAGCAAATGGAAAGCGGGCCTCGTTCAGGATTTAGTCAACCGATGTCTTTCAGCCATGTCTGGCATTGCACCTGCCTCACAACTTGAACTAACGGAAGAACAGATTGCCATGGCGAAGAGCGGTGAGTTGCGAGTAACGCTTACCCCAAGGGAAGAAAATTTCGTGATTGAGATTATCTCTCCGGATAGAACTGGTCTTTTATCAACTGTGGCGGCCGTGCTCTCCATTTCACGGCTCGATGTTCGCTCTGCCCGAACTAGAACTATCGGCGACTCTGCTGTGATGACATGGCTTGTAGCTCTCGATGCGTATGCGCCTGAACCTACTCAGGAAAGTTTGCATTCATTGCTCGCTAAAGCACTTGAAAAAGAGATCGATATCAACAAGAAAATTGAAGACCGCATAAATAACTATAGAAAGTACCCTGGAATTCCTACGCCTCCTCCAGTTGTGATTGCGACCAACGACCTGGCGACAAATGCGACTGTGGTTGAGGTGCGAACTCACGACAAGCCCGGAGTTCTTTTCAATGTCTCGCGAACAATTTCTAAATTCGGAGTAGATATCAGAGCCGCAATTGTGGCAACACTCGGCGCTGAAGCGTTCGACACCCTATACGTAACAGACTTGCAAGGAAATGCATTGAGCGAAGAGAAAGCAAAAATTCTTGCGAACCAGGTCGAAAATTACTTGCTGACCTTATGAATATGAAGTGTGTACTCTAGCCTCGTGTTCGATTCACTCTCCTCTAAATTCTCCAAGGCCTTCTCCGGGCTTCGGACTAAAGGCCGCATTAAGAGCGGGGATATCGATGAAGTCACGGAGGAAATCCGACTAGCGCTTCTCGATTCTGACGTTGCTCTTGAAGTTGTTGAATCCTTCATTCAGAAAATCAAGGATCGCTCCCTTTCGGAGCTAGAAGAAGTAAATAAGGGTATTAATCCTTCACAAGCAGTTTTCAATATTATCAATGAAGAGTTGGTCTCCATTCTTGGTGGGAGCGCTCGAAGAATTCGTTTAGCGAAAAAACCGCCAACTGTCATCATGTTGGCTGGCTTGCAAGGCGCAGGAAAGACAACTCTTGCTGCAAAGTTGGCTCTATATTTAAAGAAGCAAGGGAATACTCCGCTTCTCGTTGCATCTGATCTGCAACGCCCGAATGCCGTTACGCAATTACAACAAGTTGGGGCTGGAGTAAATGTTCCAGTCTTTGCTCCTGAACCGGGAAACGGTATTGGAGACCCCGTAGCTGTTGCTCGAGCGGGAGTTAAATTTGCAGTAGAAAAGATGCACAACATCGTCATCGTCGATACTGCAGGTCGACTTGGTGTCGATCAGGAATTGATGAACGAAGCAATCCGAATTAGAGATGCAGTAAATCCTGATGAAATACTTTTTGTCGTCGATGCAATGATCGGACAAGATGCCGTTCGTACCGCGCAAGCTTTCTTGGATGGCGTTGGTTTCGATGGCGTAGTGCTGACAAAGCTTGACGGTGATGCACGAGGTGGCGCCGCACTTTCAATCGTCGCAAAGACAGAGCGCCCCATTATGTTCGCCTCGACTGGCGAGAAGAGTGAAGATTTCGATCTCTTCTATCCAGATCGCATGGCATCTCGAATTCTTGGACTTGGTGATATCCAATCATTGGCAGAGCAAGCCAAGAGCGCGATGGATTCAGATACGTCAGAGAAACTAGAGAAGAAATTTGCAAGCGGTGAAGACTTCACTTTGGATGACTTTCTGTCCCAGCTTGAAGCAATGAAGAAGATGGGCTCGATGACCAAACTCTTGGGAATGTTGCCAGGAGCCAACTCTGGGGCGATGAAAAAGCAATTAGAGAGTATTGATGACAACGAGCTTGTTAAAACTCAGGCTATCGTCCAATCGATGACCCCACTCGAACGAAATGATCCTAAAGTCCTCAACGGTTCACGGAGAGCTCGAATCGCAAAGGGAAGTGGTCGCCAAGTTTCTGAAGTAAATAATCTTGTGGATCGATTCTCGCAAGCTCAGAAAATGATGAAACAGATGAGAAATGGCGGAGGGGTTCCCGGGTTACCTAAGGGGATGCAGATGCCGCCCGGCATGGGTGGCATGCCTAGCCAAAAATCAGGCCAAACTCCACCAAAGAAGAAATCACGCTCAGGTAACCCGGCTAAACGGGCTGCTGAGCAGTAGAAGCTGATTTGGGTCTGAGCCACCTTGCTGGCAGAATTACCCACCTGTACCGGGGCCCTCTACCCCTGGCACATCATCCAAATTTCAACCAATATGGATATCGATTGAATCGACGCTCCCACTGTCGAAACATGAGATACCGAATTTTTTACTAGGAGTAACGTGGCTGTAAAGATTAAGTTGATGCGTCTTGGAAAGATTCGCACACCTCATTACCGAATTGTTGTTGCTGATGCTCGCTCTGCTCGTAACTCAAAGCAGATTGAAGAGATCGGTCGCTATTCCCCAGTTGCAGAACCATCATTCATTCAAGTGAAGTCTGATCGTGTTCAATACTGGCTCGGAGTTGGTGCACAACCAACCGAAGCTGTAGAGGCAATTTTGAAGATTACTGGTGATTGGCAGAAAGCTAAGGGACTTCCTGGAACTGAAGGAACTCTTCGCGTTGCTGCTGAAAAGCCACACAAGCGCATTGCCTACGAAGCTGCTGTTAAAGAAGCAATGGCTGAGCCTGCAGAAGGCGCAACAACTTTGAAGAAGAAGGCTGCTGAGAAGCTTGCTGCTAAGGCTGCTCCTGTAGTTGAAGAAGCTGCTCCTGTTGTTGAAGCAGTGGTTGAAGAAGTAGTTGCCGAAGAGACACCTGTTGTTGAGGAAGTAGTTGTCGAAGAGACACCTGCTGTCGAAGAGGCTCCTGCTGTCGAAGCGAGCGCTGAATAACAATGATTGATGAGGCTCTCGAGCATCTGGTTAAGGGAATCGTCGACAACCCAGAGGAAGTCGTCATTACCGAAAAGACTCACCGACGTGGAACAACTCTAGAAGTGCGTGTACATCCAGAAGATATCGGCAAAGTGATCGGACGTAACGGTCGCACTGCTCGCGCGCTTCGTACAGTTGTCAGCGCAATTGCTGGTCGATCTGTACGCGTTGATCTCATCGAGGCTGACGAGGCTCGTTAATAGTGCTCCTAGTCGTTGGTCGCATAGGCCGCGCGCACGGAGTTCTTGGCGAGGCTACGGTCGAAGTTCGTACTGATCTTCCCGAAGAGCGCTTTTATGTTGGTGCAGTACTTACTACTGATCCAGCGAAGTTTGGACCTTTAACTATTGAGTCAGCACGCGGTCACAACGGCGTGCTGCTTCTCAAATTCTCAGAAGTTAAAGATAGAACTGCAATCGAGAAGTTGCGCGACGTCCTTCTTATGGCAGATGTCGATGTCGAAGACGAATTCGATAATGAAGATGATTTCCACGTCCAACAGCTTTTAGGTTCTAAAGTAATAACCGTGGACGGCGTTGAAGTCGGAACTCTTTCAGATGTCATCAATCTCCCTGGCCAAGATCTCTTGGCTGTGCAGAGCACGCGTGGTGAAATTCTGATTCCGTTCGTACTGGAAATCGTGCCAACCGTAGATGTTGCAAATAAAATTATCACAATTGATCCACCAGATGGCCTCTTAAATCTGGCAGATCCTATTGAAAAAGGTGATGAGAATGCCTCGCTATGACATCATCACAATCTTTCCTGACTATTTTTCTACGTTAGACATTTCCCTTATCGGCAAAGCCCGTACTGCTGGACTCGTTGATATTGAGATTCACGATCTTCGTGATCACGCCGAGGGCGTTCACAAAAGTGTCGATGACACTCCATATGGTGGTGGCGCAGGAATGGTTATGTCACCAGAGCCTTGGGGTAAAGCGATTGATGAAGTTACTTCAAACGAGATCATTCATGACCTTATTGTTTTGACGCCAGCAGGTAAGAAATTTGATCAAAGTATGGCCGAGCAATTCTCAAAACTAGAGCACCTCGTTTTTGCATGCGGAAGATACGAAGGAATCGATCATCGAGTTACCGAGTATTACGGTACTCAACCAACGTTTCGCGTTCATGAAGTTTCTATAGGAGACTATGTTCTCAATGGTGGGGAAGTGGCAACGCTTGTCATGCTCGAAGCCATTATTCGATTAATTCCTGGCGTTCTTGGGAATCCCGAATCACTCGCCGAGGAATCGCATACCCTCACATCAAACGGTGAAGCCATCGTTGAATATCCAAATTACACAAAACCTGCGATTTGGCGTGAGCTTTCTGTTCCAGAGATCTTGCTCTCGGGCAATCACGCTGCCATTAAGGGATATCGCCACGAAGAAGCCATTAAACGGAGTCAAAACCGGGAATAATCCCGACACGCCGGGTGTTAATTAGGCATTGAGCAAAATACACGGCACTATCCGCCTGTTGCGCAAGATTGATTCACCGAGAAGAAATTAAAGGGGGGTGCTATGGCTACGGATTATGACACACCGAGAAAAACGGATGAAGAGCTACATGAGGAGTCATTAGAGGAACTCAAAGCTCGTCGTGCTGATGCTCAATCAGGTCAGGTCGACGTTGATGAAGAAGAAGCTGCTGAAAGCCTTGAGCTTCCAGGCGCGGATTTATCGGGCGAAGAACTCACCGTGCGCGTGGTTCCAAAACAAGAAGATGAATTTACGTGCTCACGTTGTTTCCTTGTTCACCACATTACGCAATTGGCTAAAGGCGAAGGCGCTAAAGCTGTTTGTAAAGATTGCGATTAATTACTCTTCTTTAAAGCACTGATAATTTCTTCGGCCTTATTTGTGCTGAGTAACCAGTAAGGCGTGTAATCCCTGGAATCGATTAACTCTAATTTGATTCCTTTCGGGACCCAAAATCTCAAATCCAGATATGCATCTACGTTCACTTCACGAGTGCGTGCCAACGACATCTGATCCTTATTGAGAGCAGTCATCTCACCGAGGTATTTGACTTCAATTTTTGCTTTCCCGGCATAAAACCAGCCATCGGCGATGCTTAACTTCAAGGGCGTGCGCCATGCGAGAAGCGCAGTTACAACCAAAGTCGCCATGAAATCAACCGCAGCGATCTTTGTATCAAAAGCTGCCCATAAAGCGAGTGCGAATGAAAAATTCATTAATAGTAGAAATAGCCATAGAGATGGGCTCCAGGAATCTCGCCAATTCAATCCCTCATTCATAAATGTAACCCTACCCAATAAACCCAATAAGTAATGGGCTAGAATCACGAAGGTGAGCACAGTTCCAGAAGGCACAACTCTTCCAGAGCGCCATCCCGAGTCGCCAAAACCGGGCGAACGTATCCCTTCACATTTCGGACATTGTTTTGGTTGTGGTGCGCTTCATCCAACTGGATTACACATCGTTGCTCATGCCGGTGAAGGTCTTAATCTCACTGCAGAATTTATCGTCACAGAGAATCATCAAGGAGCCCCTGGTTTGGCTCACGGTGGATTACTAAGCCTGGCGTTTGATGAAGCGCATGGAAAATTAATGTGGCTACTACGTTCTCCTGCTGTGACTGCGCATCTGGATACAGATTTTCTTCTACCTGTTCCAATTGGAAGTGTTCTCCACATTCGAGCACATATCACTGGCCAAAAAGGTCGCAAGGTTTACACATATGCAGAAGGCCACCTCAATTCTCTCGACGGCCCTATAGCAGTTAAATCTTCCTCACTATTTGTTATCGTCCCTATGAAACATTTCCTAGACAATGCTCCGAAGGAATATTTGGATGTAATTTCCAAGACACCGGAATTGATGGCATTCGTTGACCCGACATTTGAGATCAATCCATGAGCGTCGATATCCTCATAACACGGCTAGATCCGAGCGTTCCACTCCCGCAGTATTCAAAGCCTGGTGATGCTGGTGCCGACCTATGTTCGCGAATCGATTTTGTTCTTGAACCAGGGGAGCGCGCTTTGATTCCAACTGGAATTTCAATTGCTCTCCCGAACGGTTATGTCGCACTCGTACATCCACGGTCCGGTCTCGCCATCAAACACGGAATATCGATGGTCAATACGCCTGGAACGGTAGATGCTGCATATAGAGGCGAACTTCAAATCATTCTGATCAATCACGATCTACGTGAGCCATTCACGATTAACAAAGGCGATCGCATCGCTCAGCTTGTTATTCAAAAAGTGGAGCACGGAAATTTTGTCGAAGTCGACTCGTTGCCTGGCACACATCGCAACGCTGGCGGATTTGGGTCAACGGGAAAATGAGTGAAGCAAACGGCATGGAACAACATCATCATGATCGCGCAAAAGTTATGGAAGCTTTTGGTGGCACTCGCGGGCTAATCGACAGCGGTGTTCCGTCCATTCTCTTTCTCGTCGCTTTCAATATCACCCACAGTTTGAACACGGCAGTCATTGCGTCTTTGGCGCTGTCTGGTGTTTTATCTATCGTCCGACTGGTTACTCGCGATACTTTGCAGCATGCAATTTCAGGTTTTGTGGGAATTGGAATTTGCGCACTCCTTGCCAGGCACACGGGTAAAGCTCAAGACTTTTATCTTCCAGGTTTGTGGACAAACTTTGGTTATGCCATCGCTTATGGTGTTGCAAACATCGTAGGGTGGCCACTTCTAGGTCTGATGCTCGGGCCAATTTTGGGTGAGAATCTTGCGTGGAGGAAAGTTCCAGAGCGAAAGCGTGCCTACACTCGAGCTGGTTGGATCTGGGTTGGACTTTTCGTATCACGACTGATTGTTCAATACCCGCTTTATAAAGCTGACAACTTAACAGCACTCGGAAGCGCCCGATTAATTATGGGTTACCCGCTATTTCTGTTAGCTGGGTGGTTAACATGGCAAGTGCTTAAAAAGGTGCCGAGCGTTAAGTTAGAAGAAAACTAATTTCCCAAGAGGCACTCGTGGAGCTTGCCCTCTGATTCTGCAGTCGCAACGAATAGAAGTTCATCTCCTGCAATTAACGTCATATGTGGTTGTGGAGTTATGACGTGGCCATCTCGCACAATGGAAGCAAAAGAGACATCGTCTGGAAGCTGAATTTCTTCAACAGTTTTCCCGACGCATTTAGCGTTATCTGGAAGGGTCATTTCAACGAGATTAGCTTCGCCTCTACGTAATGAGAATAATCGGACTACATCGCCAACACTTACAGCTTCTTCTACAAGAGCGCTGATGATGCGGGGAGTAGATACAGAGACATCGACGCCCCATGAAGAATCAAAGAGCCACTCATTCTTTGGATGGTTAATGCGTGCAACAACACGAGGAACGCCGTATTCGGTCTTTGCAAGTAGAGACGCTACGAGATTTACTTTGTCATCTCCCGTCGCAGCTACAAGAACGTGACAGTTAGAAAGTTGGGCTTTGTCGAGCGAGGTGATTTCACAAGCATCAGCAAGTAGCCATTCGGCTGCGGGGACACTCTCCATCTTGAGAGCTTTGGGATCACGATCGATGAGAAGGACGTGATGTCCATTTTCCAATAGTTCGCGTGCAATCGAGCGACCTACATTTCCAGCACCTGCGATAGCAACTCTCATGATTAACCTAACTCATCGGGTGACTTGGCGAGGATCTCATCTGTACGCGCACGATCCTTTTCAGAAACCATGACATGAATCAAATCGCCCTCTTGAATAACTGTATGTTCGGTGGGAATGAGTCCTTCACCAATGCGGGTTATGAACGCGACTCGGGCAGGAGTTGCTTTATCTATCGAGAGCGCAGGCTGGCCGTACCAATCATTATGTAAAACAACTTCACAGAGCTCGATAGTCGCTGTTTGATCTCTCCATTCGGACCTAGATCCATCCGGTGCGAGCTTTCGAAGAATTTGATCGGTCGCCCACAGTACGGTCGCGACGGTTGGAATTCCAAGACGTTGATAAATTTCAGCGCGGCCAGGATCGTAAATACGAGCCACGACGTTTTTAACACCATAACTTTCACGAGCAACACGAGCAGCTAAAATATTTGAGTTATCGCCATTTGAAACGGCGGCAAATGCTTCCGCAGACTCAATGCCTGCTTCCAGCAAGGTGTCGCGGTCAAAGCCGACTCCAGCAATGGTGCGACCTTTGAAGTCAGGCCCAAGGCGACGAAAGGCCTCTCTATTTTGGTCGATTACTGAAACCGAATGGCCCAAATTTTCAAGTTCAATAGCTAGCGCTGAACCGACGCGACCACAACCCATGATGACTACGTGCACAGGTAGACCTTACACGCTTTAGGCTCTGCCCTGTGGATACAACCGCTGAGAAACTAGCCGTAGGAGATCGAGTCACTGTCGAAATTGGGCCAATTGCCCATGGCGGACATTTCATCGCCAGACACAATGGCCAAGTCATATTCGTTCGCCATGGCATCACGGGAGAAAAAGCCGTTATTGAAATCACAGCTACCAGTTCAAAGGTTGTCCGTGCTGACGTTATTGAAGTTATTGAGCCATCTGCAGCGCGAGTCGAACCGCCGTGTAAATATTCTCATCCTGGTGGATGTGGTGGGTGCGATTTCCAACATATAGATCTCATTTTTCAAAGAGAGCTAAAGCGTCGAGTTGTGGTCGAACAATTCGCTCGATTGGGCGGTCTAGAAGTTGATCTTGATGTTCATGGCGTTGAGCCACTCAACGGCTTGCATTGGCGAACTCGTATGGACTTTGCAGTTTCAGCGGCCGGACATATTGGTTTGTATGGCAACCGAAGTAACGAGGTTGTTGAAATTGACGATTGCCTCATCGCAATTGAAAATATGAAAGTAGGTGAAGTGGCTGCGAGAAAATGGAACGGTAAGGAGCGCTTAGAAATCGCATCTTCAAGCAAAGGCCAAGTGAACATTTCTCGTGCAGGTCGGAGCATCTCGGGTCCAACAGAATTGAATGAAGAAGTGAACGGCCTGTCTTACAAAGTTTCAGCACAATCTTTTTGGCAGAGTCACAAAAGAGCTCCATCGACACTTGTTACCGAATCGATGGAATTGCTCGGACTTCGTGACGGTGATGTTGTCTGCGACCTTTATGGAGGAGCAGGACTTTTTGCAGCGGCAATGTCTAAAAGAGTTGGCGCGTCTGGAAAGGTCCATCTCATCGAACTTGATCGTCATGCGACTGCTGATGCCAAAAAAGGATTCGCAAATACCAAAAATGTAGAAGTTCATGTTGGACGTGTTGAATCTGAAATTCGCAAAGTTTCCAAAGCCGATGTACTTCTTCTTGATCCGCCTCGGACCGGAGCGGGCAAGGAAGTAATTGACGAGATGGTGAGAATTTCACCGAGGACGATTGTCTACGTTTCCTGTGACCCGGGCTCGTTGGCCAGGGATGCGAAATACCTCACAGAAGGTGGATACGCCATCAGCCATCTAGCGGGATATGACCTATTTCCTATGACCGCCCACGTCGAATGTGTCGTGCAATTTACGCGTAAATAAGCGGGCGGACTAAGATTGGGGCATGAGTAAGAATTCCTTTAACGCCCAATCCAGCATCGAAGTACATGGCAAAAAGTATGAAATCTTCGACATCACAGGAATCGAAGGTTCTAGAAACCTTCCATTCAGCCTGAAGGTATTACTCGAAAATCTATTACGTACCGAAGATGGCGCGAACATAACCGCTTCGCAGATCAAAGCGCTTGCTGAGTGGGATCCATCAGTTGAACCGGATACAGAAATTCAATTCACCCCTGCTCGCGTGATTATGCAGGATTTCACC
Source organism: Actinomycetota bacterium (assembly GCA_947377725.1). GTDB lineage: Bacteria > Actinomycetota > Actinomycetes > Nanopelagicales > Nanopelagicaceae > PALSA-747. The sequence continues at coordinate 15,222 of CANCGX010000017.1, forward strand.
GGGGTTCCTTGCGTTGTGGATCTAGCAACAATGCGTGAAGCGATTGCGGATTTAGGTGGAGATCCTACAAAAGTTAATCCGCTTGCTCCAGCTGAGCTTGTTATCGATCACTCGGTTATCGCCGATGTATTTGGAACTGCAAACGCTTTTGAAGAAAACACAGATATTGAATATCAGCGAAACCGCGAACGTTATCGATTCCTTCGCTGGGGTCAGACAGCATTTGATGAATTTAAAGTTGTTCCACCTGGAACGGGAATCGTCCACCAAGTTAATATTGAATTCTTAGCGCGAGTTGTAATGACTCGAAGCGTTGATGGAGTTCTCCGTGCGTATCCAGATACAGTCGTTGGTACTGACTCGCACACGACGATGGTGAATGGGCTTGGAGTCCTGGGCTGGGGAGTCGGCGGAATTGAAGCTGAAGCAGCTCTTCTAGGGCAGCCTGTTTCAATGTTGATTCCACGCGTAGTCGGATTTAAATTAACTGGATCTCTTCGTGCCGGAACTACTGCAACAGATCTTGTTTTAACAATTACAGAAGCACTTCGCAAGCATGGTGTAGTTGGTAAGTTTGTTGAATTTTATGGAGATGGTGTCTCGGCACTTCCAATGGCGAATCGTTCTGCAATCGGAAACATGTCACCTGAGTACGGATCAACCTGCGCAATTTTCCCAATTGATGCTGAAACTTTAAAATATCTCGCACTCACCGGCCGCTCTCAAGAGCAAATCGATTTGGTTGAACAATATTCAAAGCGAAATGGTTTCTGGCATGACCCTTCCATCGAGCCAAGGTTTTCAGAATACGTTGAATTAGATCTTGCAATGGTTGTTCCATCAATCTCTGGACCAAAGCGCCCTCAAGATCGCATTTCCCTAGATAATGCCAAGAACGAATATCAAACTATCGTTCCTTCTTACTTTTCCGATAAGACAAGTAAAGAACCTATTCCAGTCTCGGTACGTGGAACCGCAACGAGTGTCACAAATGGAGCAGTGGTAATCGCATCCATTACATCGTGTACGAATACTTCAAATCCATCTGTAATGCTTGGAGCTGCGCTACTTGCCAAGAAAGCCGTAGAAAAAGGGCTAAAGGCTCAGCCATGGGTGAAAACCACCCTTGCACCAGGATCGAAAGTCGTTACGGATTATTACGATAAAGCTGGACTAACAACGTACATGGAACAACTTGGATTTAATCTCGTTGGATACGGCTGCGTTACATGTATTGGTAACTCGGGTCCACTTCCAGCTGAGGTTTCAAAAGCAATTAACGAGAATGATTTAGCTGTAACAGCAGTGCTCTCTGGAAACCGTAATTTTGAAGGTCGCATCAGCCCAGATATTAAGATGAATTATTTGGCTTCACCTCCATTGGTTGTTGCCTATGCAATTGCCGGTTCAATGAATCATGATTTTGACAATGATCCGCTTGGTAAAGACCAAAACGGTAACGATGTCTTTCTGAAGGACATCTGGCCTACAAGCGAAGAAATTGAAGCTGTAATTGCTTCATCTATTTCATCTGAGATGTTCAAGAAAGATTACGCTACGGTCTTTGATGGCGATCTTCGTTGGAAATCTCTTGATACCCCAACGGGAAAGACTTTCGAGTGGGATCTTAAGTCGACCTATGTTCGTAAGCCGCCTTATTTCGATGGCATGCCTCGTCATCCGAAAGCAGTCGTCGATATTTCTGGAGCTCGAGTTCTTGCAGTTCTTGGGGATTCGATCACAACCGACCACATTTCACCTGCTGGAAATATTAAAGCTGATTCACCTGCTGGTAAATATCTCGCTGAACACGGTATCGAACGTATAGATTTCAATTCATACGGTTCTAGACGTGGAAACCATGAAGTGATGATTCGTGGAACATTTGCAAACATACGATTGAAGAATCTCTTGTTGAATGATGTTTCGGGAGGGTTCACACGAGATTTTCTCAATAATGGTGAGCAGGCAACTATCTATGATGCTTCGATGAATTATCAAGCACAAGGCGTTCCACTTGTAATCCTTGCTGGCAAAGAATATGGATCTGGTTCATCACGTGACTGGGCTGCAAAGGGCACAGCGCTTCTCGGAGTTCGCGCGGTAATAGCAGAATCATTTGAAAGAATTCACCGTTCTAATTTGATTGGAATGGGTGTTCTTCCGCTGCAATTCCTGGATGGAGAGAACGCTGCCTCATTAGGTTTGACAGGAGAAGAAGTTTTCTCGATAAGTGGTATTACCGAACTCAACAATGGATCAACGCCTAAGACGGTTTCGGTTACTGCGGGAGAGAAGACTTTCCAAGCACGCGTTCGAATTGATACGCCAGGAGAGGCGGATTACTACCGTCACGGCGGAATCATGCAGTACGTATTGCGTAACCTGCTCTAGAATTCGACAATGCTCGAATCTATCCGCAGCGCTGCAGATCTTCAGGGGTTAACTCATGCCCAGCTTGATGCTCTGGCTGCGGAAATTCGCGAATTTCTTATTCAAAAAGTTTCACGTAGCGGTGGACATCTGGGACCTAATTTGGGAGTCGTCGAGCTGACGATTGCAATGCATCGCGTTTTTAATTCACCTCGAGATGTACTTTTGTTTGATACAGGGCATCAGTCATATGTTCACAAAATATTGACTGGCAGAGCTGGGGAGTTCGACAAACTTCGACAACGAGGTGGAATATCTGGCTACCCGAATCGTCGCGAGAGCGAACATGATGTCATTGAAAATTCCCACGCTTCCGGAGCCCTCTCATGGGCTGATGGAATTGCAAAAGCTTTCACAATAAAAGGGGAGAGTGACCGCAAAGTTGTTTGCCTCGTTGGCGATGGCTCACTCACTGGCGGGATGGCATGGGAGGCGCTCAACAACATTGCTGCAAGTGAAAATTTGCCGTTAGTGATTGTCGTCAATGACAACGAACGTTCTTATTCGCCAACAATCGGCGGTATCTCAACGTACCTTTCAACATTGCGAACGACGAGTGGATATGAAAAGTTTTTAGATTGGGGTAAAGGCGTTTTAGAACGTACGCCTCTTGTCGGTCAACCAATCTACGAGACTCTGCATGGAGTCAAAAAAGGGATCAAAGATATTGTCGCGCCGCAGGGCATGTTTGAGGATCTTGGTTTGAAGTATTTGGGTCCTATTGATGGACACAATATTCAAGCTGTCGAAGAAGCACTCAATCATGCAAAAACTTTTGGGCATCCGGTTCTCGTCCACGTAATTACCGAAAAGGGCAGAGGGCATGCACCAGCCATTCAAGATGAAGCGGAAAAATTTCACGCCGTCGGAGTCGTTGACCCCGAAACTGGACAACCAATTTCAAAATCTGGCACGAGTTGGACGAGCGTTTTTGCAAAAGAACTTGTTGAGATCGGAAAGAGTCGGGAAGATATCGTTGCCATTACTGCTGCGATGCTTGGCCCTACGGGATTAGACCAATTCCAAAAAGAGTTTCCGGAAAGAACATTTGACGTAGGTATAGCCGAGCAGCATGCGGTGACATCGGCTGCTGGAATGGCATTCGCTGGATTGCATCCTGTTGTCGCGTTGTATTCAACATTCCTTAATCGAGCATTCGATCAGATGCTTTTGGATGTTGCGCTTCACGGTGCAGGGGTTACTTTCGTGCTCGATCGCGCAGGTGTAACCGGTGACGACGGTCCTTCACATCACGGTATTTGGGATCTTGCTCTAACAGGTCTTGTGCCGGGCATGCATGTGAGCGCGCCTCGTGATGGTGCTCGCTTGAAGGAAGTGCTTAACGAAGCTGTCGCAATTTCGAATGCGCCCTCGATGGTGCGCTTCCCTAAAGGGCCGGTAACTGCAGACATACCCGCATTTGAACGCCGCGATGGAATTGATGTTTTGTATAGAGGAGAAAGTGCCGACGTCTTGCTTATTAGCATCGGCGCAATGGCAACAATTTCCGTGGAAGCTGCATCGCAGGCTTACCGTGAAGGAGTTGGTGTAACTGTCATAGATCCACGTTGGGTAAAACCACTCCCACGAGCTCTTGCGACTATGGCACAACGTTATAAATCTGTTGTTGTTATTGAAGATGGAATTAGGCACGGAGGAATTGCAAGTTCCATTTCTGAACTTTTCATTGAAGAAGGAATTGATCTACCTGTTCATTCCATAGGCGTGCCACTTGAATTTATCGAACACAGCAAGCGTCAAGAAATTCTCAATGATCTAGGAATCACGGTTCAGAATATTGCACGTTCTCTTGTTGGGTGGAGCAGCTCCTCTAAATTTGAGGAAGCGACGCAACTCCCACAGGATGAAAACGCTGACCGGTAACTTCTTCGCTTAGACCTTCGCGGTCTAGGTACGGCAATATTCCGCCTAAGTGCATTGGCCATCCAGATCCCA
>CANCGX010000018.1 GCA_947377725.1 Actinomycetota bacterium
ATGACCGAGGTCCTGCCTATGGCAAAGAGGGCGGTCCAGTCGCAGATGAGGATCGCTATCTTGAGGTGTGGAACTTGGTTTTCATGCAGAACACGCGCGGAGAGGGTGGAAGCAAAGACGACTTTCCAATCGTCGGGGAACTTCCTGCAAAAAGTATTGACACCGGCCTTGGGTTAGAACGAACGGCTGCACTTTTGCAAGGCGTAGAAAACATCTATGAAATCGATACGACGATGCAGATTCTTAAGAAAGCATCTGAGCTATCCGGAGTTAAGTATGGAAAAGATCACAAGAGTGATGTTGCTTTAAGAATTGTTGCAGACCATGCAAGAACATCAATGATGCTTATTGGTGATGGCGTACTCCCTGGAAATGAAGCAAGAGGATATGTCTTGCGTCGAATGATGCGTCGAACTATTCGCAATATGCGCATTCTTGGAGCGCCTGATCACAACACTGGTGAACTGATTACGGCTGCAATCGGAGCCATGGGGCCGCAGTACCCAGAACTTGTTTCGGACTCAAAGCGAATCTTGGCTGTTGCAAGTGGCGAAGAGGATTCATTCCTTCAGACATTGAAGTCTGGAACTCAAATTTTTGATGTGGCAGTCACAGATGTACAGAAAACTAAAAGCAGCAAGCTCTCAGGGGATACAGTCTTTAAGTTGCACGACACGTATGGTTTCCCATTTGATTTGACGCTGGAAATGGCCACTGAGCAAGGTTTAAAAGTTGATGAAGATGGTTTCCGTCGCTTGATGAAAGAGCAAAAGGATCGAGCAAAAGCGGATGCTAAATCAAAGAAAACGGGCCATGCGGATGTAAGTGAATTTCGAAAGATTTTTGATTCGGTAGGGGCAACAAAATTCTTGGGTTACTCCGATATATCTGCTGAAGCCAACCTCAAAGCCATTTTGGTTGACGGTGTGGTTGTAAATGAAGCTAACGTAGATTCCGAAGTTGAAATTGTTTTGGATAGAACTCCTTTCTACGCTGAAGGTGGAGGGCAGCTTGCTGATGGAGGACGAATTACTCTTTCAAATGGCGCTGTTATTGAGATTGATGATGTTCAAAAACCCGTGCCAGGTTTATTTGTGCACAGAGGCAGGATCCTGAGCGGACATGCCACAGTAAATGACTCAGCGCTGGCAGTTATTGACAACCATCGTCGCATGGCAATTTCACGAGCACACACTGCCACGCATATGGTTCATAAAGCGTTCCGCGAAGCTCTAGGAGAAACTGCAACACAAGCAGGTTCTGAAAACGCTCCCGGTCGCTTCCGTTTTGATTTCCCATCCTCATCGAATGTTCCCGCAAACGTCATGCGAGATGTCGAACAGAGAGTTAATGAACTTTTGCTTGAAAACTTAACAGTGACGGCCCAAGAAATGACTCAGCCCGAAGCAATGGCAATCGGAGCGATGGCTCTATTTGGTGAGAAATATGGCGAAACCGTGCGAGTTGTTAGCGTCGGCGATTGGGCGCGCGAATTATGCGGTGGAACTCACGTTTCATCTTCTGCAGAATTAGGTTTGGTAAAACTTCTGAGTGAATCCTCTATTGGCGCTGGTGTCAGGCGCGTTGAAGCGCTGGTTGGCTTTGATGCTTTCGATTTCCTTGCTAAAGAGCATGTACTTCTTAATTCTCTGACAGAGATTGTAAAAGGTTCTCGAGTGGAAGAACTTCCTGAAAGAATTTCGGACCTTGTTGAACGTATAAAGAGTGTTGAGAAGGAATTAGCAACAATGAGATCGGCACAAGCACTCGCAAGTGCATCGCTCTTGTTGGAGAAGTCTGAACTGATTGAAGGCGTTTCTACTGTGATTGAACACGTTGGTGATGGCGTTTCAAGCGATGACCTACGCACAATGGCACTGGATCTGCGCAATAGAAATGCAAACTCGGTAATTGGCCTGATTTCTGTGAGTGGCGACAAAGTCACGTTGGTTGTAGCAGCTTCAGATGGTGCGAGAGCACTAGGAGTCAAAGCAGGGGCCCTCGTTAAGACCGGATCAGCAGTATTGGGTGGTGGTGGTGGTGGTAAAGATGATTTCGCTCAAGGTGGTGGAGTTGTTTCGGCAAACATTGAAGATGCAATTCGTGAAATTAAGGCAGCTCTTCGGTCATCAGTAGGTAAATAGTGCGAACGGGTCGTCGAATCGGTTTTGATTATGGTGACGTACGCATAGGGGTTGCGATGTCAGATGCATCAGGTCTCCTAGCAACTCCATATGGAGTAATTTCAGCACAAAGTGATTTTATTGTTGAAATCTCTCAACTTGTTGCTGAATTTGAGCCTATTTACTTTGCAGTGGGAATCCCTCGCCATCTCTCTGGAAATGCAAGTGCCAAAATGGAATCTGTCGAAGATTTTATTCTTTCTTTGCAAGCAAATTTCTCTGTACCCATCATTCGAATAGACGAACGGTTGACCACAGTTTCGGCTGCAAACAAATTGCGAGCTTCTGGAAAGAATGCCAAACAAGCTAAGGATTCGATTGACGCAGCGGCTGCAGCCACCATTTTGGAAATGGCATTGAGTCAAGAGAAGTTTAATGACGTATAAAGCTACGACAAGAAGCTATATTCTGATTGCACTTGTTGTTTCCTTGGGCTTTAGCATTTACACAGCCACTAGACCAAAACACGAATTTCCAACCAATCAGCCTGGACCATCAGTAGTGGTGACCGTAACGGATGGTGAGTATGGATTGGATATCGCAAAAGATTTAGAAGCAAAGGGAGTCATCAAGGAGGCCGCTACGTTCGTAGCTCTCGCAAATATCCCAGCCAACGGAGCTCAAGCAATCTCTCCGGGAAACCATAAAATTCAGAGACACATTTCTTCGCGCCAAGCACTCGAACAACTTCTAGATCGCACACTCTTTACTCATATGATCAATGTTATTGAGGGTTCCACGAAATCAGATGTTTTAGCGTTGTTAAAGAAGGACGCAACAATCAAAGAATCGGCATCTGTGAGCGTAGAACCATACCTACAGAACTCTCGAAAAAGTGTTGAAGGGCAACTCTTCCCGGCTTCGTACACCTTTGCTCCGGGCACAACTACAAATCAAGCTCTTAAAGCAATGGTGGACAAATTCGGAGTAGTTTCTCGAGATGTGAAGTTGTCCGAAGGGTATTTGAAATTTACTCCTTATCAAGTGCTCACCATCGCTTCAATGGTTCAAATAGAAGGAGATCCAGCAGACTATTCAAAAGTTGCCGGCGTTATCTACAATCGCTTGCGAATAAATATGCCGCTTCAATTGAATTCCACCGTTCAATATGCCGCTGGACTAAGAGGAAAGATTTCTCTTTCCACGGCTGCGACCAAATTTGATTCACCGTACAACACATACAAGTATCTGGGGCTACCACCCACTCCAATTTCAAGCCCTGGTCATTTGGCCATCCAAGCTGCATTGAATCCGATGAAGCATGACTTTCTCTATTTCATAACTGTAAAACCTCGGGATACAAGATTCACGAAAGACTACAATGAGTTTGAGAAGTGGGTTACTGAATACAATCGAAATAGAGCGGCAGGAGCATTCAAATGATTCGCGCAGCAGTCCTTGGCACTCCAATCGCACACTCATTGTCACCACTTTTACATTCTCGCGCCTATGAAATTTTGGGAGTTGAAGGAGATTACTCGAGGATCGATCTGGCAGAGGTGGAGTTTCCGAATTTTTTCAACGAATCTTTGAAAGACTCTTGGACAGGATTCTCGTTAACTATGCCTTTAAAGGAAGTTGCTTTCCTTCCAGAATTTGGAATATCTCTTGATCCTCGAGCTTTGAAGATTCATTCAGTAAATACATTAATAAGAGCAGGAAATTCTTATCACGGGCTTTCGACTGACGTGCTCGCCTTTGATCGATTGTTGGAGTCAACGACATTTACACGTGTAGCGGTTATTGGTGCCGGTGGCACAGCCAGGGCGGCCTTAGGCGCTCTCGATGGCTTAGTCGATCGGGTCGACGTTCTTAGACGAAGTGAGAGTAGAGACGAGTCCCTATTGGGTTGCGTTTCGGCAACAGATCTAAAGATGTTCAATATGGAGTGCTCGCTTCGTGAGTACGACCTAGTTATTTCTACGACTCCTGCAGGTGTCACTGATTTGCTAGCGGATTCTTTGACCGAAGCTAATGGGACGCTTATAGAAGCGTTGTACAAACCTTGGCCGACTGCGCTTTCCGCAAAATGGCAAGATCTCGGAGGAAATGTAAAACATGGCCTAGATCTTCTTGTCGAACAAGCACTTGATCAAATCCAACTTATGACCGGCAAGAGTTTTGACTACGCCCAGATGCGAGCAACTTTGTTAAGTGATGCCCTTGAATTTGTAAAGGAATGAAATTTTCTGCGTTGAATTGTTGAACTAAAGCGAAATTTAGTCTCAAAGAGCGATATGTGAAGCGCGATGAGATGCCATTCTGACAGAATAGAGCCCTACATTTGGAGGATATATGTTGCGTTGGCTAACAGCCGGGGAGTCCCACGGCGAAGCCCTATCGGCGATTCTTGAAGGATTGCCTGCACATGTTGACGTCACTACAGCTTCAATTGATGCGGATCTCCAGCGACGACGTCTCGGATACGGACGCGGTGCTCGCCAAAATTTTGAAGCCGATGTGGTTTCAATCATTGGTGGAGTAAGACACGGCAAGACGCAAGGTGGGCCCATCTCGATTCAAGTTGCTAATTCTGAATGGCCCAAGTGGGAGAAAGTGATGTCAGCAAATCCAGTTGACTCAGAGATTTTGGACGCACTGGCAAGAAATGCACCACTTACTCGCCCACGACCTGGACATGCAGATTTAGTTGGTATGCAGAAATATGATTTTGATGATGCGCGACCTATTTTGGAGCGAGCAAGCGCACGCGAGACCGCAGCCCGCGTTGCACTCGGTTCCGTTGCTCGTGCTTTCTTGCAACAGACAGTTGGTATCCAGATATCTTCACACGTCATTTCGATTGGACGAGTAGAACTGCCTGAAGATTTCCCTACTCCAGATTTTTCAAATAGAGACCGAATTGATCTTGATCCAGTCCGTTGTGCCGACCCAATCACGAGTAGCGCAATGGTTGCTGAGATTGACTTAGCTCATTCGGAGGGCGACACACTCGGGGGAGTGGTAGAGGTATTGGCCTACAACTTGCCACCTGGTTTAGGGTCGCACACTCACTGGGACCGTCGTCTTGATGCTCGTTTGGCTAGTGCAATGATGGGAATCCAAGCGATTAAAGGTGTTGAGTTAGGCGATGGGTTTAGAACAGCAAAACGCAGAGGTTCTGTTGCGCACGATGAAATTGAACCAGGTCCTGATGGTCGAGTGAAAAGAAGAAGTGATCGAGCTGGCGGAACTGAAGGTGGAATGAGTAATGGTGAAGTGTTGCGCGTTCGTGCAGCAATGAAGCCGATATCGACTGTTCCACGCGCTCTCGACACAATTGATGTCACCACCGGTGAGCCAGCAAAGGCCATTAATCAACGCTCCGATGTTTGCGCAGTGCCTGCTGCAGCTATCGTGGCTGAAGCAATGTGCGCCTTGGTGCTCGCTGATGCAGTTCTTGAAAAATTCGGCGGGGATTCGGTCGCGCAAACACGAAGGAATTTCGAGTCCTACATGTCGCATCTGCAGATAAAGTAATGAAACGTTTCTGACAATGCCTCGCGCAATTCTTATTGGCCCCCCAGGAGCTGGAAAATCAACGGTAGGAAAAGCTCTTTCGAAGTTACTCGATTGCGAATTTGCAGATACCGATAATCTCATAGAAGTTAAGTGCGGAAAGAAGATTTCAGATATTTTTGTCGAGGATGGGGAACCGTACTTCAGAGATGTCGAGAGAGAAGTAGTTTCAGAAGCACTTGAGAGTTCTACTGGTGTTCTTTCTCTTGGCGGTGGGTCAGTGATGAGCGAGGAGATTCAAACGCTCCTCGGGCGGTTAAAAGAAAAAGTGATTCTTCTAGAAGTAAGTATTTCTCAAGCTGCCCCACGAGTGGGCTTCAATAAAGACCGTCCGATGTTGCTCATCAACCCCAGGCAGCAATGGCTCGCTCTTCTTGAACAACGTGCTCCGATTTACGATCGTTTGGCATCCTTTAAAATTTCAACAGACTCTGTTAAACCAATCGAGGTAGCGCGCCAGATTGCATTATATTTGGAGAAACCATGAGACATATAACGGTTGTAGCTGAGCATGAGTACAAGGTGCATATTGATGAGCATTTTGAAGGTGTACTACATAGCATTAGCCAATCACACTCGAAGATCTTTGTAGTAGCACCTGCATTTGTAGCAGAGACATTTCATCTAGAGAGAGTGTTGCATGCCCTCGAGAACGCAACGCTATTCATCGTTCCAGAAGGAGAGCATCAGAAAGATATCGCTGTAGTCGAGAAAATTTGGCAAGCTCTGGGTGAAAATGGATTGACAAGGTCGGATGCTGTGGTTGCCATCGGCGGAGGAGCGACCACTGATCTCGGAGGCTTTGCAGCAGCTACGTGGTTACGAGGAATATCGTGGTATGCAATTCCTACAACCCTGGCGGCAATGGTGGATGCATCAGTGGGTGGAAAGACTGGAATTAACAGTCACGCAGGTAAAAATTTGATAGGTGCTTTTCACTCACCGACCGGTGTTCATATCGATCTTAGATTTTTGGCGACACTTTCTGACCGCGACTTTGCCGCAGGATTAGCGGAAGTTATCAAGGTTGGATTCATACGAGATGCGTCGATTCTGGACATTCTGCAGAAACAGAACACAGTCTCTAGCGCGCGAACCGTTGCTGAGGATCTGATTTTTCGTAGCGTTGCAGTGAAAGCAGATGTTGTTTCGGCGGACTTTCAAGAGAGTCGACTAAGAGAGATCTTGAATTATGGTCACACCTTTGGACATGCACTTGAAAAGATCTCCCATTATGAAATGCGTCATGGAGAGGCTGTTTCAATCGGCCTGGTCTTTGCGGCAGAGTTAAGCGGAAAATTGCTTGGGCTCAACATGGACGACATCTCTTTGCATCGTACATTGCTTCAGCAATTTGGTCTTCCAACTTCTACGAACGTGCCTTTTGGCCCGCTCTTAGAATTGATGAGATCTGATAAAAAGGCCCGTGGTTCGATGTTGCGATTCATTGGTTTAAATAGTGTGGGTAATCCTCATTGGTTAGAAGATGTTTCATCAGAGGTTCTCGAGTCCACATATGAGAGAATGGGTCCATGAAGGTATTAGTTCTCAATGGCCCTAACTTAGGACGCCTAGATTTGCGTGATTCGGCGATGTACGGCTCAATGAATTTTGAATCTCTCAAGAGTTTTATAAAGAGCGAGGCGACGAAAAATGGGCTTGACGCAGATGTACGTCAAAGCGATAGCGAAGTAGAAATTATTCAGTGGCTACACGAGGCTGCCGAAGGGAGTATCCCAGTGATAATCAATCCAGCGGCGTTCACTCATTACTCATACGCAATTCGAGATGCAGCTGAAATGTTGAAAGGCCCTCTGATTGAGGTCCACATCAGCAACCCTCTCAAGCGAGAAGAATTTAGACACACCTCTGTCATATCTGGCATTGCTTCAGGCACGATTGCCGGATTTGGACCAGATTCGTATCGATTGGCGCTTATTGCGCTCAAGGAGATGCTCAAGTAGCAGTAAATGCTCGGGTATTCTTCTCCGCTGGTAGTAGTTTAATTGTGGCTAATATATAAATTTAGAAACGGAATGGGCTTAACTGATGGCAACAACAAATGACTTGAAAAACGGAATGACGCTAAATATCGACGGCCAACTTTGGACTGTGATTGAATTTCAGCACGTTAAGCCAGGCAAAGGTCCAGCTTTCGTCCGTACAAAGATGCGTCAAGTACTTTCAGGTAAAGTTGTTGAAAAAACTTTTAATGCTGGAGTTAAAGTTGAAATTGCAACGCTTGAAAAGCGCGATATGACATTCCTTTACCGCGATGGTGATGATTTCATGTTCATGGATGCCAAGACATTTGATCAGATTGCTATTTCCGAGAGCGTTGTCGGAGAGTCTGTTAACTACATGCTTGAGAACTGCGAAGCAATTGTTGCTATTCATGAAAACAATCCACTATATATAGAACTTCCTGCATCGGTGGAGCTCACCATTACATACACAGAACCAGGTTTACAAGGTGACCGCTCATCAGGCGGTACAAAGCCGGCAACCGTGGAAACGGGTATCACCATTCAAGTGCCTTTGTTTATTAAGCAAGATGAGAAAGTCCTTGTTGATACACGAAATGGTTCATATCTCGGCCGAGCAAATTAGTAAGGCTGCATAGTGAGCGCTCGTCGTAAAGCTAGAAAAAGAGCTCTAGATTTCCTCTATGAAGCAGATATGCGTAAAGCAGATGCACTATCTCTTTACTCCTCACGCCCTGCGGATGAACTCTCCGAAGGTGAGTATGTGAAGGTTGTTCTTGAAGGCGTGGCCGCGCATATAGAGAAGATTGATGAACTTATTGTTACGTATGCCCAAGGGTGGGATCTGGATCGAATGCCATCAATAGATCGAAACCTACTGAGAATAGCGCTCTTTGAAATACTCTGGTCTGAAGAATTAGACGACAAGATTGCCGTTTCGGAAGCTGTCTCACTTGCAAAAGAATTATCAACGGATGAGTCTTCGGGTTATATCAATGGAGTCTTGGGTCGCGTAATTGCTCTCAAGCCTTCTTTGGGTTTATAAAAAGTAGTCCGTAAGCTTGCAGGCCAGCCTCAAGTTGGTTTGCAGGAATGTGCATGGCAGCCGATAGTGCGAGAGAGTCTGACGCGCGAACCGAAAGTATTTCGCCATTCCAATCTCGTCGAGTTGATGTTATGGCTGAAATAAATCTTTGCAGAGCTGAAAGAGATGGTTCCTGGCTAGATTTAACCTTTCGAATGTCGAATGTGAGTCGATCAGCCTTCACTTCGTAAGGTTGGGTGATTCCAAGCAATTCATCTAGAGGGACTTTATAAAAAGCTGCAAGAGCTATGGCTTTGTTTAGGGAAAGCGCGCGGTCGCACCGTTCATAGGATCCGATTACTACAGCTTTCCATTTTCCGTTAGAGGCGCTTTCGACATCCTTGAGTGTCCAGCCTTTGCTTTTACGTATCCGTCTCATGGAGGCAGCAAGGGATTCGATACTGGGGGAGTCGTCTAATTCAAGCTCCTGGTTGTACTTCCTTGCGCTTTCGGTATTTCCTGTTGTGTAGGTCATGTTTTTCATAACCAAACCGTAGAGAACTTGTGCCGATTCCGCTTTTTTCATCCACAGGTGGTATTTTTCTCCCCGTAAGCCTTTAACACCCTTTAACGATCCGTCCTGTGAGGCGGCGAAGGAGCTTAGATGAGCGCTATCTTGGAGTCGGCCGACATTGTTCGTGCCTTAAAACGCATCTCCCACGAAATAATTGAAAAAAATCAAGGGTTGGATTCTGTCGTCCTTTTAGGGATTCCTACGCGAGGAGCGTACTTAGCTCATAGAATCGCAGCCATTCTGAAAGAGCTTGGTAGCGACGTTCCTGTCGGAACTTTGGATATCACTATGCATCGTGATGATTTGAGGATGCGCCCACCAAGGCCCCTTCTCCCAACGGTGATGCCCATTGGCGGAATTGAAGGCAAAGATGTCGTGTTGGTTGACGACGTTCTCTTCTCCGGGCGCACAATCAGGGCAGCACTAGACGCACTAGGAGAACTAGGCCGACCTAAAACTGTTCAGTTAGCAGTCTTGGTTGATCGCGGCCACCGTGAACTTCCTATTCGTGCCGATTATGTTGGAAAGAATTTGCCAACGTCTGCAAAGGAATCTGTCAAAGTTTCTTTAATGGAAATCGATAACATCGATAGCGTTGAAATCGTAGGCGCATGATGAAAAATCAACTTTTATCTATAAATGACCTTTCACACTCAGATGTTTTATCAATTCTCTCAACCGCTGCAGAGCTTGAAAAAATTACTGATGGGCCGACGAAGAAACTTCCGACTCTTCGCGGACGCACTGTAGTTAATCTATTTTTTGAAGATTCAACCCGAACAAGAATCTCTTTTGAAACTGCGGCAAAAAGATTATCCGCCGACGTAATCAATTTTTCTGCAAAAGGTTCAAGCGTTAGCAAAGGCGAAAGTCTGAAAGATACTGCTCAAACTTTGCAAGCCATGGGAGCGGATGCGGTCGTAATTCGACATGGCTCTTCGGGCGCGGCTCAAAGGCTAGCCGACTCAGGTTGGATAAGTGCAACTGTTATCAACGCTGGTGATGGCACGCATGAACATCCGACACAAGCACTCCTTGACGCGTTTACCATCTCGAAGAGATTTCCAGATCGTAAAGGAGATCTCACTGGCCTCAAAGTTGCCATCGTGGGAGATATTTTGCACTCTCGCGTTGCTCGTTCTAACGTTCTTTTACTTACCAAGTTAGGTGCACACGTCACGCTCATTGCTCCGCCAACGCTTCTCCCGGTCGGCGTAGAGAGTTGGCCAGTTGATGTTACTTACAACATGGATGAGTCTTTGGAATTATTCGATGTTGTAATGATGCTGAGAATACAGCTCGAGAGAATGACTAATTTCTTCATCCCGAGTGAAAGAGAGTATTCACGTCGTTACGGCTTGAATGAGGATCGTCTTCGCAGAATGAAAACTGACGCAATCGTCATGCACCCTGGTCCGATGAATCGCGGCTTAGAGATCTCAGCATCTTCGGCAGACTCAGGGCGCTCTGTAATCGTCGATCAGGTTGGAAATGGCGTATTGACTCGTATGGCAGTTCTTTATCTCTTACTTGGTGGCGTAGCTTTAACGGAGGATGCTAAATGATTTATACACTTTCAAATCTTCAGATGAGCGATGGATCTCAAGTAAATATTGTTGTTGAAGACTCGCGCATTACGTCTGTCGGCTCACACGTGGAAGGCGACGTTGTTGATTGCAGCGGATTGTTAGTCTTGCCAGGTCTTGTGGACTTGCACACCCATCTTCGTGAGCCAGGTAAAGAGGATTCAGAAACTGTATTAACAGGATCGCGTGCTGCAGCAAAAGGTGGCTTTACTGCTGTCTCGGCTATGGCAAACACATCTCCGGTGGCAGATACTGCAGGAGTGGTGGAGCAAGTTTTTCGCCTTGGTAAAGAAGCTGGACTATGCGAAGTTTTCCCTATTGGCGCAGTCACGGTAGGGCTAGCAGGAGAGCGAATTGCTGAACTTGGTGCCATGGCAGATTCGGCCGCACACGTACGCATCTTTAGCGATGATGGTAAATGTGTCAGCGACCCGCTTGTTATGCGTCGTGCACTTGAATATGTGAAATCTTTTGGTGGAGTAATCGCTCAGCACGCTCAAGACCCTCGCTTGACCGAAGGCGCTCAGATGAACGAGGGTGAAGTTTCTTCGAGACTCGGTTTGATGGGATGGCCTGCAGTTGCAGAGGAAGCAATCATCGCCCGAGACATTCTCCTTGCAGATCATGTAAAGAGCCGTTTACATATTTGTCACCTCACAACTAAGGGTGGAGTTGAGTTAGTACGATGGGCCAAATCACAGGGTATAGATGTGACTGCTGAGGTAACTCCGCATCACCTACTACTGACTGATGATTTAGTAGAAAGCTATGACCCAATATATAAAGTTAATCCACCTCTCCGAACAAATGCAGATGTAGAAGCATTGCGAGCTGGCCTCGCAGATGGCACGATTGATATCGTCGCAACCGATCATGCTCCGCACCCAACTGAAGATAAAGAATGTGAGTGGAGCGCAGCTGCATTTGGAATGCTCGGATTGGAAACCGCTCTAGGAATAGTTGTGAAAACTATGGTTCACTCCGGTCTTCTCAACTGGGGGAGAGTTGCCGAAGTCATGTCGATCAACCCTGCGAAAATCGGAGGTTATTCTCGACAAGGACAACCTATAACCCCAGGTTCAACTGCAAATCTTGTAATAGTGAATCCGGCCGAAGAGTGGATTGTGGACCGTGATCAATTAGCCTCTAAGAGTCGCAACACTCCGTTCCATGGAATTTCTCTGCCGGCTAGGGTAGTCCACACAATCTTTGAGGGAGTTTTTGTCGTGAAAGACTATGCATTGACTGGAATGAAACATGAGTAAAGCATTTCTTGTCCTTGATGATGGCGCTATCTTCGAAGGTGAGTCTTGGGCGTGCGTGGGTGAAACTTTCGGTGAAGCGGTGTTTACAACGGGCATGACTGGATATCAAGAAACCCTCACGGATCCTTCCTATCATAAGCAAATTGTCATAATGACGGCGCCCCATATTGGAAATACGGGCATGAATTCTGAAGATGAAGAGTCGAAGAAGATTTGGGTCTCTGGTTTTGTTGTACGCAATCCATCTCCTCGAGTGAGTAATTGGAGAGCGGAAACCTCCCTGGAAGACTCCCTTATCGATGCAGGAGTTGTTGGTATTCAAGGAGTTGATACCCGTGCAATCACTCGTCATTTGAGAAACCGAGGGGCAATGCGCGTCGGAATCTTTTCTGGCGAAGAGTTATCGCGTGAAGAGATGGTTGTAAAGGTGCGACAAGCACCCGCTATGAGTGGAGCTTTCCTGGCAGATGACGTATCTACTCAAGAGGTTTACGTGGTCCCAGTGCCAGAAGGTACCGAGAAGAGATTCACGGTTGCAGCGATTGATCTCGGAATTAAATCAGCCACTCCACGACATATGGCCGATCGCGGAATCGAAGTCCATGTCTTTCCCGTCTCTGCGACGAAGGAAGAGATTCTTTCAATCAACCCGGATGGCGTATTTCTATCAAATGGTCCCGGAGACCCAGCGACCATGGATGCAATCGTTGAACTGGTGCGCGAATTTCTCAATGACTCAATGCCGCTTTTTGGAATTTGCTTTGGACATCAGATATTAGGACGTGCACTCGGATTTGAAACTTACAAGTTGCCTTTTGGACATAGAGGAATCAACCAACCCGTCAAGAATCTCCGCGATGGAACAGTCGAAATAACGTCACATAACCATGGCTTCGCGGTCTCAGCGCCAATTGATGCGAATTTCACCACGGTTTTTGGAGCTGGCTTTGTCTCTCACATTGGTCTCAACGACAATGTCGTTGAAGGACTCGAACTCTTGGAGAGACCAGCGTTTAGCGTTCAATATCACCCAGAATCAGCAGCTGGACCCCATGACGCTTCTTACCTTTTCGACCGGTTTGTAGACATGATGGCAAAATCGAAAGTTGGTCATAATGCCTAAAGATCCTTCTATAAAAAGCGTTCTCGTTATCGGAAGCGGGCCAATCGTTATTGGTCAGGCATGTGAATTCGACTATTCCGGAACCCAGGCATGCCGCGTTCTTCGCGAAGAAGGTGTTCGTGTAGTACTCATAAATTCAAATCCTGCAACAATTATGACTGACCCTGAGTTCGCCGATGCAACATATATCGAACCCATTACAACAGAGATAATTGAGAAAATCATTGCTAAAGAGAAGCCGGATGCAGTGCTGGCAACTCTTGGTGGGCAAACAGCTTTGAATGCAGCTATGTTGCTTGATGAGCAAGGGATTTTTGAAAAGTACGGAACAAAGTTGATTGGCGCAGACATTCCAGCAATTAAACGCGGGGAAGATCGTGACATTTTCAAGCAGATTGTTGCCAAGGTTGGTGGCGAGTCTGCGCGATCTGCAATTTGTCACTCTTTAGATGATTGTTATAAAGCAGTAGGGGAATTGAGCTATCCCGTTGTTGTTAGACCTTCTTTCACAATGGGCGGACTAGGTTCTGGTATCGCATTTAATAAGGATGAATTGGATCTCATCGCTGGCGCTGGATTACGTCACAGTCCGACAACCGAAGTACTCCTCGAAGAGTCAATTCTTGGCTGGAAAGAGTATGAGCTAGAAGTAATGCGTGACCACAAGGACAACGTAGTAATTGTCTGCTCGATCGAGAATATTGATCCGATGGGTGTCCACACCGGTGATTCCATCACCGTTGCTCCAGCGCTGACTCTGACAGATGTCGAATATCAACGACTACGTGACCTTTCGATCGACATTATCCGCGAAGTTGGTGTTGCTACAGGAGGCTGCAATATTCAATTTGCGGTCAATCCGGAAAATGGTCGAATAATTGTTATTGAAATGAATCCTCGAGTTTCGCGTTCGTCAGCCCTTGCATCTAAAGCAACAGGATTTCCGATTGCAAAGATTGCCACCAAGCTTGCTATTGGATACAGCTTGGATGAGATTCAAAATGATATTACGCAAAGCACTCCAGCATCATTCGAACCAACTCTCGACTATATAGTCGTCAAAGTTCCGCGATTCGCTTTTGAGAAATTTCCAGAGGCAGACCCACGACTTACTACGACAATGAAATCCGTTGGTGAAGCGATGGCTATCGGGAGAAGTTTCCCAGAAGCGCTACAAAAAGCTTTGCGGTCAGTCGAGAAAAAAGGTACATCTTTCACGTGGAAACCTTCTGCCCTGTCGCGTGAAGAACTCAGCTCCGCTGTTCAGATTCCAACCGAATTTCGCCTACAACAAGTGCAGCAATTGCTCGCACTCGGTGCCAGCGTCGAGGAAGTTCATCAATTAACGAAAATTGATCCTTGGTTCCTCCATCAGATTCAACTTATTAATGAGATGGCTCAAGAGATTCGAGAGGTATCCGATCTCAATTCCGTTGTTCTAACTAAAGCAAAGCGGATGGGTTTTTCAGATGTGCAAATATCTGAATTGCGGGATTTGCCAGAAAATGAAATATGGGCAACACGTCATCGTTTAGGGGTTGTACCTGTCTTCAAGACCGTTGACACGTGCGCCGCCGAGTTTGAAGCACATACGCCGTACCATTACTCGAGTTATGATTTGGAAAGTGAAGTAATTTCACGTACAAAGCCGGCGGTTATCATCTTGGGTAGTGGGCCCAACCGAATAGGCCAAGGAGTTGAATTCGATTATTCGTGTGTACATGCTGCTTTTGCACTTAAAGCCGCAGGTTATGAAACCATAATGATCAACTGCAATCCTGAAACTGTCTCAACGGACTATGACACGTCAGATCGTCTTTACTTCGAGCCGCTAACGCTCGAAGATGTACTCGAAGTCATTGCCGCGGAAACCGCAGCTGGACCTGTCTTGGGCGTAATTGCGCAATTGGGTGGTCAGACACCTCTTGGCCTTGCTCGCGGATTAATGGAGGCCGGTGTCACCATTCTTGGAACAAGCCCAGATGCGATTGATCTTGCAGAAGATAGAGGACAGTTTGGAAAAGTCCTTGATGACGCAAAATTAGTTGCACCGAAATATGGGATGGCGCGATCATATGAGGAAGCGCTAACGATTGCCCATGACATTAGTTATCCCGTTCTCGTACGACCATCCTTCGTACTAGGTGGACGAGGTATGGAAATTGTTTACGATGATGAATCTTTGCGTGGATTTATTGAGCGAGCTACAGAGATCACTCCAAATCACCCAGTTCTCATAGACCGTTTTCTCGATGATGCAATCGAAATCGATGTAGATGCTCTTTACGATGGGAATGAACTTTTCTTAGCGGGAGTGATGGAACATATCGAAGAAGCAGGGATTCACTCTGGTGACTCAGCATGTGTACTTCCCAGTGCTTCACTCAACGTAGAGATGCAAACTCAGATTCGAGAGGCAACTGCAAAGATTGCATCCGGAGTTGGAGTGCGCGGTCTGATTAATATCCAATTTGCTATCACTCGAACAGATCCAGGTCAGACAGGTACGTTGTATGTTCTGGAGGCAAATCCACGAGCATCTCGAACAGTGCCATTCGTGAGTAAAGCAACTGGAAATGCGCTTGCTAAAGCAGCAGCACTTATCTCAGTTGGGCGATCTATCTCAGAATTGCGACGCGATGGAGTATTGCCAACATCCGGAGATGGAGTCGCAAACGGAATCTCTGTCAAAGAGGCTGTCTTGCCATGGAATAGATTCCGACGCATAGATGGCACTGGTGTTGATTCAGTACTTGGACCGGAAATGCGTTCAACTGGTGAAGTGATGGGAATTGCCGACACGTTCGGAGAAGCCTATGCAAAGAGTCAGAGCGCTGCTTTTGGAGCTCTTCCTCAAAGTGGAAACGTCTTCTTGTCGCTAAGTGAGCGCGATAAAGAAGGGTCAATCGAGCCAGCTCGAGCATTGGTTGAGCTCGGATTCAATTTGTACACGACTACGGGAACTCACGCTTTCTTGCTTGCAGCAGGCGTGCCATCCACTCTCGTGCGTAAGAATTCTGATCTCGGTTCACCAGGGAAATCAGCTGTTGACATCATCACCGATGGAACCGTGCAGTTGGTAATTAACACACCTTTGGGCAGGGGAACTCGACAAGATGGCTGGTTGATTAGAACAGCGTCGGTACAACGTTCAATTCCGATCATTACTACCATTGCAGGTTTCAAGGCAGCAGTTGCAGGAATTTCCGAGATTGCTAGACACCCATTTTCAATCAAATCTGTACAAGAATGGTCAGCATGAGTTCGATAAACCCAAAGGCAGAACAAGTAACTGCTGAAGTAATTAGCAACAAGAAGATTGGCGCCTACCATCATATGGTTTTCGCTGTAGAAGGATTGGCCTTGTCGGCACGTCCAGGAAACTTTGTTGCGATATCTGTTGGTGGACCATCGTCTTCCATGGTTCTACGTCGCGCATTTGCGATATATCGATCATCCGATCGTGGTAGCGCTGGTGGTCTCATCGAACTGGTTGTAGCACCACATGGTCAGGGTAGTAAATGGTTGACGTCACGACAGGTTCACGAGACTGTAGATATGGTGGGTCCACTCGGTACATCCTTTGGAATTCCAA
The DNA here is from genome assembly GCA_947377725.1 of Actinomycetota bacterium. Taxonomy (GTDB): domain Bacteria; phylum Actinomycetota; class Actinomycetes; order Nanopelagicales; family Nanopelagicaceae; genus PALSA-747. Next base: position 16,855 of record CANCGX010000018.1, read on the forward strand.
CAGAACCCGTCAGAACCATTTTAGTTGGTGGAGGATACGGTTCAGCTCCTCTTTTTGGTTTAGCTGAAATTCTAAAAGCTAGAGGGTGCCGCGTTGATATGGTGCTTGGAGCAAGCACAGCAGGAAAAATTTATGCACCACTAGACGGTAAACGATCTGTCTCGTCAATGACAATTACTACCGATGATGGATCGGCAGGAATCTCAGGACGAGTAAGCGATGCTTTGCCACAAATTATTACCGAGAATGAGTCAGAGCTTATTTATTCATGCGGGCCGATGGCGATGCTTGAAGCGATCCAAACAATTGCTGACAAGTATCAGTTAGTGCATCAAGCTTCCGTTGAAGAAAGCATGGCATGTGGAATAGGTGTCTGTATGACATGCGTAGTGCCATTGCGTGGTGAAGATGGTGTTGTTCGTATGTCTAGAACATGTATCGACGGTCCAGTTATGGATGGGTCTCGAGTCATCTGGAATAGTCAAAGATCTATTCCTCAAGAAACGTGGGGTTTTTAATGTTCGATTACAGAACAGATCTCGCTTCCACAACTCTTCCGAATCCAATCGTTACGGCAAGTGGATGTGCTGGTTCCGGAAAAGAACTGAGTCAATTCTTCCCGCTGACAGATCTAGGCGCGATTGTCACGAAATCAATTATGTTAAAGCCGCGAAGTGGTCGGGCCACGCCTCGAATGGCGGAGACACCAAGTGGCATGTTGAATTCCATCGGGCTTCAAGGCCCTGGGATAGATCTATTCCTCGAAAATGATATTCCTTGGTTGCAATCCCAGGGCGCTCGGATAATTGTGAGCATTGCAGGAGAAACGGTAGAGGATTATGCCTCTCTTGCTCGGAGAGTTCGAAATATTCCTAATGTTGTTGGAGTCGAAGTAAATATTTCTTGTCCGAATGTTGAAAACCGAGGAATGGTTTTCTCATGTCACCCGGACACTGCTCGGGCAGCAATCGAAAATGTCCGCCGAAATATGGGTGGTGATTTGCCAATCTTCGCAAAACTTTCTCCTGACGTAACAGATATATCGCTGATAGCGCGTGAAGTTGTCAACGCCGGGGCTGACGGTTTAGCTCTTATCAACACTGTTTTAGGGATGGTTATCGATATCGATGCAATGCGTCCAAAATTGGCACAGAAAACAGGTGGGTTATCAGGTCCAGCGATTCGCCCTATCGCCGTCCGAGCCATTTATCAGGTAAGAGCAGCGCTACCTAAGATTCCAATAATTGGAATGGGGGGAGTTGCAAACGGACGAGATGCTCTTGAGTTGGTTCTAGCGGGAGCCAATGCAATTTCAGTGGGTACGGCAACATTTGGAAATCCAACTGCAGCTATTAAGATAAAGAATGAACTTCAGGATTTATTGATTGAGCGAAAGTTTGAAAATTTCAATGATGCTGTTGG
>CANCGX010000019.1 GCA_947377725.1 Actinomycetota bacterium
CCAATTCCAACTCTTGTCACTCCAGGAGCATCAAGCGCCGAGCCAATCCGTGGTGTCGCAGCGCGAGTAGTGCAAAGCATGGAAGCCTCACTTGCAGTTCCAACTGCAACTTCGGTTCGTGTTGTTCCTGCAAAATTAATGATTGATAACAGAACCGTAATTAACAATCATTTAAAGCGCGCACGCGGCGGAAAAGTTTCTTTCACACATCTCATTGGTTACGCAATGATCAAAGCAATGCGTCAAATGCCAGAGATGAATGCTTTCTTCACACAAGTTGACGGTAAGCCCGCACTCGGCAAACCAGAACATATCAACTTGGGTATCGCAATTGATCTTGCAAAACCAAGTGGTGAACGCCAGCTTTTGGTGCCATCTATTAAAGGCTGCGAAGAACTTGATTTCGGTCAGTTCTGGGCATCATATGAAGACACTGTTCGCAAAGCCCGTAACGGCCAACTCACAGTTGAAGACTTTGCCGGAACTACTGTGTCATTAACCAATCCAGGCACTATCGGCACTGTGCACTCTGTTCCGCGATTGGTTCAGGGTCAAGGGCTCATTCTTGGCGTCGGGGCCATGGATTATCCAGCTGAATTCCAAGGCGCATCGGAAGAGACTCTTGCAAACTTGGCAATCAGCAAAGTTGTGACTCTCACAAGCACATACGATCACCGCATTATTCAAGGTGCAACTTCAGGCGATTTCCTTCGTCGAATTCACGGAATTCTTCTTGGAGAAGATAATTTCTACGATGAGATCTTTGCGGCTCTTCGCATTCCATACGTTCCAATTCGCTGGACTCAAGATATTCAAGTAACTCGCGGGGATCAGATTTCTAAGGAAACTCGAGTTCAGGAACTTATTCGTGCGTATAGAGCTAACGGTCATCTCATGGCTGATATTGATCCTCTTAAGTATGAACAGAAATATCATCCCGATCTTGATGTTTTAACCCACGGTCTCTCCCTATGGGATCTAGATCGTGAATTCCCAACAGGCGGATTTGGTGGAAAGCCATTCTTGCCACTTCGCAAAATTCTGGGTCGTCTCCGTGATTCTTACTGCCGCACAATCGGCGTTGAGTACATGTATATCGACAGTCCTGAAGAGCGCACATGGATTCAAGAGCACGTGGAATCTGGCGCTACAAAGACACCTCGTGAAGAGCAGCTTCGCATTCTTTACAAGCTCAATAGCGCCGAAGCTTTCGAAACTTTCTTACATACTAAATATGTTGGTCAAAAGCGCTTCTCGCTTGAAGGTGGAGAATCTGTAATCCCACTTCTTGATGCAATTATTTCTGGAGCAGCAGATACCAACCTCGACGAGGTATGTATCGGTATGCCACATAGAGGTCGCTTGAATGTCTTGGCGAACATTGCTGGTAAATCAATTGGTCAAATTTTCCAAGAATTTGAAGGCCACTATCACGACAACCAGGTTCAAGGTTCTGGAGATGTGAAATACCACCTCGGAACTAAAGGAACATTTACAGCGCCATCAGGAGCGCAGACAAAGGTTTATCTTGCAGCAAACCCTTCACATCTAGAAGCAGTCAACCCAGTTCTCGAAGGTATTGTGCGCGCAAAACAAGATCGTCTCAATACTAAAGAGACCTACTCCGTAATGCCGATATTGATTCACGGAGATGCAGCCTTTGCTGGTCAAGGCGTGGTCTCTGAAACATTGAGTCTTTCTCTGCTTAAGGGCTATCGCGTTGGTGGAACCATCCACGTAGTAATCAACAACCAAGTTGGATTTACGACCTCTCCACATGCTTCTCGTTCATCAACATACTGCACTGATATCGCAAAGATGATTCAAGCACCGGTCTTCCACGTTAATGGAGATGACCCGGAGTCTGTTGTGCGCGTAGCTCGACTTGCATACGAATATCGCCAAGCATTCAATAAGGATGTCATTATTGATTTAGTTTGCTACCGCCGTCGTGGCCATAATGAAGGTGACGAGCCAGCATTTACCCAGCCAGAGATGTACAAACTTATCGATCAAAAGAGAAGCACTCGTAAGCTCTATACAGAAGCTCTCATTGGTCGCGGAGACATCACAGTTGAAGAAGCTGAAGAAGTCTTGCGTGACTACCAGTCAAAACTTGATGGAGATTTCAATATTGCACACAATGTTGAACCTGAGTCAGATCCAAACTTCCGTGAGCCAATGCCTCCCGAAGCGAATGAAATTGTGACAGCAGTTGATGAAGCTACTCTTCGAAGAATTGCTGCAACTCAAGTGGCGCTTCCTGATGGATTCACAATGCATCCAAAACTGCTTCCTCAGCTGGCAAAACGAAATGAAATGCTTAACGATGCAACCGTCGACTGGGCTACAGGTGAAATGTTGGCCTTTGGTTCAATCCTTCTTGAAGGACACCCAATTCGCATGGCAGGACAAGATGTCCGCCGCGGAACTTTCTCTAATCGCCACGCAGTAGTAATTGATCAAAACACCGGCAAAGACTGGACTCCGCTTCGTGGATTGATTGACGACGAGAATCAATTCTTTATCTTCGACTCACTTCTTTCCGAATACGCAGCACTCGGATTTGAATATGGCTATTCAGTAGAACGAAGTGACGCGCTGACAATTTGGGAAGCGCAATTCGGAGATTTCGTAAATGGCGCCCAGACAATTGTGGATGAATTTGTTTCGTCCTCACTTCAAAAATGGGGCGAACGTTCTGGACTTGTCATGCTTCTGCCTCACGGCTACGAGGGACAAGGACCTGATCATTCTTCAGCGCGCATTGAACGATTCTTGGCGCTTGCTGCAGAGCAAAATATGACTATCGCGCAACCTTCAACTCCAGCTCAGTATTTCCATTTACTTCGTTGGCACATGAAGAACACAGCTCGACGTCCGCTTATTGTCTTTGAGCCAAAATCAATGTTGAGATTAAAAGCTGCGGCATCTGGGCTAGAAGATTTCACAACAGGGCATTTCCGTCCGGTTATTTCAGATTCTGTAGTTAACAATGCAACTCGATTGATTTTTTGTTCCGGAAAGATTTACTACGATCTTCTTGCTCAACGAGAGAAGCTTGGCGAGTGGACTACTGCAATTGTTCGCGTCGAACTTCTCTATCCATCCCCTGTCAAAGAGATGGTGGAAGAAGCAAATAAGCATCCGAATGCAACTCTTCTCTGGGTTCAGGATGAGCCAGCAAACCAAGGACCGTATCCATACATCGGCCTTCGAACTGCAAATTCATTTGAAGGTCGCACCTTGCGTCGCGTTTCACGACGAGCTACTGCGAGCCCTGCAACTGGAAGTCATCATCTCCATGAGGAAGAGCAAAATGCACTCATCATGGAAGCGTTCACTCGCTAATTTACGTTAATGGCGCCGAAAGGCAACTGCTATTAATTCGTTAGGGGAAAGGTAGCCCCAGGTGCGGGAATCTGTTGATTCACTTGAGTTGTCGCCTTCAACCCAGATTCCATTGACATCGATAATTTTGACTCGTTTAATATAAAAGATACCTGGGTAGCTTTCGCGTTCAATGAGAACTACATCTCCCACCGTAAAGTTGGATGTATCTGCCGAGTGAAAGAAGACGGTTTGCCCGTTTCGAAGCGTCGGAAGCATTGAATCCCCCGAGACCTTCACTCTCCTTAGGGGAAAGTAGGCTCGGAATCGAATGGGCAAGAAAGTCATAGGAGTAGTAGTCTCACATATGTAGGATTTGAAAGTGAAGGATCATCTTCAGGCCGCAATTAAAGTTAATAGGAGAGAAACATGAAGTTATTTGAAAAGACTGTTGTAGCACTTGCACACTGCGATCTTCCATGTGGTGTCTATGACCCAGCACAAGCAAAGCTAGAGGCTCAATCAGTTAAGGCTGCAATGGAAAAATATGCAGCGTCAACTGATGCAGATTTTAAGTCGAGAGCTGTTGCTGTTAAAGAAGAGCGTTCAGAAATGGTTAAGCACCATCTTTGGGTTCTCTGGACAGATTACTTCAAGCCAAATCACTTTGAGGCTTACCCACAACTTCACGTACTTTTCAACGAAGCTACAAAGTTAGCTGGCGCAGGCGGCACCAAGGGAACAAATGATGTTGCCGTTGCAGATAAGCTCCTTGGGAAAATTGAAGAAATTTCAGAAATCTTCTGGGCAACAAAGAAGTAACTTCTAAGAATTAATTCTTTCGGCTGCAATACGGGCCATATAGGAAACTCGATCTACCAATCGCCGCTGCACTTCTGCAGTGGCGATTGTTCTATTTAAATGGGTAACTTCCGCTTCGAAGGTAAACAAGGTGTCGTTAACTTCGATGCATCGAGCATTAGCTCGCAACTCTTCACCAACAGTTACCGTGGTCAGAAGCTCAAGTGTGAATTCTGCCGTTTGCGTCGTCTCACCAAGTTCTAGCAAATCGATGATTGCAGCGCTGCACGCACTCTCAATAACATTCAGAATCGTCATGGATGCCACAACGGAGAGATCGTTAATTCCTAGCGCTACTGATGTATCTCCAGGTCGGACTGAAATAGATGCCATTCCAACGCATCCAAGTGCTGCCTCAAAGTCCATAACCTAAAACTTACTCGTACTTCAGGTGATTGGTTGGTATTTACTCTTCTTCAGAGTCGAAATGATGGGTAATTTCTGTTGTTTCTATCTCAATCCGCGTCTCGATTCCATCAACCGTGAATTCGGTACGGCTGTATTGAGTAAATACTTGAGATGTAATTGGTGATTGCACGGCAAAAAATTGCGCTTGCATCTGCTGGGCAAGAAGATCGGTCTGTGTGAGAATCTTTTCATAGAGCGCTTCTGGCGCTTGTTCTCTACATGAACCAGCCATTAAGTCTTTGATTTTGAGAAGGACGTGCTGTTCATGTTGGAATTCTTGGCTGCAAGGCGGGCACTCCTGTATGTGAATCTCAATTTGGTGAACTTGATTTTGATCTTCGAGTTCGTGATCTATTAACAAAAGAAGAGAGTGAAGGACATCATGACAAGGAGTTTCATGTGGATTTCCGCAACTCATTTACCTTCCTCCTTCCCTGATAAAAAACCACGATCTTTCGCGTAATCAGCCAGCGATGCACGTAATAATTTTCGTCCGCGATGTAGGCGCGACATAACTGTTCCGGTTGGGACTCCAACGATTTCTGCAATTTCTTTATATGCAAAACCTTCTACATCGGCTAAATAAACTGCCATTCGAAATTCTTCAGGCATTTCCGCTAAAGCTTGTTTGATATCGACATCGGCAATATTTTCTAAAACTTCATCCTCGGCGCTCTTACCTAAATCGCTCGTATGAGATGCTGCTTCGAAGAGCTGCCAATCTTCAACTTCTCCTCCATTGGATTGGAGTGGACGTCGTTGATCCTTGCGATAGTTATTTATAAATGTGGTCGTCAAGATTCTGTAGAGCCATGCTTTTAGATTTGTTCCATCTTCAAATTGATGGAAGGAGACGAAAGCTTTTGCGTAAGTGTCCTGTACTAGGTCTTCAGCATCACTTGGGTTTTTCGTGTACCGCATGGCCGCTGCATAAAGTTGGTTTGTGTATTGCATCGCATCTCGTTCAAATCGAGCTTTGCGCTGAACTACCGACTCTGTCTCAGTCGAAAGCGCAACGCCACCTTTTCCGGCGGGCACTATCTCGGAACTCGAGTTCGTCTTCATCGTTAATAAGGCTACAGCCATATTCAAAGAACCTCTTGCCTTCCGGCTTTATTCCCACATCAAGACTAAAAAAGTGTCTCAGGCTCCCCAAGTTCAACCGCAGCTGTGAGTTCAGCTCCGTTATTTCGCACCACATTGACCGACTTGCTGACTGGGTGAGCCTCGAGCCCTTCGGCAGGTGCTGATAACTCCATCATCCCCCGAATCTCACGAACGCTTTGGGTTTGTGAATCCAACCAGTCATCCCATCGATCGCGAGGCAAAAAAGTTGGCATTCGGTGGTGAATTTCAGCAAGAGGCGAAACGGCTTCTCGGGTAATTATGGATGCACTCTCCATGATCTCCCCAGTCGGTGAAACCCAGCGATCCCAAATACCTGCGAAGGCTAAAGTCTTCTTGTCGGTTCTAGAAATATAAAAAGGTTGCTTTGACGGTGCGCTTAACTCTGTAGCCCACTCGTAGTATCCATCTGCAGGGATAAGACATCTTCGTGAAGCAAAAGCATTTCGAAATGTTGGTTTCACATCTATGGTTTCAGTGCGTGCATTAATAGCAATCGACTGTGACTTGATCGCTTCGGGAATCGTTTTGCTCCAGGGCGCAACGAGCCCCCAGGATGCAACAACCATTTCACGCTGTTTCTCGGAATTGTGACGGATAATATAAATCGGCTTTGTTGGTGCAATATTCCAGTCTGCCGGCAGAATGGGCATCGTCTTGCCAGTATGAATTTCGAATTCTTCAATCAATTCAGCAGGCAGCTTACTTAAGGCATAACGTCCGCACATAGGTTGAGCCTAGCAAGAGGCAATCCCTCCGATTCCTCCGATTCCTCCAACTCTTCAAATCCCTCAAGCGCCCCGTGGCTGCCTTGCGCTGGGTTAAGATTCTCCATATGACGAATTTGTGGAGTGCGCCTTATCGCGGAATGTCACCTGTGCACGCGCGCATCACGATTCCTGGTTCAAAGTCCGTTACCAATAGAGCGCTCATTCTTGCCGCTCTTTCCGATTCCGAATCAACTCTGCGCAAGCCACTTCATTCCCGCGATTCTGCGCTAATGATTGGTGGTCTAAAGGCTCTTGGTACACACATTGAACAATCCTCGAATGGCGATCTAACCGTTACACCCGCTCAACTTTTTGGGCCAGCACAAATCGATGTTGGAAATGCTGGAACAGTTATGCGTTTTCTTCCGCCCGTTGCAGCAATGGCAAAAGGAATAATTCATTTTGATGGAGATCCGCGGTCGCATGAGCGCCCACTTGGACCGGTAATCGCAGCACTTGAATCGTTGGGTGTATCTCTAGAACATGGTGGAAGGTACTCACTTCCCATGACGATGAATTCGAATGGCCAGATGCAAGGGGGCGTCGTTGATGTCGATGCAACTTCATCTAGTCAATTCATCTCTGCACTTTTATTGGTTGCTCCGGCTACGAAGGACGGCATCACGATTCGTCACACTGGCACTTCGCTGCCTTCCATGCCGCACATCGATATGACGGTTCACATGCTTCGCGAACTTGGAGTCAACGTTGAGATTATCGACAACAAGGAATGGCGTGTATCCCCTGCCATTCTTCACGGACGAGATATCACCATAGAGCCCGATCTCTCCAATGCAGCCCCCTTTATTGGTGCTGCGATGATTTGTGGGGGCTCTGTAACAGTCACTGATTGGCCTAAATCAACCACTCAGCCCGGTGATCAACTTCGTTCAATCCTTTCCGACATGGGCGCTTCGGTGGTTTTCGAAACTTCCTCGACTGGATCCGATCTAACTTTTTCAAGTGACGGAACTATTCACGGCATCGATGTCGATCTTCATGATGTTGGAGAATTGACTCCTTCAATTGCAGCTCTCGCCGTTCTTGCCGATTCACCATCATCATTGCGCGGAATTGGCCATTTACGGCTCCACGAAACCGATCGCCTTGCTGCAATTGCACGCGAAGTTAATGCACTCGGTGGAAATGTTGTGGAAGAAGAGACGGCCCTTCATATTGTTCCCGCTCCACTTCATGGTGGAATCTTTCATACGTACGAGGACCATCGTCTTGCGACAGCAGGCGCCATGATTGGACTCCGCGTTGCAAATATTGAAGTAGAAAACATTGCAACTACTCAAAAAACTCTTCCTGATTTTCCCGGTGCATGGGCCGATCTACTATCTCAAAGTCCTACAAAGTAACTAGGGATATAAGGCAATCGCAGTGACCTCTCGCTCATATGATGAAGAGGATGTGCGTATTCGCCCATCTCGTCGCACACGCCCTCGAACGAAAGATCGCCCAGAACATGCGGATGCGATTGAAGGACGAGTAATTGGTGTTGATCGAGGCCGAACAACCTGTCTGGTGCTTGAACACAATAAACCGGTTACAGCGATGAAAGCTCGCGAACTAGGGCAAAAATCAGTAGTTGTTGGAGACTTAGTGTCGCTTGTTGGTGACATCTCAGGAACCACAGGGACGCTCTGCAGAATTGTCGCTGTCCAACCACGATCAAATGTCCTGACACGCACAGTCGATGATGCCGCACAATTTGAACGAATGATTGTTTCAAATGTGGATCAAATTGCAATCGTTATTGCAGCTGCAGACCCAGAACCGCGTCACGGTTTTGTCGATAGAGCACTTGTCGTCGCATTCGATCAGGGAATATCGCCACTTATTATTGTCACAAAATGCGATCTAGCTAACCCGACAGAATTCTTAGCGCCATATGAGACTCTTCGGGTTCCATCCATTCAAATTCAACGTGGATCAGATCTTTCGGAATTGAAAACTAAACTTGAAGGAAAACGAACAGTTTTGCTCGGTCATTCTGGTGTTGGGAAATCAACACTTGTTAACGCTCTTTTCGGCGACGATGTACGTGCAACAGGTGATGTAAATACCATCACAGGAAGAGGGCGCCATACATCTTCAAGTGCTCTCGCGCTTTCACTCGATGCAATTCCACACGATAAAGGAACCTGGATTATTGATACTCCTGGAGTTCGTTCTTTCGGGTTGGCTCACGTTGAACGCGAGAGAGTTATTAGAGCATTTTCAGAATTCGATGAAGCAATCGAGCATTGCCCCCGAAACTGTTCGCACGATGAAGAAGATTGCGCTCTCAATCACTGGGAATTTACTGATGAATCTAAGGCTCGCTTAGTGAATCTGCGCGGCTTGCTCAGTGAGCGGTAACCTTCTCCCGTGACTCGCGACTTTCAAGCCGACCTAGCTCTGGCTCATCTCATGGCCGACGCAGCAGATGCCATAACTCTTGACCGATTTCAATCAGATGATTTGGTTATCGAAACAAAGCCCGACACGACCCCAGTAACAGATGCTGATAAGGCTACAGAGAGAAAAATTCGTGAATTAATTTCTCAATCACGTCCTGATGATTTAGTAATAGGTGAAGAATACGGCGCACCGGATCCAACGAGTGATACGAGCGGTAAGTATTACTGGGTTATCGACCCAATTGATGGTACAAAGAATTTTGTGCGAGGCATTCCTGTTTGGGCCACTCTTATTGCACTTATCGATCCCAACCATAAAGTTGTAGTGGGCGTTGTCTCCTCCCCTGCGCTTGCTCGTCGTTGGAGCGCAGCTGAAGGTCATGGTGCGTACCTTTCCGCGAACGGCAATGTTGCCCAAAGAATTCGTGTTTCTGGTGTCTCTAAAATAGAAGATGCGCAACTGATATACAGCGACCTAGTTGGCTGGGGTACTCGCAAGAGCGCTTTCCTTGCTCTCCAAGAGAAAGTGTGGCGGACAAGAGGCATCGGTGATTTTTGGTCACATATGTTGGTGGCAGAAGGCGCTGCAGATATAGCTGTTGAACCTGTTCTAGCCCTTTGGGATATGGCTCCTCTCGACATAATCGTTCGCGAAGCAGGCGGAGCTTTTTCAAATATTGATGGTGTTGATGGACCCCATGGTCGTAGCGGTGTTTCAAGTAATGGAAAGCTACATGCCAACTTCATCTCATCCCTTAATTCGAAAATCTCTGAATAGGGGAAGTTGATGGGACTTTTTTCAAGAATCTTCGGGAGAAAAAGCAAAAGCGGAACTTCAGGAACTTCCTCAAGTCGCAAAAATATTCCAGCTTTAAGCGAACATTTTTCAATTGCAGAACTTGCGATAATTCCTGCACCGCTTGGCAAAGTGAGTGGCACAGTCCTCGACGAAGCCGTTATTCGATCATGCATAACTGCAGTCTTAAAAAACCAAGGTACTAAAGTAAATAATCTCATTATCGATGAGATGAAGGCTCCTTTTGATTTTTTATCAACCGGATACAGTCACAACACTGAACGAGGGTATGCGGCCGTCGTAAGAGATAACTCTGGTGATCACACTCAATTTCCGATTGACCGTAGAGTATTGATTGGTGGAGCAAATTACGTTCGTCGCGCCACTACTGATCTACATCCAGATATTGCAAGAATGGTAAATCAAGACCTTCCGGTGGATTCGACACTTCACTTAGCTGCGATTGATGGAATCGCTTACGCTGCACTCGTTATTAAACGAGAGATGAAATAACTCTAAAGATCAATCCACTCTCCACCAGCAAGCTCAGCAGCATCGTCAGGACCCCATGTGCCTACAAAATACGGGTGAACCTGTGCTTCATTATTCAGCACATCTTTAACAATTCTCCACGTTTCAAGAACAGAATCGATGCGAGTAAATCGCATGTGGTCACCCATCATGGCAGCTCTTATGAGTCGTTCGTAAGCTTCTTGTCGCTCACCAAGTGCAGCGCTGAATTCGACATTCAATTGGACGGGAATAGTCGATAAGTGATCGCCAGGCGCTTTGGCCATCAGCTCAATATCTACGCCATCTTTCTTGCCTAAACGAAAGCGCAAAATATTCGGAGATGCTTCTTGTGTTTCAGCGAAAAGCATTCTTGGGGGTTGCTTAAATTCAACAATAACTTCCAGAGTTGTTTCAGCAAGAGCTTTTCCAGTACGAATGATGAAGGGAACGCCAGCCCAACGCCATGAATCAACATGAACTTTCGCTGCAACAAAAGTTTCAGTCTGAGAATGTTCTGCAACGCCGGGTTCATCTAAATAACCTACGTATTGTCCTCGAACAATTTCTTCAGGCTTCAATTCAGAAATAGCACGGAAAACCTTGAGCTTCTCCATTTCCATGGATTCAGGAGACATATCTGCCGGCGGCTCCATAGCAATAAGCGCCAAAACCTGGAGAAGGTGATTCTGAAGCACGTCCCGAATCGCACCCACACCATCATAAAAAGCGCCGCGACCTTCGATACCAAAATCTTCAGCCATGGTGATTTGAATGCTATTTATATATCTTCGATTCCAAAGTGGTTCCCAGATTGAATTTGCAAAGCGGAAAATCAGAATATCTTCAACAGATTCTTTGCCGAGATAGTGATCAATTCTATAAATTCGCTTCTCGGGCAATACTGCCTCTAAAACTTTTTGAAGATGTTCTGCGGATTCAAGATCACGCCCGAATGGTTTTTCTACGACTAATCGGCAACGTCCCGTTAATCCAACTCTTGCCAAGCCTTGAGTTACATTTTCAAAGGCTGCGGGTGGAATCGCCAGATAAATAACCGGCTTCTCTTTATCTTTAAGGACTCTTGCAAGTTCCTCATAAAGTTCTGGAGATTTGTAATCTCCCACAATTAAATCTAGATGAGAATCTAATTTCTCTAGTACGGCAGGATCTGGATCTTTAACTGCAGTGCGTACGCCTTCCATTGCATGTTGCATGAATTGCTGGTGATCCCATTTCGATGAAGCAACTCCATAGACAGGAACGTTGAGAAAACCACTCTTTGCCATGTTGTAAAGCGCCGGAAACAATTTCTTTTTTGCTAAATCTCCGGTGGCGCCGAACATAACCAGAACATCTGCCGGACGCTTGAGCACAACTCTTGGATTCATCAATTAGTTTTTTTCTTCATTTCTACGTGTCCGCCAAATTTCTTTCTCATTGCAGAGAGAACCTTATTTCCGTACAAACCATTCCCGCGGGAAGAAAAGCGATCCATGAGTGAGGCGCTCAACACATTTGCTGGCGTTCCCGCATCGATTGCGGTCTGAACAGTCCAACGGCCTTCACCAGAATCCGATACAGAACCTTCATATCCATCAAGGTTTGGATCCTCATTAAATGCGATTGCAGTGAGATCGAGCAGCCACGATGCAACAACAGATCCACGACGCCATACTTCAGTAATTTCTGTCATGTCGAGGTCGTACTTGGTCTCGTTGTGGTTTCCAACAGATGTTGGGTGCTTGATGCCATCTCCTGCAGCATGCAATAAGTTCAAACCTTCTGCATATGCAGCCATTGCACCATATTCAATGCCGTTGTGAACCATCTTCACAAAGTGACCGGCACCTACAGGTCCGCAGTGATAGAAACCATACTCAGCTTGTGATGGTGTTCCATCTTTACCAAGTGTGCGTTCTGCAGATTCGATTCCGGGAGCAAGTGCTTTAAAGATTGGGTTAAGGCGTTCTACAACAGCTTTATCTCCACCGATCATCAAGCTATATCCACGATCTAGACCGTAAACGCCACCTGATGTTCCAACATCAACAAAGTTGATCTTCTTCTCTGCAAGCCAATCAGCATTCGTAATATCGTCACGGTAAAAAGTATTTCCTCCATCAATAATGGTGGAACCTGGCGCAAGATGCTCAGAAATCTTTTTGATTGTCTCTTTGGTTACTTCTGCGGGAACCATTACCCAAACAATTTGTGGGTTTGCATCGTTGTTGTATTGAGCCAACTCAGAAAGTGATGAAAGCCCAATGAATCCTTCAGCAGCAACACTCTTTACGGTCTCTGCATTAACGTCAAAGACGGAGATCGAAACAGGAGTTGATGGATCGATGTGCTTCTGGATACGACGAGCAATATTTGCACCCATACGACCAAGGCCGACCATTGTGAATTGCAGTTGTGCACTCATACTTTTCTCCGCTTCGTTCTACTGTTGAACCCTAAAATACCGATGCTGACTAAAACTAAATTTTTAGATCAGTTGCGATGAACAACTGGCCAAATTTCTCCGCTTCCACCAACAGGCTGACTGGCCCACGGTTATTAGAAACGAAATCTACGAGCGCCTCACGCTTACCTTCGCCTAGGGCAAAGATATAAATCGCATTCGCTCGTGCAAGCCGATCAACACTGATACTGACACGGTCTGCAGGTGGCTTAGGAGAATTATCTACTGGCACGGCCGATTTCGTTGAATGCGCGGTCGTACTTAGCCCTGGAAATAGCGAGGCGATGTGGCCATCCTCACCCATACTGAGCAGTACCGCATCAAAGTGATCCGGTCCCACAGATTCATCAAGGTCCTTTGCATACAAATCAGCGGCACTCTCCAAAGACATATCCGCAGGCGATGCAACGCGATGAAAGTTGATAACAACTTTATTTTCGTTAAGACACTTCTCAAACGCTGCGATGAGTTTTGTGTCGGTTCGTTCAGGATCTGAAAGATCGGTAAATCGCTCGTCGCTGAACCAAATGTGAAGCTCGGGAACTTGAGCGAATTTTTGTGAGTTGGTTAGTCTAAATAATTCAGTATCTAGGGTTTGAGCAATCTGAAGACCAGTACGTCCACCGGTCAGAACTACGTGTGCGGCGCCAGATAGCTGCCAAGAATGGGAAATCGAAGCGATAGATTTATTGACGACGCTTGAGACCAGGACCCCAGAAGAGGGGTCGATGATTGTCGTTACGTTCATAGTAGCGGGGACAGGATTTGAACCTATGACCTCTGGGTTATGAGCCCAGCGAGCTACCGAGCTGCTCCACCCCGCGTCGGTAGTGGAATCTTAGTTTGATTCCACTACATAAGTAAAATTCAAGCAGGATTCAACCGTATCGATTGAATTGCTTCTATTTACCGGCAGCTTGGGCCTTGATGGCATCACTGATGGCTGATTTCAAGCGATCTTGTGCTTTGCCGTACGCAGCAAAATCTCCACTCTTCAGAGCGCTCTGTGAATCCTTTAGCGCTGATTGCGCCGCTGCAAGTGCTGCCTTAACAGAACTTGAAAGGTTTGGAGTCACTGTTGTTGAAGACGATGTTGATCCAGTGTTGTTCAGAGTTGTACCCGAATTTCCACCAAAGACCTGATCAAGTGCCGACTTCAAATTGTTATCAAATCCGATTTGATCTCCAAATGAAACCAAAACTTTTTGAAGAAGTGGATATGCAGAAGAGTTTGCAGTCGCTTTAACATAAACAGGTTGTACGTAAAGCAAACCACTGCCAACTGGAAGTGTCAGCAAGTTGCCAAGCACTACGTCAGAACCGCCTTGTCGCAACAAGGAAAGTGCGGCAGCAACATCCGGCTTCGCTTCAAAGTTTGAAGCAACCTGCGATGGACCTGGAATATTTGTAGAACGAGGTAACTGCAGAACAGTCATTTTTCCGTAATTTGGACCTGCATCAGAATTCACGACTGCGAGAGCTGTGAGATTTTGGCGTCCGCCTCGAGGAACAAAAGCGGTCGAGAGTGAGAAGTCCTGAGTCTTGCCTCCAGGCAATTTCATAGTTTGATAGAGCGGAGGTTGAGCACCGGCATTGGCGCCGAGAGAAGATGGGTCACTTGGAATGCGCCAGAAATCCTGTCCGCCGTAAAACGCACCAGCTGTTGTCACGTGGTACGTACCGAGTACTTCACGCTGAACTTCGAATATATCTGCTGGGTAGCGAATATGTTGCAACAATGCACTCGATATTGCGCTCTTAGGTTTCACAGTTCCAGGAAATGCCTTTGTCCATGTTT
Source organism: Actinomycetota bacterium (assembly GCA_947377725.1). Taxonomy (GTDB): domain Bacteria; phylum Actinomycetota; class Actinomycetes; order Nanopelagicales; family Nanopelagicaceae; genus PALSA-747. Next base: position 14,474 of record CANCGX010000019.1, read on the forward strand.
GAAGAACTGGATCCTTGGTATCCCATTGATAAAGGGTGACTGTTCCGTCGTACGCGTCAACAGTTGCCTTAACGCTGTTACGAATGTAGTTCACATTCTTATCTGCGAGAGCGGCAACGGATGTCGTCGCAGCGGTAACCGAGTTGCTCGTCGCCGTTGCAAGATTCGTGAACTTGGAATATGGATAGCCCGCACTTGTTGTGTATCCATCGATTATCCATAGCACTTTGCCATTAACGATTGCAGGATAAGGGTTTCCATCTAGCGTCAACCAAGGGGCTACTTTTTGTACACGAACACTTGGATCGCGGTTGAAGAGAATTTTGGAATCTGAGTTAATCAGATTTGAAAGAACAATTCTCTGTTCCTTGTATTTAACAGCAAAAAGAATACGTGTGAGCATTGAGCCCATAGGCACGCCACCAGTACCGGTGTACGTATAGTTCTTTTGACCATTCGATGATGTGTCATCTGGATAATCAAGTTCCGTTGGAGAAGAAGATTTAGCTCCACCAATAATTGAATAATCCGGGACATTCTCGCCGAAATAAATTCGAGGTTCGAATTTGCCCAGCCCATTAGTTGGAGGAATATTTCCTACGCTGAAATTTGGCTTGCCGTCCGCGTCGACAGTATTTGCATATGCGCCGACAAATCCAAAACCGTGGGTATAAACGAGGTGATCGTTAATCCAATTTCGAACTGGATTGCCTGCAATATTTAACTCTCTGACAGCGACAATCGTGTCACGACTTTTGCCATTTACGTTATAACGATCTACGTCTAGCGAATCCGGGAAAGTGTAATACGGCTTGATTTGTTGAAGCTGGCGGAAAGTTGCTGATACAACGTTAGGGTCAATTAATCGAATATTTGAAATTGTTGAGGCATCATTTGCAAGCTGACCTGCAGCTGTTGAACTAACTGCCTGGTAATCCTGAACGGTGACACTACTGAGATCATATGCAGCTCGGGTCGCATCAATGTTTCGTTGGATATAAGGAGCTTCCTTCGAGGACTCACTTGGCTTCACAGTGAATTGCTGGATGAAGGATGGATAGATTCCAGCGATGAGAAGTGAAGATATTCCTAGTAGCGCAGTACCTGCTGCAGGCAATACCCACGAACGTCGAACGATATTTGCAAAAAATAGCAAAGCGCAGACAACGGCAATGCCAGCAAGAATTGCCTTAGCGGGCAAGGTTGCGTTGACATCCGTATAAGCAAGTCCAGTGATGAGTTTGCCTTGCTTCAGCGCAAGGTTGTAGCGATCTAACCAATAAGCCACTGCCTTAAGTAAAACCAGAGCGCCAAGCAAAACTGAGAGTTGCACACGAGCAGCAACTGTTGTGCGATCTTCGCGGACTTGAGGGCGAATTCCGCCATACAAGTAGTGAACTCCAGCAGAGATCAGAAGTGTAAGCACAACGATTGAAATGGCCCATGAAAGTAGCGCTTGATACATTGGCAACTTAAATGCATAGAAAGAAATATCTTTGCCAAATTGTGGATCTTTAACGCCGAACAATGTCGAGTTCTTGAATTGCAACCAAATCTGCCATAGGCGACTTCCAGAGCTTCCTGAGAAGTAGAAAAGGCCTAGAGCAATTGCAGCAATAACAGTTTTGCGAATTGGTTCTATCTGCCCGCGATATCTTTCGAGATTATCGATATCAACTGGCGCGTATACAGGTCGCGTGCGGTAGGCGACAATCACAAATGCTGTTATGAAGAGTGAGCTAATCAGACCAAAGAGAATGAAAAGTTCAATTTTGGTTACGAGAGTTGTTTTCCAGACTTCAGTAAATGAAACCGACCGGAACCAGAGTAGATCCGCATAAAAAGTACTCAGCGATAAGAAAATCACCGCAAGAACAGCAACAGCGATTGCCGTCAGACCGGCAGGTCCTATCTTTCGGCCAGGACGCCCTGTGCCTTGATTTTGAGAAAAGGGATTACCGGGAAACTGAAATGAACTCATAGGGCAACCTTAATGGAGTCCTGCTCGGTCGGAACCTACGTGGATTTGCCTTCAGAATCCTTAAAGCTGGCTTGGAAGGCGTTAAATTTCCCGACTGACCGATGCGTTTCATTCTCGTAGCCAGACTTGAACTTGGAAACCCAGACCACATAAATAATTGCTCCGAGTACAGCCAGAATGGGGACTATCCACCAGGCAAGTGCAGCTGTGGCCGAAGGGCTGGCATGGATGCCGCGGGCCAAGTTGTGAATTGCTGCAATTTTTAGCATGGATGAAGTCTATCCCCTGGGAATGATTCTCCATGCTTCGGTTGTTACCATCACCATGAGGAAAAGAGCGTTTCCCGGTTTTGAAAAGGTTCTACAACGAAAGGTTGGGAATGAGTAATTTCGGATTTGGGCCTGGAGATTTTCTTAATGCCG
>CANCGX010000020.1 GCA_947377725.1 Actinomycetota bacterium
AGCACCGAGAGCTGCCGCGAACTTCACGCCCATGTGACCCAATCCACCAAGACCAATGACGCCAACTTTCTTGCCTGGTCCGGCTTTCCAATTCTTTAATGGGGAGTACAGAGTGATTCCAGCACACATAAGTGGTGCAACACCCTCAAGATTAAGATTCTTAGGAACGTGAACTGCGTAATTTTGATCGATTACAAAAATATTTGAATATCCGCCATGTGCAGGAGTAACCCCGTCACGTTCATATCCGTTATAGGTCCCTGTCATGCCGTTGACGCAGTAATTTTGAAGACCGCGCTTGCAGTTTTCGCACTCTTTGCAACTGTCAACAAACACTCCAACACCAACGAGATCGCCAACTTTGAATTTTGTTACGCCAGCTCCAACTCCCGTTACCGTACCCACGACTTCATGACCCGGCACAAGTGGCGTTAGTACTGAACCCCATTCGGCTGAGACAGTGTGAATATCTGAATGGCAAATACCAGCAAAAAGGACGTCAAGAGAGATATCTCCTTCACGTAGATCTCGTCGTTCAAAGACGAATGGCACCAAATCATTTTTTACTTCCAGCGCGGCGTAACCTTTAGTTGTGATGCCCATTGTTCTCTCCTGTTGTTGTCTTGCGATTGGTGACTAGTTAATTTTGGAACGGAAGTGGTTGATTATCGGCTGGTTTGGCAGCGCGGGACGTAACTTTTCGCATGTGGTGACGTCGGCACAATACTTCATAAGAAACCTCATGATCAGTACGAGTATCACCAACAACAACTTGTTCTCCAACGGTGATCATCTCACCATTTTGAACTCGCGCGTTGTGTGTGGCTCGAGCTCCGCACCAACATAAAGCCTCTACTTGAAGTGTGAGTACTCGGTCAGCAAGCTCTACTAATCGCGCTGAACCAGGAAATAGGGTTGTCCGAAAATCCGTCAAAATCCCAAATGCAAAAACGTCTATGCCTAGTCCATCTACAACGAGCGCTAACTGTTCAATATGTTTCGGCTCGAAAAACTGCGTCTCATCACTGATGATGAAATCTATACGCTCTCCTTGTGAAAGTTTGTCTACAACAAGGCGGTGGAGATCAAGGTCAGGATCTACTTCAATTGCATCGCTTTTCAATCCAAGGCGACTCGTTATAACGCCGCGTCCACCACGATCTTTATTGGTAAAGATGAGACCTTTTCTGCCACGGCTTTGATGGTTATAAGCGGTCTGTAGCGCCAGAGTGGATTTTCCGGAATCCATCGTTCCGCAGTAATAGATCAGTTCAGCCACGTGGGTATCTTGCCATCATTTTAAAAAGATTAGTTCCATTCTGATTCACGCAGATTCACTCGTAATCACACGCGACTGCAATGCCTGGCCCTTCATAAAGGCCAAAGAAGTTGGTGTCCGAGAGGGGACTTGAACCCCTAATCCCTTGCGGGAACTAACACCTCAAGCTAGCGCGTCTGCCAATTCCGCCACCCGGACAAGGGAAGAAAGATACCAAGATATTGGAGCATGCCGAAATTGGGAAGTTCCTACGCTCGTTCTAGTGGCCCTACTGTCGAATAGCGTAATAGAAGTGGCAAGATAGGCTTATGAGCAAACCACAACATATGTCTCCTGCCCAGATATCGGCAATGGAGGAAGACTGCGTACGCATCCTTCAAGAGATGATTCGCATTCCTAGCGTCAATTTTGGCGAAGGTAAGGGTGATGAGAAGGCTGTCGCTGAATATGTAGCCGCCCAACTTGCTGAAGTAGGAATAGAAAGTGAATTCATAGTTGCTGGAGAAAATCGAGTAAGTGTTGTGGCAAGAATTCCAGGATTAGATGTGAATCGTGCAGGACTCATAGTTCATGGGCATATCGACACAGTGCCGGCCGATCCAAAGGACTGGAGCGTTGATCCATGGTCAGGCGAGATCAAAGACGATTTCATTTGGGGTAGAGGCGCAGTAGATATGAAGGATGGCTGCGCACAATTTATTGCTTTAGTGAGAGCTTGGAAGGCGACAGGTTTTGTTCCACCAAGAGATATTCTCTTGATTTTCTTCGCCGATGAAGAAGCGGGTGGCCTCTACGGTTCTAGATGGATGATTAAGAATCGCCCAGAAATCTTTGAAGGTTACACAGAAGCAATATCTGAAGTGGGCGGGTTCTCGGTCACAATAACCGGTGGCCATCGATTGTATTGGGTGCAAACTGCAGAGAAAGGTCTTGCATGGATGAAATTGACCGCAACAGGTACGGCGGGTCATGGCTCATTCATAAATAGAGATAACCCGCTTACAAAACTCACACGCGCTATTGCCCGAATTGGACAACACGAGTGGCCGGTTCGCGAAACAAAAACAGGTGCAAAATTTTGGGGCAAGATAGCTGAATTAACTGGTGAGAAATACGAAGCTAGCAATCCTCGTCCTCTACAAAAACACATTGGGGGAGCAGCCCGGATGATGGGCGCAACGGTGCAAAACACCTCTAATCCAACGATGTTAGAAGCAGGTTACAAAGCCAATGTGATTCCACAACTAGCTTCCGCTGTGGTTGATGGTCGCTTCCTTCCTGGTTATGAAGATGAACTCCTTGAAACAGTTCGTCAGCTTGCTGGCGAGGATGCAACAGTTGAAATGCTAGTTCGCGACAAAGCACTAGAAGTGGACTTTGATGGTCCTTTGGTCCAAGCAATGTGCGATGCACTTCACGAAGAAGATCCAGAGGGAATACCCGTTCCGTATGTAATGAGCGGCGGCACTGATAACAAAGCACTCTCGGATTTGGGAATTATTGGTTATGGATTTAGTCCATTGAAACTTCCGCCAGATCTAGATTTCTTCGCACTTTTTCACGGCGTGGACGAAAGAGTCCCCGTGGATGGTTTGAAATTTGGCGTGCGCACACTGCAGCGTTTCTTAGAGAATTGTTAAAAACTGCGAAACACTTTATTCAGAGATGCGGGATATTTCATCCAACGCTTGGCGAACAGGTAGAGGCAATTCAATCTCTTCTACCGTGAGAACTCCTCGCAACTGAGCACCAGTTCGTGCTCCAATTATTGAAGAAGTAACCCCGGGAGCATCGCGAACCCACGAAAGTGAAACTTCCAGAGGTGAAAAACCAAGGCCTTCGGCTGCAACACATACTGCGTCGACGATTGCACGAGATCGTGCATCAAGATACGGCGAAACAAATGCAGCAAAGTGCGGGCTCGCACCGCGAGAATCGGAAGGCGTTCCATTTCTGTATTTACCTGTGAGAACACCGCGACCCAGAGGTGACCACGCCAAGAATCCCACTCCGAGATTTTCCGAAGCTGGGAGTATCTCTCGTTCGACAACTCTGTTGAGAAGTGAATATTCCGCTTGCATGGAAGTGATTGGCGCTTTACCGAAGAGAGGATTTTGCATAGTTTGCGCACGTGACAGTTGCCAACCCGCAAAGTTCGAAACTCCTACATAGCGAACTTTTCCACTGTGAATTGCATAATCCAGTGCTGAAAGCGTCTCTTCAATCGGCGTGGTTTCATCCCAGGCGTGAACTTGCCAGAGATCCAGGTAATCAACACCAAGCCTTTGCAAGGATTTATCGAGATCTTCAATCAAACTCAGACGAGAATTGAGCACCTTGCGTTCTCCCGACTTGAAGGAGATGCCAGCTTTCGAAGCTATGAGCACTTCTTCACGGTTAACTAGGCTGCCCAGAAATCCACCTATAACTCGCTCGCTATCACCATCAGCGTAAACAGCGGCAGTGTCTATGAGATTGCCACCTGCATCTAAATACGCACGCAATTGAACAGCAGCCTCGTGCTCGTCGGTATCTCGGCCCCAGGTCATCGTGCCAAGGCCAAGGCGCGAGACTTCCAAACCGCTGGAACCAAGTTTTCTCATCTTCACGGTTCGGACACTAGCAACAAGACTCCGAAACTATCGGTAACCTAGCCATATGACTCTCCGCGCAAAGGCTGCATCAACGGTGTACTTGTTGAGACATGCACATTCTGTTGCCAACGAGAGAGGCATTTTGGCCGGTCAAGCCAGCGGAATTTCTCTATCGACCAAAGGTAAGGCGCAGGCAGAAGACTTGGTTCAATATCTAGAGCAACTCAATCTGATGGAGATCCACCTCAGTCCTCTTCAACGGTGTCAGGAAACGGTTGAACCTTTCTTAAAGCAGAAACCATCTATGGCTACTCGGATAAACGACTCCGTCATTGAAATGAATTATGGAGATTGGACAGGAAAGAAACTCTCCTTTCTCTCCCGACGAGGTTTGTGGAAAGAAATTCAAGCTCGACCTTCAAATGTAACCTTTCCACAGGGAGAGAGCTTTCTCGAATTGCAGCACAGAGCAATAGTCGCTATTGAAAACATCTCTAACGTCCCAGGGAATCATTTGGTGGTCTCACACGGCGACGTTATTCGTGTGATCCTCAACCACTATTTAGGTGCTCATCTCGACGAGTTCCAAAGAATTACAGTGGATCCAGCTTCGATAAGTTCCATTCGTTTCCACAATGGCAGAGTCTCAGTCCAAAAGGTAAATTCCACCAGCTCCCTTGCTTCCCATTCGGGCTCAGTTCTCGGTGGAGGGGCAGGTAAAAAGTGAGCAGAATTGTTTACCGCCACTCCAAGCCTCTTCGATTTATCGTTGGGACCGTTGGGGAACCAGGCGATCGGGCTTTCTTCTTGCAAATAATTTCAGAATCTTCATCGAATTGCATAGCTATCGAAAAGTCACAAGTTCAGGCACTTGTGGAGAGGCTGCAATTGATGATTCGTGAGCTGCGTCGAAATAAATTGGCGAATCTAGATATTCTGAATCAACCGGGAATACGCGACGATGGACAGCTTGAGTATCCGATAACCGAGGATTTTAAAGCAGGAGTAATAGCAATTTCCTACGAACAAGGAAATCAGAATATAGATTTACAAATTCAAGCGATGTCAGAGGAAGATTTCTCTGAATTGGTTGAAGAGGGCGATGAAGACTCCGATGAAGAAACACCCGATTTGTTGAAGATCAGTTTGAGCATTCCACAAGTTCGAGGGTTCTGCGAACGTGCGACGAGCGTCGTTTCTGCAGGGCGAATACCGTGTCCATTCTGTGGAATTCCACTGAATCCGGATGGGCATTTGTGCCCAAGAGCTAATGGATATCGACGTTAGTGGTTTCTGACTCGACGTGGCTTACCTCAGGAGAGATCACAGTCATCGGTCGAATAGCCGATGCATCGAATGCAACTCTTCTGGCGGAGATAGCTGATTCCAAAGTTGTGTACAAACCGGTAGCGGGGGAGAGACCGCTTTGGGATTTTCCAGATGGCAACCTTGCTAGTCGCGAATATGCGGCCTATCACGTAAGTGAAATGCTTGGATTAGGAGTTGTACCTAGAACTGTATTTCGAGATGGCCCTTATGGGTCTGGAATTGTTCAAGAGTGGATAGAGGAAGATCCTGAAATTGATATCGTTGAACTCGCGCAAACTGATAGCGATTCAATACGCAAAATTGCTTTCTATGATTTACTGATCAATAACGGAGACCGCAAATTTGGTCACCTGCTTGCAGTCTCGCCCGATCACATCTACGCAATTGATCACGGTGTAACTTTTAATTCTGAGAATAAGCTTCGAACAGTCCTATGGCAATGGGCAGGCAAAGAGTTCTCGGAGATAGAGCGGGATCTTTTGAAGAAATTCCTTGAGATTTTTGAGTCATCGGATGTGAATGGACTCATCACTGATCGTGAAATTGAAGCGACTATTTCTCGGGTATCAAACCTGCAAGATGCAGACACATTCCCTTATCCATCACCTGACTGGCCAGCCGTCCCTTGGCCGCCATTTTAAGGAAGATTAGATAGGCTAAGTGTCAATGAACATATCACCGTGGCCAAGTATTTATCTCCCTCAGCTTCCGATTGAGATTGCGCCTCTCGTTTTGCAAACTCCATTTGGGGAAACGACGTATCAAAGTGCAGAGACGAAGATGTATGTGTGTGGGATAACTCCATACGATGCTACTCATTTAGGACACGCAGCTACTTATCTAACTTTTGACTTAATAAATCGCTACTTACGATTGCAAGGTTCCACCGTTAAATTTGCCGAGAACATCACCGATATCGACGAACCGCTTCTTGAAAGAGCCCAAAGAGATAGCGTGGATTGGAAATCGCTCGCCCTCACTCAAGTTCAACTCTTTCAGTCTGATATGAGCGCGCTTCATATAATTCCCCCTCAATCTTTTGTCCCAGCTACATCAGCAATGGATCTAGTTGAAAGCGCAATCTCTAGATTGAAAGTTAATGGATTCGTTTATGAACTCGGTAAAGATCTCTATTTTGACGTAAGTTCCTTTCTGGACTCACTTCCGATTTCCGTTGATGAAGCAGTTGCTGTATTTGCAAGCAGAGGCGGGGACCCTCTTCGAGAGGGAAAGAAGCACCCATTAGATCCTGTGCTGTGGATTGGTAATCGAGATGATGAACCGGGATGGAAGAGTGAACATGGATTCGGGCGTCCAGGTTGGCATATTGAATGCTGCGTAATCAGTCTCCGATATTTACTTGGAGCTGACTATCTTGACTCTGCTCGGAGTTTAGGAGATGCCTCATTCTTGATTGATATTCAAGGCGGGGGAAGTGACTTGATATTTCCGCATCATTTCATGAGCGCGGCTCAAGCTAAAGCATTGACGGGCAGAGAATTTTCGGCCAGCTTCATTCATACAGGAATGATTGGATTAGATGGCGAGAAAATGAGCAAGTCAAAAGGCAACCTCGTATTCGTCTCAAAGTTGATTGAAGATGGATGCGATCCAATGGTCATACGTTTTGCCCTGATGAGTTCTCATTACTCGGAAGACCGCATGTGGAGCAATGAGCTTTTGCTCAACGCCCAAAATAAGGTCGATCGAATTAGAGTTAATCTCTCGAAAACAGAAGTTGCGCCAGCTCTTCCTTTATTGCGTGAGATTTCCAACGCACTGGCTAACAATCTGGACACTGAAAAGGCTCTTCAATCCATTGAAGATTGGTGCACAGCCTCAGAGAACGCTCCATCCGTTGATGAAGCAGGTCTGGTGGCTCGCGGGTTAGATTCGCTGCTTGGATTAGCCCTGTAAACTACCTTCTCTATGAATAGAGAATCCTTACGGCATGCTTTAGCTAGTCGCGTTGTCGTGGCCGACGGCGCTATGGGAACGATGCTTCAAGCAGCGAATCCGTCAATGGATGATTTTCAAGGACTTGAAGGCTGCAACGAGATTCTCAATATTTCGCGCCCTGACATTGTTAAGTCGGTGCACTCTGAATATCTAGATGTGGGCGTTGACGCTATTGAAACCAATACTTTCGGAGCTAACTGGGCCAATCTTGCTGAATACGATATTCAAGATCGCATTTACGAGCTCTCTCTAGCTGGGGCGCGCATTGCGCGTGAAATTTGCGACGAATATGAAATTGACGGTCGCGCCAGATACGTTCTTGGTTCTATTGGTCCAGGTACGAAATTGCCAACACTTGGGCATACTACCTACCAAGCTCTAAAAGACGCTTACTACTTAAACGCAAAAGGTCTTCTTGACGGGGGAGCAGATGCGCTTCTTGTAGAAACCTCGCAAGATTTGCTTCAAGTGAAATCTGCAATTAATGGATCACGTAAAGCCATCCTTGAAGCCGGGCGTGATGTCGTTTTGATCGCTCAAGTCACTGTTGAAACAACAGGAACAATGCTTTTGGGGTCAGAGATCGGCGCTGCATTAAACTCAATATCAGCTTTAGGCGTGGATGTTATTGGTCTTAATTGCGCCACCGGGCCAACCGAGATGTCTGAGCATCTAAGGTACTTGAGCCAGAATTCACATTCTGGCATCTCTGTAATGCCTAATGCAGGTCTTCCAGTTCTCGGTCCAAACGGAGCGAGTTACCCTCTCACTCCGATCGAGTTAGCTAACAGTTTGAAAGAGTTCGTGAATAGTTACGGCGTGAGTTTGATTGGCGGCTGTTGCGGAACGACCCCAGAACATCTTGCTGAAGTAGTGAAAAGTGTTTCATCTCTTTCCGCCCGCGAACGTTCAATAACTTTTGAACGGGGAGCGTCTTCGCTCTACCAGTTCGTTCCATTTAGACAAGATAAAACTTATATGGCAATTGGTGAACGCACTAACGCAAATGGTTCACGAGCTTTTAGGGATGCCTTGCTCGCAGATGACTGGCAAACATGTGTTGAAATTGCTAGGGATCAAATTCGAGATGGCGCACATATGCTCGATCTCTCGGTTGATTATGTTGGCCGAGATGGTGTTAGAGACATGCGAGAAATAGCATCACGTCTAGCAACGACATCAACCCTTCCCATTGTCTTGGATTCAACCGAAGCAGCAGTTATCCAAGCTGGTTTGGAACAACTCGGCGGGCGATGTGTCATTAATTCAGTTAACTTTGAGGATGGCGACGGCCCCAATTCCCGTTATTCCAAAATCATGCCAATTGTTAAAGAGCATGGAGCTGCAGTCGTAGCTTTGACTATCGACGAAGAGGGTCAAGCGAGAACTCGCGAGTGGAAATTCAGAGTAGCAAAACGCTTGATTGAAGATCTCACAGGAAAGTGGGGCATACAGGTCGGAGATATTCTGATTGACTGCCTGACTTTCCCCATTGCAACAGGACAAGAAGAAACGCGCAAAGACGGCATTGAGACGCTTGCAGCGATTAAGGATTTAAAGGAAGCATATCCAGAAGTCCAAACTACTCTCGGGGTTAGCAATATAAGTTTTGGAATTAATCCAGCAGCTAGAATCGTTCTTAATTCAGTTTTCCTCCACGAAGCTGTCAAAAACGGCTTGGACTCTGCAATCGTGCATCCTTCCAAAATTACCCCGATAGCTCGTATCGATTCTGAGATTCTTAAAGTCGCCCTTGATCTCATTTACGACCGCAGGGAATTCGATTCATCTGGAATATGTACTTACGATCCACTACAGAAGTTTTTGCAACTATTTGAAGGTGTAGAGGCGAAGTCGACAAAGCAAAGCAGGGCTGCGGAATTGGCAGCGCTTCCTCTTGAGGAAAGATTGCAACGTCGAATCATCGATGGTGAAAAAGTTGGGCTAGAGGATGATTTGCAGATTGCAATGGAGGCGGGACTAACCCCACTCTTGATTATCAACGATCATTTGCTCGCGGGAATGAAAGTTGTTGGGGAGCTCTTTGGCTCTGGCGATATGCAACTACCATTTGTATTGCAGAGTGCAGAAGTAATGAAAGAAGCAGTGGCTTTTTTGGAGCCGCACATGGAAAAAGCTGATACCGAGGGTAAAGGCAAGATTTTGCTCGCCACGGTTAAAGGCGATGTTCACGACATTGGAAAGAACCTTGTCGATATTATTCTTACGAATAACGGATACACAACTGTGAACATTGGAATCAAACAGACAATTAATCAGATTATCGACGCAGCAACTTCAGAAAGCGTTGATGTAATTGGTATGTCAGGACTATTGGTTAAATCAACTGTGATTATGAAAGACAATCTTGAAGAGATAACCTCGCGAGGATTGAACGATAAATGGCCGATTATTCTCGGCGGCGCAGCTCTCACCAGAACCTTTGTAGAAGATGATCTAGCTGGCGCTTTTCCTGGAACAGTGCGATATGCGAAGGATGCTTTTGAGGGTCTAACATTGATGGACACACTGATGGGAATCAAAAAGGGGGATCCATCAGCTGTTTTACCTCCGCTAAAAAAGCGATTAACTAATCCTCGACAAAGTGATCTCCCAAAAGAGATTGATACCGTTCGTTCAGATGTTTCTACAACCGTTCCCCTAGGAAGCGCTCCATTTTTTGGATCACGAATTGTCAAGGGAATTCCACTAAGTGACTACTCAGGAATGTTGGATGAGCGAGCACTGTTCATGGGTCAGTGGGGCCTCAAAGGTGCGCGCGGTGAATACGAGAAGATGGTTGAAGAAGAAGGGCGTCCCCGCCTTCGAGCTCTCCTCAATGAAGTTCAATCTAAAGGTTGGCTTAATGCCGCTGTTGTTTACGGATATTTTCCTTGCTACAGCGAAGGCAATGATCTGGTTATTTTGCATCACGAAGGACCGGAGAAGGGCAGAGAGCGAACGCGTTTTACATTCCCGCGTCAATCTCGAGATCGCAGGCTTTGCTTAAGCGACTTCTACCGTCCTAAAGATTCTGGTGAAATAGATGTGGTTGCTTTCCATGTGGTAACAATGGGTTCAGTTGTGAGTGAAGCTGCCGCTCAGCTTTTCAAAGCAAACCTTTATCGTGAATACCTTGAACTTCATGGATTATCTGTTCAATTAACAGAGTCCCTGGCAGAGCATTGGCATGCACGAATGAGAAGTGAACTAGGGTTTGGTTCAGAAGACTCCGGTGATTTAGATCAGATTTTGGATCAAGGCTATCGCGGCTCTCGATATTCATTTGGCTATCCAGCATGCCCTGATCTCTCACAACAGGTGCAGCTCTGCGAACTATTGGAACCATCACGAATTGGCGTTGAGCTATCAGAGGAGTTCCAACTTCATCCAGAACAGTCGACTTCTGCAATCGTCACAATGCACCCTGAAGCCAAATACTTCAATGCGAATTGAGAATCGAGTGAAGAGAGGATTTGAAGCAATTCTCTTCGACATGGATGGGACGCTCATCAATTCCGAACCACATTGGATGACCGGAGAGACAGAGTTGATGGCCGAATATGGACATCAGTGGACGACCGAAGATCAAAAATATTGTTTAGGCGGACCTTTGACCAAGGTAGGAAGCTATATGTGGAAGTTGTCTGGCGAAAAAGAATCTCCTGACTATTTCCATCAAGAGCTTGTCAGAAGAGTTATCTCTCAGTTTAGAAAAGGGATTGAGTTTATGCCTGGTGCTCATGAACTTCTTGCAGCGTCGAAAGATGAAGGAATTCCGATTGGTCTTGTTACCGCAAGTCCGATTGCCATGATGGAAGCGACACTTAGCCGTTTCCCTGCAGATTACTTTGATGTCGCAGTGTCTGGAGACGACGTGCAATTTACGAAGCCTGATCCGGCATGTTATTTCTTGGCTGCAGAAAAATTAGGCGTAGACATTACACATTGCCTTGTCCTAGAAGACTCATTGACAGGTATCCGAGCTGCATCCCAAAGCGGCGCTTTTGTTGTTGCTATCCCGCATCTGGTCACTGTGGCTGAGAGTTCTCGAGTTCGGGTTTTGCCTTCCTTGGAGAACGTTTCACTTTCTCAGCTTGAAGATTTGTACACATCTGAATATGTAGCGAGGAGTTCGTAATGAGTAATTTTAAATTCGGTGATCGAGTCCAACTGACCGATCCAAAAGGTAAAGTGCAGACTATTACTCTCAAAGAGGATGGCGAATACCACACACATCGCGGTTGGATAGTTCACAACGACGTTGTTGGCACCCCACAAGGTTCAGTTGTAGAAACAACGGCAGGGATGAAGTTCCTCGCTTTTAAACCGCTTCTAGGAGATTTCGTACTTTCAATGCCTCGCGGTGCAACGATTGTTTATCCAAAGGATGCCGCTTTCATTCTTGGTTTTGCAGATATTGCACCAGGTGTTCGCGTTCTTGAAGCAGGCGTAGGTTCTGGAGCACTTTCTATCTCGCTGATCAGAGCAGTTGGAGAACGAGGCAAAGTTGATTCGTTCGAAAGAAGAGAAGAATTTGCAACTGTTGCAAAGAAGAACGTTGAAATGTATTTTGGAACTCTTCCAGAAAACTGGTCGCTGACACTTGGTTCAGTTCAAGATGCAGTTCACGAAAAGTATGATCGCGTTGTTCTAGATATGTTGGCACCATGGGAGTGCGTCGAAATGGCAGCCACAGTTTTGGAGGCCGGGGGAGTTCTCCTTGCTTATGTTGCTACAACGACACAACTTTCTGAGATGGCGGAGACAATCAAGAAGTCTGAAGCATTTACCGAACCGGAGAGTATTGAAACTCTTCTACGCGGCTGGCATCACGAAGGATTGGCAGTTAGACCGCAACACCGCATGATTGGGCACACAGGTTTTCTCATTATGGCCAGACGTTTAGCTCCGGGAGTTATAGCTCCGCTCCGTAGACGACGCCCTTCAAAGGGATCGTACGGTCTACCGGAAGATGAAGCTTAAAATTAACTAACTTAAGCAACCCCAATTAAGTCAACAACGAAAACAAGAGTTTCGTTCGGCCCGATTGGACCACCGCCGGCTGATCCATAAGCAAGTGCCGGTGGAATCACTAACACTCTACGTCCGCCTTCTTTCATCCCAGGAATACCTTGCTGCCAACCAGGAATAACCTGAGCAAGTGCAAACTGCGCAGGTTGACCGCTAGACCAGGATGATTCAACGACCTTGCCCGTAGACCATGCCATCAGGGTGTAATGAACTGTGAGAGTTGACGTTGCGAGAGCTTCCTTACCTGAGCCAACAATTACATCTTGAGTCAGAAGCGTTGTTGGTGCGGCACCTTGAGGCGCTGAAATTGTTGGAGCAGATCCTGCGGCTCCAGTTACAGTCGGAATACTGGGGTTTGAGGCTGTAGTCATCGTTGAAGCTCCTGCTTTCACTGTAGATTTTTGACCGCCGTCAGTGGTGCAACCTGAAATCAGCGTCCCACCAATAGTTACGGCAAAAACAATCCCAAAAAATTTACCCGAATTTCTCATTGGGAAAGGATATCAAAAGGTGGGGGAGCCTTATCGTTATCCAGTGCCGGATCTAAAGACTGAACGACTCATCAATCTGACCATGGCCCTTCTGGCCTCAAAACGATTGATCACGAAGGCGGAGATTTTTCAATCTGTTGCGGGTTATTCCGGAGCCACTGAATCCATGGAGAGGATGTTTGAGCGCGATAAGGATGATTTACGTTCACTTGGTATCGAAATCGAAGTTGCGCCCCTCGATTCACTTTTTGAAGATGAGCTTGGTTATCGAATCTCGCCCGACAAATATTCGCTGACTGTCCCGGATTTAACCTCACAGGAGCTTGGGGTTCTCTCTGTTGCAGCAAACTCATGGCAAAACGCACTTTTTAGTCAAGGTGCACAGCGGGCTTTAAGAAAATTGGAAAGTCTCGGAGTCGAAACGTCGGCTGCGTCTCTGCAAACCGCAATCGTTCCTGTCGATAGGAATGTGGGTGATCTTCACGTTCTCTGGCAAGCGCTTACCGAGTCAAGGGTTCTGACTTTCACTTACAGTTCGATGGAAACATCTGAACGTGAAGTAAATCCCTACAAGCTCTCTCTCTTTCGCGGTGATTGGTATCTCATCGGAGAGGATAGATCAAAAAGCGTTATCAGAACTTTCAAAGTACGACGGATGAGCAAAATAGCGATAAAGGGGAAGAGTCGCGCTTTTGAAAGGCCAACAGATGAAGCAATGAAAACCACTCTGTTTGGGAATGTCGACGATGAGCAAATTCGGGTCGTGTTGAGAGTGAGAAAAGAGGCTTGTCTTTCACTTCGAACAGGAGCGATCATAAATGCTTTTGATGAGGATTGGGATCTTGTGGTTAAGGATTATCAATATGAGAAAGAGGCACTTTCTGAAATTCTTTGGCACGGGGATGACGTAGAAGTAGTAGAACCTGCTTCGCTTCGGAGCCATATTGTTTCGCTTATAGAAAGCCGAATCGCATGAGCCTCAGTGCAATCGAACGTACTTCCAAAGCTCTCGATCTGATTCCTTACATTGTTGAGCATCCCGCCATTTCGATCGAGGAATTGGCTGAAATATTTTCAGTTCCATCGGCCGAAATGGTCGAACTTCTAAATATAGTTTTCATGTGCGGACTGCCGGGCTATAGCCATCTTGAACTAATTGATATCTCAACTGAAGATGGTTTCGTATCTGTTATCGATCCGCAAAATTTGGACAGACCGCGAAAGCTCACACAGGTGGAAATTATTAGCATTGTGCTTGGACTTCAGAACTTAAAATCACAAGGAGTGAAGCCAGCAGTAATGGTAATCATAGAAGATCTTGAAAAGAAGATGCTTGCATTGCTCGGTGATATCGAAACGCTCTCACTCGTTGATAGCTCGCAGACAGTTGAACAGTCTCCTTGGAAACCCTTGATCGATGACTGTCTCAATGAGAGCGCTACGATGGAGATAGATTATGTCGGCCTAGCATCAGAGAAATTGACTCACCGGTTGATAGCGCCAAAGAAGTTGTATATCAACTCCGGACATTATTATTTGAGAGCTTTTTGTTCAACCGCTCAATCTGAAAGAAATTTCAGATTGGACAGGATTCAATCAGCGACGAAGTCATCGCAAGTTCTTCTTCCTTCAGTTTCAGCAGTGGCGGACGTTGATCAAGAAGTTCAAATACTTATTCCTAAGGGCGCTCTTCAATTCATAGAATTGCATAATGAAATTGTGGAAACATCACAAGAATTGGGAGATCAACTCCATCTAACATTGTCGATTTCCAATACCGCTTGGTTGCTTCGCACATTGAGTGCGATTGACGGCTCGGTTTCGATACTCTCTCCTGAGAACCTCTCACGGGATTTTCAGCTGCTTAATCAGCGTGTTTTGAGTAACTACGGCCAGATCTGACCAATTTATGAATGGTAGGATTTCGGAGTTAAATCTGATTCAGTAGGGGGATTAAATGGGCGAGTTAAGACCGTGGCACATTATTGTTGTTGCACTCGTGTTTGTTGTCTTGTTTGGAGCTAAACGTCTTCCTGATTCAGCAAAGTCTGTTGCAAAATCTCTCAAGATATTCAAAACTGAGATGAAAGACGACAACGAAGGCAAGCCAGGAAAAGAAGCTCAAAACTAAGCTCGGCTTAGTTTGGCTAGCACGATCGTGTCTGGAGAAATGAGTACACCAGAGCGCGGACGCATGCCGCTATTGGAACATTTCCGTGAGTTGCGCAAGCGGATGTTTCGAGCAGCACTTGGAGTCCTTGTTGGCGCCAGTGTGGGTTGGATTTTCTATGACAGAATTGTAGAGAAACTCTCTCATCCCATTTGTGCTCTAAGACTTAAAGCAACGGGAGTTTCGCAAGGCTGTGGCGCCCTTTATGTGAACGGTGTCCTCGGCCCATTAAATCTGAAAATTAGTGTGGCAATTTTCGTTGGAATCATTCTTTCGGCACCAATGTGGCTATTCCAACTCTGGGCATTCGTTTCACCTGCCTTGAAAAGAGAAGAGAGAAAGTATTCGCTCGGGTTTCTCTTCCTCGCAACACCCTTTTTCATCGCTGGTGTTTGGTTTGCTTACTGGTTGCTACCTATTGCAATCGAACAGATCATGGGTTTGACTCCAACAAGTTTGTCTAATCTCATTCGATTTGATGAGTATCTGGTTTTTGTTTTGAAGTTGTTGCTTGTCTTCGGCATCGCCTTTGAACTTCCCGTTTTCCTATTGGCTCTCAACCTGATGGGCGTCGTTTCGGGTCGATCTATGTTGAAACCCTGGCGATACGTCGTCTTCGGCATTACCGTGTTTTCTGCCGTTTTTGTTCCAACCGGAGATCCATTCACAATGCTTCTTCTTGCCATCCCTATGTGGTTTTTCTACTTCGGAGCCGCTCTCATTGGAGTACTTCACGATAACGGTTGGAAGATAAGGAAATCATGAATATTGCGCTCGTGATCAATTCAACTTCAGGCGGTGGAAAGGGAAAGGGCCTTGGAGAAAGGATTTCTCGAGAACTTTCGCAGTCCGGACTCCACTACACGCAGATTCGAGAGAAGAGTGCTGCTGAGAATCTCATAGCGTTTGAGCGCATCCACATTAAAGATCCATTTACAGCGATTGTCAGCGTAGGTGGCGATGGCTTAGCGCATTCACTTTTTCCACTCGCAATTAAATACCGAATTCCAATACTGGTTGCCCCGGCGGGCACTGGCAATGACTTCGCACGTTCCGTGGGCACTATTGGCTTATCTCCGGAATCAATTGTCGAAATGCTCGTTAATTCAAAACCAGTTGACGTAGACATGGGTCTTATCCGACACGAGGAAAAAGAGATTTGGTTTGGACAGGTCCTCAGCACTGGTTTTGATTCGCTCGTGAATGAACGCGCCAACGCCTATAAATTTCTCAAAGGCAAGGTTAAATATGTATTTGCTACCGCCCGTGAGCTCCCTTTCTTTGTTCCAAGAACTTACAAAGTTACGATTGATGGGGTCGCAAGAGAGACCGGCGCGATGTTGGTCGCTGTTGCCAACGGGCAGAGTTATGGTGGGGGAATGAAAGTCTGCCCTTCAGCAAACCTGCACGATGGGCTTTTTGACGTTCTTGTTTTAAAACCAATCCCCGTAAGAGAATTCATTCGAGTCTTCCCACGCGTTTTTTCCGGGAAACACGTTGGTCATCCTGCGGTGGAGATAGTGCGGTGCTCATCAATTATTTTGGAAAGCAAAGCAGTTGGGTATGCAGATGG
>CANCGX010000021.1 GCA_947377725.1 Actinomycetota bacterium
GCCTCTGTCAGATTCTCTAAATCAACGGTCTCAATTCGGCGTACTCTTTCGGCATACATTGGATGCTGTTTGCGAAGGTAACTAACAAAGTTTCCAACTGCGCTTGCTTTCCCTTTCCCGGCACCAACAAGATAAATCTCGTCTGCCACCTTCACGTGGGCGAGAACTCGTTCGGCAAAAGCTGGGCTCAGAAGTGATCGGTTGCGACCATTAAAAAATTTGTTGAGAATAGTTTGATATTCAGCGTTAACCGCTGGTTCCTCAATAACTTCAGGCTTAGTGTGTGGCTCCAGACCATGTGCCCAAACCCGCGCATGATTCCGTGAAATTGCTACAAATATTTTTTTGCTCATTTTGTGCCTCCATGTGCAGGCTACCCCCGCAACGCACAATCTGTTGCACGAAAGTGCGAGTGCTACTCCTTCTTATATAAAGAGTGGGACTGGCTCTCTACTTAAGATGACTTGTATTCAAGCGATTGGCAAGCAAACCGCTTCCTATCAACGCACAGGCAGGGAAAAGTAAGGCTATTGGAAGACCAAATAAACCTGCGAGTGAAGAAATAATAAATCGTCCAATGAGAAATCCAACAGATGAGATGAGACCTAAGCGCATAAGTGCTCTAGCTGTTGGTACTCCAGGGATGCTTCCTGCCACCGACGCATACGAAGGCGGCATCGGGGAGACGCCGATTCCTAATATAAAATATGCAATACATATAACGATGAGAGCAAGATAGTGATGACTTGTGCGCAATGTATTTGCGAAGAGTATTCCTGCTAAATATCCAAATCCGCCAAGCAGTCCACCAATTTTGATTACTTTCGGGATTCCATGTTTATCGATGAGTTTGCCAACGGCGAAACGCCCACTTATTTGTGCAAGCACAAAGCATGTATAACCAAGAGTGTTAAGACCAAGGGGAATTTGTAAATCGTCTTTGAGATAAATTGAAGACCAATCGCCGACAGATACTTCACTGATTATGGCTAGAAGTGAACCAATCGAAACCCACCAAAGGTATTTATTGATCGGAGCAGGAAGTCGCTCATCATGTTTCACTTCCGCATTGAGTTCAACATCTTGGCGGTCAATTTCACGTGGCAATAACGCTCTCGAAACGGCTATGCACCCGAATAAGCCAATAAGAGAATTGCCCAATAAATGCCATTCAACTGAAACATGTTTTGCAAGCAGTCCAGCAACCAATGAAGCGCTTGCTGCGCCTATGGACCAAGCCCCATGAAAAGACGGAAAAACGGATCGGCCCATTCGTTCTTGAATCATTGAACCTTGGGAATTACAGGCAATATTCATGATTGCGTATGTCAGACCAGCAACAAATGCCACTATCGGAATTTGCCAAATTTGATTGAGAAATCCGTAAGCGATTTGCGACGAAGCTACGCCAAATACAACAGTTTGTGCAGTGCGCCGAGTACCTAAACGCCGTACAAATTTTGATCCGAGTAGATTTCCCGTTATGGATCCAAGATTTCCAACCATTAAGCAGTATCCAAATACAGCGGCAGAAGAATGTGTGTGATTCTTAATTTCAGCAAATCGAGCCGCAGTGGCAGCAACAGTTACTCCCATGAAGAAGAACGAGATTCGCAAGCCCCACTTGGCTTCACGAATTCTTTCTTCTTTTAAAATGCTCACGCCCTTAACTTAGCGGCTGCTTCCATTCCGCGCTTTACTCCCGTACGCTCTGGAGAAAATATGGGGAGTTAAATTGGCGCATAAAGCTCGAGTTGCTGTAACGGTTGCATTTGTTACCAATGGATTCTTGGTTGGTGCATTTATTGCTCGTATCCCAGATTTTAAAGAGATATTGGGCATCAGAGATGGTCAACTTGGTACAGCCCTATTTTGTTCCTCTATTGGTCTCTTGATTGGTCTTGGGCCATCGGGTCGACTGTCTGCCAAACGCGGAAGTGCTTGGGTTGCAATTCCTGCAGCGATTTCGCTTGCGATCTCGACAGTAGTAGTAGGAATGTCGCACTCTCTATGGCAACTATCCGCATCCTTGTTCTTATTTGGCTTCTTTTTAGGAGCGCAAGATGTTTCCATGAACGCTCATGCAGTTGTCGTGGAACATGAAATGGGCAAACGATTAATGAGTACTTTCCACGCCACATTCTCTGCAGGAGCCCTTGCTGGAGGATTTACTGGCGGACTGCTTTCTCAGTGGAAAGTTTCGATATTCCAGCACACTCTTGGCGTTGCAACCGCAGCAGTCGTTGCAGCTTTACTTTTCAAGCCGTGGTGGTTACCAAATGAAATTGATATTCATCCAATTGAGAAGAAGCGAAGCAGAAAACGACCAGCAATTTTTTGGGCACTCGGGTTAATCGTCATGTGCGGGCAAGTAGGTGAAGGTGCTGCCGGAGACTGGGGCGGCGTACTAAGCCGAAGCGCATTCCACGCCTCACCTTTTATCTCAACAATCCCATTTATTGGATTCTCCATCATGATGGTGATTGGTCGCCTCTTTGGAGATCGACTCGCTTCACGATTTGGCCCTCGGTCACTCATTATTGCTGGAGGTTTGCTCTCGGCTTTTGGACTCTCCGCCGGACTTATTATTGGAGGAATTGGGGGAGTCATCGCAGGTTGGATTCTGCTCGCTGCCGGTTCTTCAATCGTTCTTCCGTTGATTTTTAGTATCGCAGGTTCGATGGCTAAGCATCGCTTTTCAGATCGAATGGCCCCTTCAGAAGGTATGGCAATGGTTTCAGGTATTGCATACTTTGGATTTCTAGCAGGTCCACCCACCATTGGTTACGCCGCTGATTTAATATCGCTTCGCTGGGCAATGTTGATCCCAGCTATTTTGGGGTTGTGTATCGCCCTCGGTTCATACTTTGTGATTAAGGAAGATAATATTTAGTTATGACTTCACGCCAAACTCTCATTAATACCAACCTCTCTGTATTTCCTCTGTGTTTAGGCGGAAATGTCTTTGGTTGGTCTGCAAACCAAGAAGAATCATTTGCAGTTCTCGATGCCTATTTTGAAGCAGGCGGAAACTTTATTGACACAGCGGATGTTTACTCCGAATGGAAGCCTGGCAATCAAGGCGGTGAGAGCGAAACAATTATTGGTAATTGGATGAAAGCTCGCGGCAATCGTCACGAGATGGTTATTGCCACAAAAGTAGCAAAGTCTTCGAAACGCCCTGGACTCTCTTCAAATAATATTAAAGCTGCAATTGACGATTCACTTCGACGTTTGCAGAGCGATCATATTGATTTGTATTACTCGCATGAAGATGACGTCACTATTCCTTTAGAAGAGACACTCGGGGCTTATGGGGAAATCATTGCTGCTGGAAAAGTTCATCTCATCGGAGCGTCTAACTACTCAGGAGATCGCTTAAAAGAGGCAGCAGCGATAAGCAAGGCTCAGAATCTCCCAAGATATGTTGCAGTGCAAAACCAATATAACTTATTGGATCGTCAAACTTTTGAAAAAGATCCTGCTCCAGTTCTTAAGGAATTGGGAATAGCTTCACTTCCGTATTACGGACTTGCTCGTGGATTCTTAACGGGGAAGTATCGCCGGGGCGTTACGGTTGAATCTGCGCGAGCTGGTGGCGTTGTCGATTACCAAAATGAACGAGGATGGGCAGTGCTAGCGCAATTGGATAAAGTTGCCAGCGAACTTAATACAACACTTTCAGCCGTTGCTCTTGGGTGGCTTCGAGCTCACGGATCACTTCCGATTGCTAGCGCGCGCACCGTTGAGCAAATGAAAGAGATACTTCCGATTGTGGAGCTTTCACCCGCACACGTGGCGAAATTGGATGAAGTTAGCGCTTAAGAAACTTTCGCCAATCAATTTTCATTACTAGATATAGACAGAAGAGTAGAAATACCTGTACTGCTATGCCCCAAGGAGAAGTCAGAGAATTCTGAATTAGATCTCCAAGCCCGCGATTCTGAAGGGTGCTAGTTCCTGCAACATAAAACGAATAACTCACGATTCGCCCTGCAAAGAAGGCGAGAGTAAGCGGAATGAGCCGCATTCCAATTAGGCCAGCGGCTTCAAACAACTGCGCTGAAGGAATTGGGGAGAGTGCGAATAAGAGAAGTCCAAGGAGGTGATGGGACGTCTTCCTATTTAATACTTCGCTAGCTGCTTCTAGATTTGCACGCTGTTTTGCTGAAATTCTGTTTCTGAGCAGTCCAGTAGCTCTAGCCAAACAATATCTTCCAGAACCTGCAGCGAGTGCTCCAATCGCAACGAGAGGAACTGCCGGGATATGAGAATTTAATTTAAATAGAACTAAAACAGACCATGTTGGTGGCGCGAATGCAGGAGCCAAGTTCATGGCGAATATCAAGAGCGCCAAGTAAACGTAGGTCATGGGTTAAAGATTAACCCTTACACCGGCCTTAGCGCTTAGTTGCGCGCTGAAGTAACAGGTAAATCTGGCATCCGAGGCAGTAATCAAACGCTGCATTTAAAAAGGCTGCAACTAGTGCAAAGACCACCGGAATTGTAAAGAGTAAATCGATTTTTGTGATTGCCCCGACGGTTGCCAGTGCGGCGAAAAGAAAACCAACTTTTTGAGCAAACTGCGGACCACGGATATCTTCACCAATGAAACTTCCACCAAGTTTTGGCTGAACAAGTTTGCGGTAGATAATTCCATAAGGTGCTTTTTTGGGAGAAACAAAACCCCCAATAGTGAATTGAATAAGTTGAATGACAACGAGCAAAGTTGAATGAGTGAGAAAAGCACTAACAAGAACTAGCAAAGTAATTGATGCCGTAACTCTTGGACCACGTGGATCAATGAGTTCTGGAAGTGATGCTGATTTTTCTTGTGTTGTCATGTGCCAAAGTTTAAGAAAGTTAAACCGAATTACCTAATTGCAAGTTCCTTGCAGATGCTAACTCTTCAGATATCCATTGGAGTGATTGCATCAACAACTTGTTCACGTTTTGGAGCGCCGACGGCACGACCGACTTCCACTCCTCGGCTATCCAAAATCAATGTGGTCGGAGTTGATCGAATATCTAGTTTGCGGACTAAATCAAGGTGGCTCTCAGCATCTATATCAACATGCTTCACATCGTGAAGACCTTTTGTAATGTCACTGAGGAGCGCGCGGGTTGCACGGCATGGAGTGCAAAAAGCGGATGAAAATTGGAGAAGAGTTAGGCGAGCTCCGAAGCTTTCGCCAATTTCGATCTCTGTCACAGCCGGATTTGTATGAGCTTTCATCGTGCCTCGAGTCTTTCTAAACCAAACTCCGTAGAGAGAACTCAGGAGTAACACGATTGCGAGTGTTACTAGGTTCCTCATGAGCCAAGTTTCTCATAACTCTTAGTTCGGAATTTATGTTGCAAATAGTTTGCAATAGACTCCGCTTATGACTCATCACTACTGGGGAGACCAAGGTGCGAACCATCGCCCTGATCCTGAATGGGAGTTAGATCCTCAGACCCTCTCAGTGAGAGGTGGGCTTACTCGGACTGGTTTCGGAGAAACTTCTGAAGCGCTTTTCCTGAATAGTGGCTTTACTTACGCCTCAGCCGAACAGGCGGAATCCTCTTTCGCTGAAGACATAGATCACTTTCTTTATAGTCGCTTTCATAATCCGACTGTTTCTATGTTCGAAAATAGACTTGCGGCGCTTGAAGGTGCACAACGGTGCTTAGGCACAAGTTCGGGCATGTCTGCAATGTTCATGTCAATCGCATGTTTAGTTTCAGCCGGAGATCGTGTTGTTGCATCTGCTGCAATGTTTAGTTCATGTCATGTTGTCCTTACAGAAATTTTGCCAAAGTGGGGCATCATTGTTGAACTCGTTAAGAGTGATGACCTTGAAGGTTGGAAGAAGGCGCTCTCAAAGCCAACAAAAGCTGTTTTCATTGAAACGCCAAGCAATCCTATGCTTGAGATTACCGATATTAAATTTGTAAGCGACCTTGCACATAAGGTTGGAGCAACTGTCGTAGTTGATAACGTGATGGCCTCAGTGGTCCTTCAAAAGCCTTTAGAGCTCGGCGCCGATGTCGTTATGTATTCCACGACGAAGCACATCGATGGACAAGGGCGAGTCCTTGGTGGTGCGATTCTTGGGTCGGATGATTACTTTAAAAATTATCTCCTTCCATTTAATCGCCACACAGGCCCAACGATGAGTGCTTTCAATGCTTGGGTTCTCGTGAAATCTTTGGAAACCATTCATATGCGCGTAAATGCTATGGCTGACAACGGGCAGGCAGTAGCTGAATTTCTAGACGGACATTCAAAGATTGAAGTAGTGCGTCATCCTGGTCTCAAAAGCCACCCCCATCATGAATTAGCAATGTCGCAGATGAGTGGCAAAGGCGGAAGCATGATTGGATTTGAAGTTAAAGGTGGAAAAGAAGAAGCTTTTGCCATTATGAACAAACTGCGCGTTATAGACATCTCCAACAATCTAGGAGATAGCAAGTCACTTATAACTCATCCGGCTTCGTCGACTCATCGACGTTTGACTCCTGAAGTTCAAGCTGAGATGGGTATTCACGCTGGAACTTTGCGTTTATCAGTGGGATTAGAAGCTTCGAGTGACTTGATTAAGGATTTGCAACAAGCACTTGCTTAAAATCTGAATAAAAAAGCCCCACCAATTAAATGGTGGGGCTTTTTCTTTTGGTTTTATGACAATGGAGTATGCGTATCTAGATTTGAATTGATGATGTGTGGAACGAAAGTCCAAAGATTTGGATTCTTTGGATCAATTTGAAGCTCAACCCAATGGTTGAACCCTGAACCAAAAGTTTGAACTCGTGTGAAGTTCTCTACAAGTGAGCCCTTATCTTTCTCAACAAGCTTTCCACCAGTTTCATTCATTGGCATATCAAGCTGGTACCAGTGCTCATCACCATTTTGAAGAAGTACAGGGCGCTTGAACTTGATGGTGTTTGTAAGAAGTGCCTGCTTCACATTTGCATATGCAGCGGTATTTTCATTATTTGGCGCAGCGAGATCGCGAAGGTAACCTTCCCAATCCATATTTGCTTGTGCAACAACAATCACGCCAAGTGAATTATCTGCTTTTGCTTTTTCGAAGCCCTTATTTATCCATGCAACGTTAGCAGCGTCGCGAGCTTTGTATTCTGCGTCGTCTCCGTCTGTTGCTTTGTCGTTATAAGTTTTAAAAGCGGGAGTCGCAACTGCAGAGTTATTTGCTGAACCAGGAATATGAGGAATAATTACCGTAATACCCTTGTAGGAAAACATCTGCATTTCTGGATAAGTCTTGTCACGAAGGACAGAAGTGTTCAAAGTACTGTTTCCAAGAGAAATATATTTTCCAGCAGTACCAAAATATGTCGAGCGAACAAGTGCTAAACGAGTTGCCGGATCAAATCCACCTTTAAGCGCGCGATCGCAGTCGACCCACTCATTGTCTCCAACAGAGTAGAAAATCTGATTTGTAAACTTCTGGAAGAAATCTGACTTGATTCGTGCATAGGCAGCGTCTTCACACTTATCGCCTTTACCGCTCATCGTGTCACCGTCGAAAAGGGTGAATCTCACCGAGCTTGAATTAATAGCTGAGATTACGGCTGGAGTTTGATTCTGTCCTTTTGCGTCATAAGGCATATCGCCGATGAGTGCAATTGAGAATTTTCCAGGGCGATCGAGTGCCGCATGCGCGGCTGAAGCTGTGTAAACACCGCTTATAGCGATAACTACACCAATGGTTGAAACTGCTAACTTTCTAAATTGTAATTTGGTCATTCGAGGAGAGTTAATTATGAAAGTTAATAGGAAGCAAACGCAGAAGGATAAGTTAGTAAATTACACGTGAAATTAAATTAGATCCTGGTTTGTATGCAATGTACTCAAAAGAAGGCGTATTCAAGATGATGATATCTGCGCGAGCTCCAATTCCCAGGTGACCAATATCGGTTCTACGTAGCGCATCAGCCCCACCTTTCGTTGCTGCAACGAGAGCTTGTTCGGGTGTAAAAAACATATCTCGAACTGCGAGTGCAATGACAAAAGGCATAGATGTAATAAACGATGATCCAGGATTGCAATCTGTTGCAAGAGCAACTCTAACTCCATGATCATAAAAACGACGTGCATCTGGAAATGGTGATCTTGTAGAAAATTCTGCACCTGGGAGAAGGGTTGCAACAGTCGAAGAAGCTGAAAGTAAGTCCAACTGATGATCCGTCGTGAAAGTACAATGATCAACAGATGCCAGACCCAATTCAACTGCTAATTCAATTCCGCCCGTGTCGCCCAATTGGTTACCATGTAATCTTCCGAGCAATCCTTTTGACTGGCCCGCAAGAATTATTTCTCTAGCTTCCTCTACGCTGAAAGCGCCGTTGTCGCAAAAAACATCAATCCATTTTGAATAAGGAGCGACCGCTTCGAGCATTTCCCCTTTTACTAAATCAATGTAAGCACGACGATCCTCTTTAAATTCTGATGGCACCACATGAGCGCCAAGGAAAGTTGTTTCGTTTGTGAATTCCCGAGCAATTCGAAGTAATCTAGATTCAGTTTCTACATCAAGGCCATAGCCGCTCTTAACTTCAAATGTTGTGATTCCATGGCCAGTAAATTCAGAAATTATGTTTTGAAGATGGCTCCGCAGCTCGTCTTCAGATGCGTTGCGCGTCGCTTCAACTGTCGTAGAAATTCCACCGGATGCGTACCTTGTTCCATTCATCCGCGCCAAGAAGTCGTTGAGACGATCTCCTGCAAAAATGGCATGAGTATGTGAATCTACAAACCCAGGAATGACGCTCCCACCTTCGGCATCTATGCGGGAATCTGCTTGTGGGGCAGTGCTTTTAGCTCCTACCCAGCAAATCTTCTCATCTTCATAAACCAAGGCAGCATCATGCAATATGCCAAGCTCTGGATCATGTGTAACGAGTTGCCCAATATTTGTGATGAGGGTGGAACTCATGAGCCCTCGCGCATCGGAATTCGAACGTTTCGTTCTTCTGCAACGTTTTCAGCAATTTCATAGCCAGCATCGACGTGGCGGATGACTCCCATGCCAGGATCGTTTGTTAAAACGCGACGCAACTTCTTGCCTGCAAGTTTTGTTCCGTCCGCAATACACACTTGTCCAGCATGGATAGATCGACCAATCCCAACTCCACCACCATGATGAATCGAAACCCATGAAGCTCCGGATGCTGTGTTAATGAGCGCATTCAATAACGGCCAGTCTGCGATTGCATCCGATCCATCTTTCATCGCTTCGGTTTCGCGGTAAGGAGATGCAACAGAACCACAATCTAGATGATCACGGCCAATTGCAATTGGAGCATCAACTTTGCCTTTTTTAACAAGGTGATTAAAAAGTTCGCCAGCTTTATCTCGTTCACCATATCCAAGCCAGCAAATTCGAGCAGGCAGACCTTGGAACGCAACTTTCTCGGAAGCCTTTGCAATCCAACGATGGAGCGGTTCATTTTGTGGAAATAACTTCAATATTTCTTTATCGGTGACAGCAATATCTTTTGGATTTCCTGAGAGCGCAGCCCAACGAAATGGTCCCTTACCTTCACTGAAAAGAGGGCGAATGTATGCAGGAACAAATCCAGGGAAATCAAAAGCTCTTGAATAACCGTGGAGCATTGCTTCACCGCGAATGGAATTTCCATAATCAAAAACTTCCGCGCCGGCATCCATGAAACCGACCATGGCTTCAACTTGAATTGCCATTGACTCTCGTGAGCGACGTGTAAATTCTTGTGGATCATCTTGAGCAAACTTGTGCCAATCATCCATCGAAACTCCGATAGGAAGATAGGAAAGTGGGTCGTGAGCAGATGTTTGGTCTGTAACGATATCGATTGCAATCCCACGTCGTAAGAATTCTGGAAAGACTTCCGCTGCATTGGCTTTGAGCCCAATACTTAGCGCTTTACGCTCTCTTTTTGCTGTTAAAGCCATTTCTATAGCTTGATCCCAATTGTCGGTCCAGGTATCTAGGTATCGGTGATCGACGCGACGTTGGAGACGAGTGGCATCTACATCAACGCAAATACAAACTCCATCGTTCATGGTGACCGCGAGAGGCTGAGCTCCACCCATTCCACCTGCGCCACCTGTGAGCGTCAACGTTCCAGCTAAAGTCCCACCAAATTTCTTATTCGCAACAGCAGCGAAAGTTTCATACGTTCCCTGGAGAATGCCTTGGGTTCCGATGTAAATCCACGAACCAGCAGTCATTTGGCCATACATTGTTAAGCCGAGGTGTTCTAGTCTGCGAAATTCTGGCCAGTTCGCCCAATCTCCAACAAGATTTGAATTTGCGATTAGAACTCGGGGTGCCCACTCATGGGTGCGGAATACGCCAACCGGACGACCAGATTGCACAAGCATCGTTTCATCGTCTTTAAGAGTTGTGAGAGTGCGAACTAACGCGTCAAAAGATTTCCAATCGCGCGCAGCTTTGCCTGTACCACCATAAACAACAAGATCGTCAGGGCGTTCGGCAACTTCAGGGTCAAGATTGTTTTGCAACATGCGAAGAGCGCCTTCTTGTTGCCAACCACGAGTGCTTAGTTTTGTTCCTGTCGCTGCTTTAACTGGACGTGCACCTGGAAGCGTCATGCGAGAACTCCTATTTCCTTTTCAACTGAATGAAGAATTGAACGTGACAAAACCATTTCGTATGATGCTTCGATTTCTGGAGTGAGCCATCTATCGGTTCCGGGCCCCTCAACTTTATTTCTCAATGTTTTCATTGCTGCTCCAGTACCAGGTGAAGGCTGTAGAGGCGATCGCATATCTATACCGCGAGCAGAAACCATAAGTTCGATACCAAGTACGCGCGCCAATGCATCAACGCTCTTGCGAAGTTTTCTCGCGGCGTGCCAACCCATTGAAACGTGGTCTTCTTGCATCGCAGATGACGGTATTGAATCAACCGACGCAGGAACTGCCAAACGCTTCATCTCTGAAACCAACCCAGCTTGTGTGTATTGGGCAATCATCATGCCGCTATCCACTCCAGGATTATCAGCTAAAAATGGGGGTAAACCGAAGGAACGGTGCTCATCAAGCATGCGATCGGTTCGGCGCTCAGACATCGAAGCAACATCGGCAAGCGCGATGGCGACAAAATCTAAAACGTAAGCGATTGGTGCGCCATGGAAATTACCATTACTTCGAACATCCCCATCTGGAAGCACAATGGGATTGTCGATGATGCTCTTGAGTTCTCTTTCAGCAACCATCAGCGCGTGGCTCAATGTGTCTCTTGCGGCGCCAGCAACTTGAGGTGCGCAGCGAAGAGAGTATGCATCTTGAACTCGGCCATCTTCTTTTCCGGCGTGTGACTTAATAAGAGGTGAAGCTGCCAAAATTTCTCGAAGATTTTTAGCTGAAGCGTTTTGACCTGGATGCGGCCTAATGGAATGTAAATGTTCTGCAAAAACTTTATCTGTTCCGAGGAGAGCTTCAATACTCATCGCTGCAGTGATGTCGACGGTTTTAAGCAAGGCGAAAGCGTCATCGAGCGCCATAACTAACATTCCGGTCATTCCATCGGTTCCGTTAATAAGAGCTAAGCCTTCTTTCGAAGTTAACTCAATCGGTGTTATGCCTGCTTCCTTCATCGCAGTAGCAGCATCAACAACGGATCCATCTTTTCTACGTACATCACCTTCACCCATTAGAGCGAGTGCGCATGTCGAAAGTGGAGCAAGATCACCGGAACATCCAAGTGAACCAAATTCGCGCACCACAGGTGTTAAGTGAGCATTAAGAAGATCAGCATATGTTTGCGCAGTAATAGGTCGAACTCCAGTGAAGCCGGTGCACATGGTTGCAAGGCGAAGGGACATCATCGCTCTTACGACTTCATCTTCTACGGGCGCGCCAGAACCAGCAGCATGGGATCGAATAAGTGAACGTTGAAGTTGGGCGCGCATATCTGGATCGATATGTTTCTTAGCTAGCGCTCCGAATCCGGTCGAGATCCCATAGGCAGGTACCTCTGAGGCAGCTAGATCGTCGACAATCTTTCTAGAAGCTGTCATGGCCTCGATTGACGTTGTCGAAATTTTGATCTGCGCCTTATGGCGGGCAATTGAAATTACTTCCAAGGGAGAAAGGCCTTTGTTGCCGATAACTACTTCTAAAGACATTCTTCCCCTACTTGCTACTAGGACTGGTTAAGATTGAGCCTCTAGGTTAGCCAATAACGCTGATTACTGAAAGGGGATTGAGATGGCTTTGCATCATGATCCTCATTGGCCAAGGGCGAGTGCGTGGTTTTCTGCGGAGACAGAAGGCGAAGTAGATATTGCACTCATTGGAGTAGCTGCTCACGAAAGCGCAATAACGCCAAATAATGCGCACAAAACACCTAAGGCAATTCGCAAAGCTCT
Source organism: Actinomycetota bacterium (assembly GCA_947377725.1). GTDB lineage: Bacteria > Actinomycetota > Actinomycetes > Nanopelagicales > Nanopelagicaceae > PALSA-747. The sequence continues at coordinate 12,382 of CANCGX010000021.1, forward strand.
TCAGAGGTATTCGACATGGAACCAAACGTGCCAGATTGATTTCTCTGAGCATTTAGTCGGTGCTGATTTTGGAGATGTTGCGGACCCAGAGAATCAACGAAATGCTGAATATGAAATTGAACAATCTCTATTTAAAACAAATTTCCTCATAGCACTTGGAGGCGATAATTCAATTACGTATTCAGGTGTAATGGGATTGGCAAAAAGCGTTGGAGGGTTAGACAAGGTCGGTCTGATTACTCTAGATGCCCATCATGATGTTCGAGATGGTATTTCAAATGGCTCACCAATTCGTCAATTGGTTGAAGCTGGACTACCTGGTGAACATATTGTTCAGATCGGTATTAGTGATTTTGCGAATTCAAAGTTTTACGCCGAGCGCGTAAAAGAATATGGCATTCACGTAATTGATCGTGCACGTATGCGCAATGAATCACTTCAAGAAATCGCAGCCGCTGCAATTTCTATCGCAGGTGAAAATCACCGTGCAATTTATGTGGATATTGACATGGATGTTTGCGATCGAAGCGTCACTCCTGGCTGTCCTGCTGCGACCCCTGGTGGGTTAAGTGCGGATGAATTACGCCAGTTAGTCGCGCTTTTAACCTCAGACCCTCGAGTTCGAATGGCAGATATAACTGAAATAGATGCCTCTCTTGATTCAGATGATGGACGGACAGTCCGCTTAGCTGCTCTTGTAGTTCTAGAAATTGCGACATCAAGAGCGCTACTGAAGATTTAGTACTCGCACTTCATTATCAAGACAGCAAGTTCAAACTTGGCTAAAATACAGTTATGACCACAATCCATATGGGCGTTCAACTCGCTTCAACAACCGACAGCATTCGCATATTTCTTCACGTTATTGGAGCTACGGTCTGGGTAGGCGGCCAGTTGGTTTTTGCAGCGCTGGTGCCAATCCTTAAGGCAAAAGATGCAGCCCTGCCAAAGTTAGTGGCAAAGCAATTCAATAAAGTTGCATGGCCAGCCTTTGGACTTTTAATTCTCACCGGCTTTTGGAATATGGCCACATTGCCAAAGGACCTACCAAGCAGTTACCACGTAGCAATTGCGATCAAAATGTCTGTTGTGACTCTTTCTGGTGTGGCAGCTTATTTGCATGCGCGAGCTAAAAGCACAAAGGGTATGGCGCTTTGGGGAGCAGCAAGTGGACTTGCTGCGATATCTGCCACATATGTAGGCGTACTGCTTGCTGGCTAATTTTTCTTATTAAGTTTCGGAAGATGTAAATCAAAGTAAATTGAAATTCCGCGAACAGCCATAACTGCGATTCCTCCCGATAGGGCAGTCCAGTTATGGTTGAGAGTAGTTTGTTCAAGCAATACAAAAATCGATGCGCCAATGAGCGATGATGTGGCGAGAGTTTCCCGATGTAAAACAACTGGTTCAACTTGGCACAACAAGTCCCTAAGCAAGCCCCCAGCAATTGCGGTTATGACTCCTAGGACGATTGCTCCATACCAAGGAGCTTTATAAAACAAAGCGATTTGGGCACCAGAGATTGCAGCTACAGCCAATCCAAATGTGTCCATAAGAAGCAAGAATTTGCCGATTGGTTTAGTGGTCCGCAGCACGATTGTGATGAATACAGCCAATACGATGCTGCCGAGAATCCAAGGATTACTTATCCAATTGGGGCGAATACCAAGTGCGACGTTTCTTAATGTTCCACCAGTAGTCGATGCCACAGCTGCGATAAAGGTGATTCCACCGTAATCAAGCCCACGATCAGCCGCAACGCGCGCTCCAACTAGCGCAAAAACAAAAGTGGCAAGAACATCTAGTGCTTTGACAAGAGTATCGACCTGAGAAAAATCCATTAGTGAAGTCTATTTCCTATAGCTTTGGTTTGCCACAGAGTTAAGACTTGAGTCGTGACACTTTGAAGAATCTTCTTTGTCTCGGAATTTACGGTGCCTTCATAGCAACTATAGGAAAGTTCACAAGCCCAATAATTTACTCCGGCGACAAAAACCGCCGAACCTGAAGGGGTCGTATACCAAATCGTTTGACCTTCATAATTTCGAGACGAAATTATGGGCTTCTTTATTAGGGGTGATTTAGAAACACGCGTGCGATAAAACTTACCTGAAAAAATAAGATGTTCGTTTGGTGGCGCTGCATTTCCAGAAACTTGAGAATCAATCTCTGTATTTGAGGGCCAACCGGAGAGCGTTGCTGTCGCAGGTATCTTCAACCACTTAGGAACACTTACGACGCTCATAGTTCCTCGAACGTGAACTCCGGCAGTACTTTCTCCAGTGATAAGGGAGGGGAACATATTTATCCGTGGATTATCAAACTGAATTGAGATTTTATCCGGGGAAGTAATCGGATCCGTTAAAGGATCTTTATATATAGCTATTCGTCGATCTGCTCCGGCTGGGGAGGATGAAAGGCGAACCTGCCAATAGGCCGTATTAGAACCTAGAAAAGCCAAATTTATTCCATTGTTACGAGCCGCAATGATGGATTTAAAAATGTTATTCGTCATGTATTCAGGATGGCCGCTAAAGATCACGCCACTGTAATGAGAAAGTATTGATGGATTATTATTTAAATCAGTGTCTGCAATCTGATCGACTGCAATACCTTTTTCCTCAAGAAATTGCACTAATGAAATTGCATCACGATCTAAATGGTTCATGCCACTCCCAATTAATGGGCGATCCATTGAAACAACTCGACTACGTTCCCGCAAAGTGACGACTGGACCCATGTACGCGGAACGTCCGCCAAAACTGTTGTATGCAGCCCATGTCATAGTTGAGTGGATCAACAGGAGTTTGGATGTACCAATTTTACCTTTGATGATTAATGGCGACATATTTTCAATTTTGCCGGCGCTGGTTTCGCTCGTTACAAGATAGAGCCCAGGAGTCCAATCTTTTCCAATTGTAAAATTTGTTGTAACCGGCCATTTCGTTTCAACCATACGAGTAACGGATCTAACCCCAGGAATGTTGTACCTCTTTAGATTTAACGGTCCAGAGCTCCATACTTCTCTCGCTTCCGATCCTCCGTAATAGCCGACTCTCCAAACCTTTATTTGTTGCCCTTTTTGATTCGTTGCACCCCGTATCATCGAGGCATGAATTTTAATTGTGTCGCCACAGGTCGCAGTCATCTGGCTTGTCCATAAAACACTTCCAGAAGGAAGAAAGAGATGGAGGTCGTGCCAGTCTTTTGCTTTCATCGCAACACCGGGCAAAGCATTTTCTCTCTTCAGCCAAGCTGAAGTCACGGGATAACAACCGGATTTTGGAAGAGGTTTCACATCTTTGGGGAAGGTGATCTTGAGAGAGTTGGAATAGGTTAATTTTGGCTGAAACGGAATATCCCCGTGCGTTGGGATGCTTGGAAGTTGCACTTCTCGTTCTTCATAATAAGTAAGGACTCGCTGCGCGCTCAGCGAAGTACCACCGACGGCGATGGCGAAAACGCCAATCCAAACCAATCGTTTCCTCGAGGCGAAAAGTGACCTGATCACAAGAGCGTCAGTCTAAGCCTGCGTTCCCGCGTGAAATCGACGTGATTTCGTTGGGGAGTGGTGAAGGTTGTACGCTCACCCAAGTATTTTGCCCCCATAGCTCAG
>CANCGX010000022.1 GCA_947377725.1 Actinomycetota bacterium
TAAGGCGCCAGGACATAGGAGCGCATCTGATTTCCCCACGACCCGGTGGAATCACCTTTGAGCGCATCCATGCGAGCACGTTCTTCTTGACGACGACGTTCAAGTAATTTCGATTGAAGAACGGCCATCGCGGTTGCCTTATTCTGAATTTGAGAGCGTTCGTTCTGACACGAGACAACGATTCCGGATGCCATGTGAGTAATTCGCACTGCAGAGTCAGTCGTGTTTACGCCTTGACCGCCGGGACCCGAAGATCTGTAAACATCCACCCGGATTTCTTTTTCATCAATCTCAACGTGATCGCTTTGTGCAACGACAGGCACAACTTCGACCCCAGCAAAAGATGTATGCCTACGAGATTGGGAATCGAATGGCGAAATTCTTACAAGGCGGTGAGTTCCTTGTTCAACAGAAAGATGTCCGTATGCGTAAGGGGCGCTGACTCTGAAAGTTGAGGACTTGATTCCAGCTTCTTCTGCATACGATGTTTCAAGAACATCAACTTTGTATCCCTTGCGTTCGCAATATCGTAGGTACATTCGCTGGACCATTTGTGCCCAATCGGCGGCTTCAACTCCCCCGGCTTCCGAGCGAATCGTTACCAATGCATCGCGATCGTCGTATTCACCATTTAGCAAAGTTTGAACTTCTAGTTCGCGAATCGTCTTGGCAATGGTGTCCAACTCGTTTCCTGCATCGGCAACCGCTGCAGAATCCTTCTCTTCCATCGCTAATTCATACAAAAGTGGAATCTCTTCAAGGTGGCGGCGAACCGTCTTTGCTCTATTTAAGGTTGCTTGCACCCGTGAAAGTTTGCTTGTTACTACTTGAGCTTTCTCGGGATCGTCCCAAAGGTTTGGTGCGCTCGCTTCTGCCTCTAGTTCTACAGACTCTTTTTCAAGCTTAGGTAGGTTAAGGACGGCTTCGATACTTTTGAGAACGCCATCGAGTTCCTCGACTTCTAATTCCCATTCGCGCGCTGCCATGGGGAAAGAATAACTGACGGCGCCAAATGGTTTTACATTTTCCTTAAATTCCCTTGAATGTCATTTAATGCCCTCTAATTCCATTTAATTCCCTCTAATCAAGGGTTTTGCAAGAGATTAGCCGCTCCAATTTGTGCTGTTATATAAATCGGGGCTGTCGTGCCAATAATCGGTAACGCTAGAAGTTCTTTCACTTGGCTTGAAATCTCAGAAGAGATTGATGTCCCATCACAAACCCAACGTGTAACAGTTATTGCGTTCTGCCTTAACTGCGAATGAGAGATTTCGTTAGTGAAGGAAGCCGCAGCCGCCGGACAATCGATTGGTAAGCGACTGCCCACAATTTCACCATTCGTCGAGTATCCCCAAGTGCCTGAATATTGCGCACTACTCGACATTCCTAGATTTCCTATCTGAATAGGTGAATTCGAAGATTGAAAGTTGGATGCTGAGTTAGATGGAGAGCCGAATGCAGAATTGGATGCTGAGTTGGATGCTGAGTTGGATGCTGAATTGGATGCTGAATTGGATCCATAGTATGAATTGCGATCAAAATTTTGGGCCGCGTGAGCCGCCGCGACCTCACCGATTTGGATTAACTCTCGCTTTGCAAGATATGCAGATGAAGCATTTAGTATCACGAAAGAGAGGAGGACTAGAAGGAAAAAAAGCGATGTTGTCAGGATGGTTAAGGAACCACGATCTTCGTTCTTGTTTTTATCAATCATGACGTACCCCGCCAAGCATCAACAACTTGCGTATCTTGCGCAATAACGCGAGTAGGAGAAGAATTTAGAAACCTTAGGTATCCACTCGGCTTCATCGAATCATCCAGAATGTTGACTATCGCTTCAACCTCGGCACCGGGTGTTAGACAAGGAGTTTTAGAGCAAATAATTCTCACTTCAGGTTTTGAACTGATGCCGTGTTTCTTCAGGATATTTTCTGTGAAGGCATCAATCACAACGGTCATTCTGCTAGAAGTTAAATTCTCTGCTGGACTTGTCACGTAGGCTCTAGCAATCTGTCTCGCAAGATTATGTGCATCAAAAGCTACTTGTGTCTGAACGTTTACGACTGTGAGATAGAGCGCCATGGGAATGAAAAGGGGAAGAGCCAGGACGACAAATTCCACGACCGCGCTTCCCTTGTCATCACGGAAGCTACGGTGCCTGCTCAGAAATCGCGATTCCTGTCGCTTCGTAATTGTCACCTCCACCCAAAAGTGGGGAAACCGCAACTTGGTGTATCGGTTGAGTGCCAATGAGAAGAGATCCGCCCCCAGGAAGTTCAATTTGTTTAAGTGAAAGATCCGGTGCTGACGGAATTACACCGGCAGTTACCCCACTAGTTCCTACGCCAGTCCCAGTAGTAGATGCGACGCTACTTCCATCGATTGCGTATTTCGCAACTTGGCCTTGGACTACATTTGTGGCGACAGCTCTTCCCATAACGCCCGTGGAAATTTGCAATACGCTCAGAAATGTAATCAAAAGTGGGATTATCACTAATACGCTCTCAGTCACGATTCTCCCTAACGAATATTGTTCATGGAATCCAGTGATGTCCGAAGAATGGACTGGATGCGTGGCGCTGCTAACGTCCATATTGCGGTTACAAGCCCTGTTGTCATTAAGACAACGAGAACCCAACCAGGGACATCGCCCCTGTCATTTATCAGCTGAGTCTTGACTCGGTGCAAACCATGTCTGAAATGCACTATTGAAAAACAAGCGATCCTCATGCCCCACTGCTTCCAACCTGGATTAATCATCTTCTTCAAAGTAAACGACTCGCGAATGTGACGCTTGATATTCCCTATGATGCGATCCCATTCAACTTGTTCCGCAGCGGTGTAATGGCTCCTTCTATATCTCACGATTACCTGCTTTCCTCTTGGTGATTGGTGATTGGTGATTGGTGATTGGTGATTGGTGAATCTTTATGGGTTGCACTGAAAACGATGCAGCGATAATTGGAAACTGTGGATTATGCGTTATTAACATTTACAACGCTCCACATTCAAAGTCACCTTTCGTAAGAGTTGGCTTGCTACACAAGTTTCGGGAATGGCATGAGGGGCGCGACCGGCATGAGGGGAATGAGCAACACGAGTGGGATGAGGGGAACTAATGACTTTTTAGAACCCCATGCTCTGCCCTAAGGCAAAATAAGAAGGCCAAAGGGCAAAAAGTACGGATACAGGAAGTATGAGAAAGACGACGGGAATCATCAACGCAATTTCAGCCTTGCCCGCTTTTTCTAACATAAACGTTCTTTGAGCCTGCCGGACTTCATCAACCTGTCGGGATATCACTTCAGCTAAAGGAGTTCCGCGTTCCATCGCAATCAAAATTGAATCGTTGAACCGTCTTACTACCGGAGATTTGACCGCATCGTTGATCATGTCCAAAGCACTCGATAACGGTGCACCGTGACGCATTTCGTAAACAGCGTCCCTTAGAAGATCAGCAAAAACTCCCGAACTTACTTCACTGATTCGAAGTAAGGCTGCTGAAGGACTCTGACCTGAGGAGACCAAAATAGTAAAGAGTTCAACAACGCCTGGGAATTCGAGTTCGATTTTGTGCAAGTCACTTTTGTTCCGCCGGCGAATCTTTTCGTGTGAAAACGTAGAAAGCAGATCATCACGGATATCGTCAATCAACATTGCAGAACCTATGAAGAGAATCGGCGTGATAACGAGAAGAGCTAGAAGCAGATTCATTCTGTTCCCTGCTGGCTATTAAGTACAGGTTGCACCTGGGAAGCTAGGGAATCTCGAAGAACGGGCTTGGCTCCAAAAATTCGTGGAGGTTCTTCAATCTTTCCAACTTTAGCCATCCAGAGAAATGCTCCGACGCTTAACAAAATACCGAGAATGAGAACCAAGATCCCAGTTCCTGTAGAAAACGCTCGAATCGTCATTGGTTGTGCGGAAAGAATCAGTAGAAGAATCCACGGTGCCAGCGTTGCAATGACTGCAGAATTCTTTATCCAGCCGTGCTTTGCGCGAATCTCTGATTTAATCGCTATATCTGCGCGAATATGATCCCCAAGCGTTCTGAGAGTTGTTGTTATGTCGCGACTTCCCGACAATCGAGCGAAGTCTAAAACTTCACAAACTTGGTCAGCTATGTGATCACTAAACTCTTCCTTTATGTGAGTAAACACTGCGAGAAAATCTCCGCGTGAACGAAGCAATTCTTCGCACCCAAGAAAGATTTCACGCGACTTCTCTGGCCCTCGAACTGATAGTTGGATCAACGTTTCGGCAAGCGATAACCCAGACCGAAGTCCACTAATCAAATGGTCAATAATTTCTGGCCACAAAAGTGCAAGCGCTAGTTGATCTTTCTCTTTCTTTCTTTGAGTGAAAAACAGAGGTAGGTAACCCGATGCTGCTGCGAAAGGCAAGGCAAGTAGCGCCGAACCGATGACTGTCTTGGCTACAAGAAATCCCACAAGAAAGAAAAGAACAGTTTGTTGGATATCCTTTTTCAACCCTGGTTCGAGCTTGTTAGTTCCATGTTCGCGAAACCTCTTCTGAACATTAAGTTTTTTCATAAACGCCTCCGGCTAAATATTCTTTCTGGATTACCCAAACCGCTGAGATATTCGCCTCCACTCTTTTCGGCCGTATATGTGAATAGAGGTTCAATTTCGACATGATTATTTTCTACGCGACCTGTTATGAATCCAATCTCCGTGACTTTGCGACTTCCTGATTCACGGAGAATCGTTGTGTGCACAATCAAATCAATCGCATTAGCAACAATTGGAGCTATGAATTCATGCGAAATATTCTCGCCGGCAAGGAGAGGCAAAATTTGTAACTTTGAAATCGCATCTCGTGCAGAGTTAGCGTGAATGGTGGCCATTCCAGGTATTCCCGAATTGAGGGCAATAAGTAAATCAAGTGACTCCGCTTCACGTATTTCACCGACAACAATCTGAGTCGGTCGCATTCGCAAAGATTCTTTGATAAGTCGCCGAAGCGGAATTTCACCTTCCCCCTGTAGGTTGGCGGGTTTTGTTTGCAACGCAACACAATCTGGCAAACGCGGCTTTAACTCGAATACTTCCTCAATCGTGATCACTCGATTGTTCAGAGTCACGGCGCTCACTAGGGCATTGAGTAAAGTCGTTTTGCCAGCTTGCGTAGATCCGCTCACCATGATGTTGAGTCCCGCTTGGACTGCTCGCTCTAGGTATAAAGCAATCGCCTGCGTCATCACACCAAGATTTGCCAGTTCCTGAAGTGACTTTCCTCTAATCAAATGTTTGCGAATATTGACTGCCCAATGAGTCGCAGTGACGTCTGGAATTGCCACATGCAATCTGCTCCCATCGGGCAATCGAGCGTCAACGAAAGGATGAGACAAGTCGAGCCGTCGCCCGCCCCACATCAACAGTCTTTCTACCAAATCCCTCACATCATTAGCAGTCATGACGATGTTGGTAAGTTCGCTGACGCCTGACTTTGCGACAAAGATCCGATTGGGCGAATTCAGCCAAATTTCTTCAACTTCTGGGTCGTTCATGAGAGCGGTAAGTCGCCCAAACTCCCCCGTGGATGCAATCGTCACTGCGGCACATAACTACTCATTTCTTTTCTGCGCTCCCCTTGGTAGTGAAACCTGTGAATTTGCCTTAAGTTCGCGACTCTCCGCTCATTACATCTTGCGTTGGGTAGGCTCAATCCATGAACTCCGGAAGCCGCAAGAAACACAGCACGAGCAGATCACCTCGAGTGAAAAGAGCTCTTGTCGCAACGGGCATAGTGTCATTGCTGCTGGCCGGATTAACCGCGTGTGGTCCACAAACTGGAAATCAACGCCCTGATGACACATCGCTTCGAAAGGGAATTGCCCAGTTAACTCAAACCTTTGAAAGTAAATATCCAAAATTAAAAAACTGGGATAACGATGCTGTGAAAGCACAGATCGATGTGAAACTTCCAACAGGGAGCGCAACAGAAGCTGGATGGCATTTGATTTGGCCAAACGCAAAACCAAATGAGTTATCGGAAGTTTATGTTCCATGGGGACTTATCGGACAGATTCCAGAAACATTCCCTGCCGACACTGGTCGATACACCGGTGGCAAAAATGTTCCAAGTTCCGTCATTCAAGATATTCGTCGTCAATTTTTAGTTAAAGCAAACTTCGGTGATTACTTTGCCGCTGTGACAAATGTTCGATATTCGACAACTAACTCGAAGTACATCATTTTTGAAAGCATTCCGTACCTACCCGTCACAGATCCTGCATATGGTTGGGCCTCAGCAACAAGTGGTTCATGGCAGGTACTCGACTATGGAACGGCAACTGTTGGTTGTGGGATTGTGCCGGCAAACGTGCAATCAGAATTTGGATTTGGTTGCCCCACTAATTAATTGCTTGGTTAAATGCAAGTAGCTTCCAAGCACTGTTAGCTAACCGAATTACGGGTTAGCCTTCTCTTTCAGAAAACTCTCTTTGCAACCATCCATGCAGAAGTAATACATCTTTCCTTCGTACTCTACTGATGCGGGGGCATCGTCCTTTCGGACCTGCATTCCACAAACTGGGTCTTGGGCGAATTCCCCATCATCACTCGCATCACGACTCTTATAGAGCCAGAATACAAGTGCAAACACAAGCAAAAAGAAGATGTCGAGAATCGTTGTGTAGTTCCAACCAATGCGACTCATGCCCATATCGCGATGACTATCGGAGGGAACTAGATTGAGGAGCGAGAAAATCCCTTGAGTTATAAGGCCGCTGAGACTCATAATGCCCCAGAAGAGAAAACTCATGCGAAGTGCAATTTTATTGCCATAATATTTTCGGTAGATCATCACGAGTGGGAATGCAAGTAAATCTGCAAATATAAATGCAATCACTCCGCCAAATGTTATTCCGGCATGCCAGAGAGCAGCCGCTAAGGGAACATTGCCTACAGAACAAACAAAACTTATAAATGCCAAAAACGGGCCGATGATTGCGTTCTCAACTGCAGAGAGAAATCCATGGTTGGAAATAAGGAGTGATTGCCAAAATGAAAATGGAACGACTGTAGCTGCAAGGCCCGCAACGATAAATCCGATAACCAACTCTTTGCGGAGCATGATGAAATCGCCCATTGTGTAACCTGCGGCGCTTACCCAATTCGACTTCTTACTCCATTTGTTACCTGAACCTTCCACTGAACCCATACCTGCCGTTGAACCCATGCCCACCGATGTGTTTTCATCGGCCATGGAGAGCATCGTCAATCCAGAAGTTGGAGCCATAAATGCAGGATTCTTTCCATCTTTTGCTAACTCATCATTCCGAACCTGATTGATCATCTTTTCGGAAATAACACGTGGCAAAGTAATTGCCAACAAAATAATCATCACGGCTCCACCAACGAATTCAGCTACTGCAAACTGCCATCCCAGCATCAGCCACAAAACAATTCCTAATTCGATGACAAGGTTGGTACTTGCGAACATAAAGATCATTGAGGTTGTGAAGTCTGCGCCTTTGATGAATATCGAACGGCCCAAAGCTGACGCTGCATACGAACACGAAGAGGAGACCATGCCAAAGAATGATGCTTTTCCGATAGCACGTACATCACGTCTGCCTAAGGATGACTCCATAGACTTTCTTGTTACGAAGGCTTGCACCACTCCCGAGAGAGTGAATCCAAGAATAAGAGCCCAGAAGGTGTGGAAAAACATCCACCAACCTTCGGCTAAGCCGCTTGTTATCTTTTCCATCACCTAAAGAACGATACGCCTATTTTTCACTTTGTTTTCCAGGATTGCTCGCTGAACATCGCTGGATTACTCGTTGATCGTCGATGGATTACTCGTTGGCTAGGCGTTTATTCATTAACGACGCGTTCGCGCAGCGTTTCACGAGCATAATCTTTATCACGTTCGTGGATCTTTCGGATTTGAAGTTCGACTGCAGCAACTGCCTTATCGAAAGCCGCCAAGTCATTAAAACCCTCACCATCGGCGCGCATGAAGGGGCCACTTCCATGAGTAGTAAGAACAACCGAATGGGAGCTCTTTCCATGATGTGGATTGGCTTCATGTTTAATTTCAACTTTAAATTCGTCTAGCTTCACTCCAAATCTCAAAAGACTTTCTAATTTTTCTTTTGCTATTCCTCGGAAATCTTCAGCCAAGTCGGCATTCCTAGAATGAAAAACGATCTGCATTGTTGCTCCCATCTCGTTACCTAAAACGGTACTCCCCTGCAAGTGCTCCTGCAAGGGAGTACGGAATATATTTCGTCACTTTGATGACCCGCGCCTAACTTTGCGGGCTTGTGGAGATTACGCCTTGAGGCGTAGACGCATGCGGGGTTTTGTTAGTGTTCGATTTACTTTTCTCGCAACCTTCGTTGCAGACTTTTTTGCCGCACTTTTGACTGCTGCTTTCTTAGCAGTGACCTTCTTTACAACTGCTTGCTTAACTGTACGAGGACTGTTTGCCACCGTTGCAGGTGTTGCCTTCGCAACCTTGCTCTTCGTTCTCGCATTAACTTTCTTCGCACTACTTCTAGAAACCGTGGAATTGGCTTTTTTGGAAGCGGCACTTTTGCTAGAAACTTTCTTGACTGCAACTTTCTTTACCGCAACTTTCTTTACCGCAACTTTCTTCACGGGCGCTTTGCTTCCATCAACGGGTGGCGTCACAACGGAAGCTAGGGGCGCTACCGGGGTTAACGCTGTTACAGGTGACGTGACTGTGTTGATATCAATTGGTGGTGTTGCATCAGCTGCAATGGCCGATTCAACGGAAACTGCCCCCAATGAAATAGCGAGCGCAGTGAGGGCGATAGAACTCTTTCGCATCATCGCGGACTGAGACGATGGAGACGACTGAGAAGACGAACTGGACTTAAACGCATTCGAGGATCTATTCATATGTATCTACTTTCTCTACTTTCTCTAGATGTAGGTGTGGCTTGGTGCTGCCAGATGATTTGCGAGGTTTCGTGAACCCCACGGCGCGAATATTTGCTCTAACCAAGACTCGATGAAGGGGCAAAAGCGCAAACTGTGTAATTCACACCCGTAGATGGCACACTTACGCACTATGGCTGGAAAAGTGAATGCGAGCGCAAGCGGGGAGGACTCTCCTACCTCACGCCCTTCCACCACTTTTGTTCCAGTTTCACGCGTCCAAGTTTTTGAACCTCACCGTGCCTCATTGCCTCCAATTGGTGCCTACATGCGCGAATTCTGGGCCCGCAAGCGCTTCTCCCTTGAATTAGCTCGCTTCGCTGATAAAGCCGAATACCTCGATAGCAACCTTGGAAAAGTCTGGCTCGTCCTCAACCCGTTGCTGTTGGCTTTCGTTTACTTCCTGCTCGTCACTGTTCTTCGCGGCGGCTCAGATAAAGCCAGCGGATTCACAACACTTGCCCACATCTTGATTGGGCTATTCACCTTTTACTTTGCTCAAAATGTCATCAGCGATGGTGCTCAATCCATCACACAAGGTGGCCGCTTGATTCTCAACCAAGCTTTTCCTCGCACACTTCTGCCGCTCTCTTCTGCAATTCGATCCTTCTGGCAGTACCTACCTACCATTCCCGTATACGTCACTGTCGTCATACTTGGAAAGATATTTATCCCCAAAGCTGACATTCATATCTTTAGTTGGGCCCTGCTCTGGATTCCATATGTAACGCTCTGCCTTGCTGTGACAGCATTTGGAATGGCGCTCATATTTGCAACGATGAACGTTTACTTCCGTGACACATCAAAGCTTCTCTCCTACACAACCAGAATCTGGCTCTACGGGTCTCCTGTTCTATGGCTTCCCGAGATGCTGCACGGCTGGCATCGAATAATTTTGTATCTCAATCCTCTTGGACCAGCTCTTTCTGCAACATCTGAAATCTGGATTCGTGGGCATGCACCAACCCTTGCGCAACTCATCGGACTACTCGCCTGGGCAATCGTGGCGATGTTCTTCGGTGGTTACTTCTTTATTTCAAGGGAGCGTGATTTCGCTGTCCGCATCTAAATCGCCTTCAGGTTCATCTTCTAAAAAGATGTTAATTGATATGCCAGATGATTTGGCTGTCCGCATCGAAGACTTGTCGATTACATACAAGATCAACGTTGATACAAAAAAGACTTTGAAGAATGCTGTCATGCGCGCAAGCAAAGGCGAGAAAGTTCGTATGCGTACCGTTGAAGCGGTAAAGCATATGAATCTTGATATTCCTCATGGCTCAGTACTTGGAATCGTTGGCGCAAATGGCGCTGGCAAATCAACGCTGATGCGTTCGATTGCTGGAATCTTGCCTCCATCCGAAGGCCGCATCACGGTCAATGGAAAGATTTCTACTCTGCTCGCCCTTGGCGTTGGGTTCAATCCAGCACTTTCAGGTCGTGACAACATCATCCTTGGTGGCCTTGCATCTGGTCTTACAAAAGATGAAATTGCAGATAAAACAGATGAGATTGCTCGATTTGCCGATCTTCCAGATGGCTTCATTGATATGCCAGTCCGCACGTATTCATCGGGCATGTATGGACGTGTTGCATTCGCAGTTGCCGTTGCCATGACGCCCGATATTTTGCTTTTGGATGAGGCGCTTTCAGCCGGCGACGCAGCGTTCAAGGAGAAATCATTCCTTCGCATGCGTGAATTAGTTCAAGAAGCCCGCACTATTGTGATTGTTTCCCATGCTCTTCAGACCGTTAAAGACCTTTGTACCCATGCAATCTGGATGCATAAAGGCGAGATTTTGGCTAAAGGTGAAGCGGGCGCAATCACCGAGAAGTATTTGGAATTCCTACAAGTAGGAACACTTCCCTCAAATCTTGAAGATTTCTAGCCTGGAAGTTTTTTTTAGCCTTCACATCATTAAGATTCATTCGTGGCATCTACTCCAATGAAATCCGTGGCAATCTTGACGAGCGCCGACGATGTGACAGATGCTCGCTTACATCGCTTGAGTAACGCACTCCTTAAAGGTGGCTTCCACGTTGAAGTACGAGCTTTAGGTGAAATAAAAAATGCTCCTGCTGGTGTCACGTTTTTCAGAGCACCCGGAAAGAAAAATTTTACCGGACGCCTTCTTCGCGATTTTCTGCTGCCGCTGTCAACGAGCGCAGATATCTGGATTGTCGTCGCACCAGATCTCCTTCCGCCGGCATGGCTCTTTGCAAAAATTCGAGGCAAGAAGATCGTTGCCGATGTTCACGAAGATTATGTTCAACTTCTGAAAGATCGTGCATGGGCGAAAGGTTTTGTCGGGATGAGCGCAAAATTTGTGGCGCGCTTAGCTACAAAATTAGCTGCCTCATCGGATATGACGTCGGTTGCCGATGCTCAAGTTCCACCGTTCAACGCTAAGAAGAGGATTGTTGTACGCAACTTGCCAGATACTTCCCTGTTAACGGTTAGCGAAAATCTTTCATCCATACCTACTGCAATTTATATTGGTGATGTACGGAAGTCCCGCGGAATATTTACAATTCTTGAATCCGCCGAGAAAGCTCATGGTTGGAGATTTGAGATTGTCGGAAATATTGCACCATTAGATCTAGATGCAATCGAAAATTGGAAAGCGACATCACCGGCTGCTTCGCGAGTAACTTTTCATGGACGATTGGCTCCCAAAGATTCATGGAAGTTCGCAAAAGATGCTTGGGTTGGATTAACGCTTTTAGAATCAACGCCTGCATTTATCGAAGCCGTTCCAAGTAAGCTCTATGAATATATGAGTGCAGGGCTTGCAACGATCTCAACACCACTACCCCGGTGCATCGAACTTGTTGAGAAAAGCCAAGGCGGCAAGATTGCAGCCTCCAGTTCAGCTGTTGCAGAAATCCTTGATCATTGGCAATCGCATCCAGATGAGATTCGTGCCATACGCAGCCAGGCAAAGATGTGGGCCGATTCAAACCTCGATAGCGAGCGTGAGTATGGCGCTTTTGTTGAGGGAGTCACCTCTCTCTAGCAGTGTGGTCTGACTAGAATGTCCATGTGACCGTACGTATCGCTCCCGGAGCAGACATTGATCCCACAGCAGTAATTGGTGATGGAAGTTCTGTCTGGCATTTAGCTCAAGTTCGCGACAATGCTCAACTCGGAACAAATTGCATCATAGGTCGAGGCGCCTACATTGGTAGTGGCGCAATCTTGGGCGATAACTGCAAAGTTCAAAACTACGCACTTGTCTACGAGCCAGCAAAGTTAGGTAACGGAGTCTTTATCGGACCCGCAGTTGTTTTAACCAATGATCACTTTCCACGTGCCGTAAATCCAGATGGATCGCTGAAAAGCGCATCTGATTGGGATGCCGTTGGCGTCACTATCGGAGATGGGGCATCTATTGGAGCTCGAGCAGTCTGTGTTGCGCCAGTCACTATCGGAGCCTGGGCGCTTGTCGCAGCAGGAGCTGTAGTCACCAAAGACGTTCCCGAATACGCCCTTGTGGCAGGAGTCCCAGCAAAACGCATCCGTTGGGTGGGTCGCGAAGGCCTTCCGCTCGAGGAAATCGGCGATAATCGCTTCCGTTGTCCTGTAAGTGGAGCAACGTACAAAGAGGTAAGTCCAGAAAAGCTTGTTCAAGAATAGATAGAGAATTAACGAAAACGAATGAAACGAAAAGGACTGAAATGATTCCAGCAGCGAAACCGATTATCGGAGATGAAGAGCGCGAAGCAGTAGACCGCGTATTGCGTTCGGGAATGTTGGCTCAAGGTCCTGAAGTAAAAGCATTCGAAGAAGAATTCTCAGCAACTGTTGGCGGACGCCACTGTGTTGCGATGAACTCTGGAACATCAGGGTTGCATCTTGGATTTATCGCCGCAGGAATCCAACGAGGCGATGAAGTTATCGTTCCTTCATTTTCTTTCGCAGCAACGGCTAACTCTGTTGCGCTCGCTGGCGCTACTCCAATCTTCGCAGATATCGATCCAAAGACTTTTAATATGGATCCAGATCACGTTGAAACTTTAATTACTAGCAAGACCAAAGCAATTATGCCTGTGCACCTTTACGGCCACATCGCAGCCATGGATCGCTACCAAGAGATTTCAAGTAAATATGGCGTAAAAATTATCGAAGATGCTGCCCAAGGACACTTGGCCTCTCTTAACGGCCGTAACGCTGGTGAATTCGGAATTTGTGCAACATTCTCTTTCTATCCAACTAAGAATATGACTGCCGGAGAAGGCGGAATGGTTGTTACGGATGATGCAGAAGTTGCGCGCATGTTGCGCCTTCTACGTAACCAAGGTCAAGAAATTCGCTACCAAAATGAAGTAGTTGGATTCAATACCCGCATGACCGATATTCATGCAGCAATTGGTCGCGTACAACTTCGCAAACTTCCAGGTTGGACAAAACAACGTCAAGATAATGCCGCTTACTTAGATTCTCATATCAAGGGCGTCGTGATTCCTTTCGTACAACCAGGATCAACGCACTCATATCACCAATACACAGTTCGCGTTACTGGTGCTTCATCTGAAAAGCGCGATGCATTTATGAAGGGCCTCACCGAGCGCGGAGTTGGTTCTGGCGTGTACTACCCAACACCAATCCACCGCCTGCAATCTTTTAATCTGACACTAGATCTTCCAGAGACCGAGCTCTTGGCCAAGGAGTGTGTCTCACTGCCTGTTCATCCTTCGCTATCTCAGAGCGATTTGGAAACAATCGCAACTGCGGTAAATGAGGTTGCAGCTTCACTGTAAATCTTTTTAATGTGTTAATAAATGTGTTGTAACGAGATCTGGAAACGGGTAAAACGTGAGCGATAAGAAACTGCGCGCAGGACTAGTTGGACTTGGCATGATGGGTCGCCACCATGCACGCGTACTTGGATCTTTAGATGGCGTTGAATTAGTTGCAGTGTGCGATCCGATGGGCGATGCTCACAACGTTGCGGGCGGACGTCCAGTTTTCACCAAGGTTTCAGAACTCATTGCTGCTGGAATTGATTATGCAATGGTTGCAGCGCCAACTGCTTTCCATGAAGAACTCGCCCTTGAACTCGCTGAAGCTGGCATTCACGCACTCATTGAAAAGCCTCTTGCAGTAGATACACCTGCTGCAAAGCGCATCCAAGAAGCATTTGCTGCAAAGGGACTCGTCGGCGCAGTCGGTCACATCGAGCGCTACAACCCGGCTCTACAACAGCTACGTGCTCGCCTTGATAAGGGTGAACTTGGTGCGGTCTATCAGATTGCAACTCGGCGCCAAGGTCCTTTCCCTGCGCGTATCGCTGACGTTGGCGTCATTAAAGATCTCGCTACTCACGACATTGATTCAACAGCGTGGGTTGCCCGCTCAAAATTCGTCTGCGTCTCTGCTCAAACCGCGCATAAATCTGGTCGACCACACGAAGATATGGTTGCTGCCGTTGGAAAATTAGAAAATGGAATCATCACCAATCACCTTGTGAACTGGTTGACTCCATTTAAAGAGCGCCTCACTATCGTTACCGGAGAACGCGGCGCACTTGTTGCCGATACTTTGACTGCAGATCTCACGTTTTATGCAAATGCTTCAGTGGATACGGAATGGGATTCTGTTGCAGCTTTCCGCGGAGTCAGTGAGGGCGATGTTATTCGTTATGCATTTTCTAAGCCAGAACCCCTTCGCACCGAACATGAAGCTTTCCGCGATGCTGTTCTAGGTTTGCCTGGAGCGGTTGATCGCATCGTCACAATGGAACAAGGTCTTGCAACTGTTGCAGTTGCTTCAGCAATGATAGATAGCTCAAAGAATGGAAATGTGGTTTCACTATGAAGATTGCAGTTGTAGCTCTTGGCAAAATAGGACTTCCGCTAGCTGTTCAGTTTGCAAAAAAGGGCCATCACGTCATTGGTTGCGATGTGAACGCAAAGACTGTTGAACTCGTTAACGCAGGTACTGAGCCATTCCCTGGTGAAGCACACCTCGATGCGTATATGAAGGAAGTTGTTGGTTCAGGTCACCTCGTTGCAACAACCGATACAACAAAGGCCGTTTCAGAGTCCGAAGCAGTTGTCATTGTTGTGCCACTCTTCGTTGATAACGACGGAGTGCCTGACTTTGGCTGGATGGATGAAGCAACCGAAAAGATTGCTGCTGGCCTCAAACCAGGCACGCTTGTCTCGTACGAAACCACTCTCCCAGTCGGTACTACCCGCAATCGTTTTGCTACAGCCCTCGAAAAGGGTTCCGGGCTTGTTGCTGGAAAAGATTTCCATCTAGTTTTCTCTCCTGAGCGAGTCCTTACAGGTCGCGTCTTTGCTGACCTTCGCAAATACCCAAAACTTGTTGGCGGAATAAATGAATCCTCAACAGCTGCCGGTATTTCTTTCTATGAAGCAGTTTTAGATTTTGATGATCGACCAGATCTCACGCAAAAAAATGGCGTATGGGATTTAGGAACATCAGAAGCTTCTGAAATGGCAAAGCTTGCTGAGACGACTTA
>CANCGX010000023.1 GCA_947377725.1 Actinomycetota bacterium
TCCAAAGCCAAAGAAACTAGATGAGTTTGTAAATCTAGAAGATTCCCTCCGCCATCTGAAGGTGGAAAACGCTCACGCCATGATTGTGGATTGGCTTCAGGGCGGAATCTCTCGAATCGAGAATCAATTCTGAAGACATTTCCAAGAACGCCATCACGTATGGCTTTCTTTACTGTTAAAGCATCACTATCCCATCGACGATTAAAGAACGTTGTAAGAAGTGAGCCAGTTTCCCGCGCTACTTCTGCAAGTTCTTTTGCTTGTTCGTAATTGATTGCCATGGGTTTGTCGACGACAACGGCGCAACCAGCACGAAGACCAGCAACGGCATCTGATTGGTGCGCCAAGTTTGCACTTGCTACAACAAGTAGATCCAAATCATGTTCAAGCAGTTGCTCAACCGAGTCACAAGCCAGCGCGTCTGGGAAGTCCTCTTTCAGTTGGCTTATGCGGTCAGAATTCTTGGTAACAACACCAACAATTTCGAAACCAGCAGCTCGCAGGAAACGCGAATGAAAATAACGTCCAGCAAGCCCATACCCAGAGATGCCTGCACGCAAGGGCTTGCTAGTCATTTATCTATTTACTTTCTTGTGAAAGTTTTGAAGGCCACCAAATTTTTGGCCCAAGAACGTGTACAAGCGCTGGCACAAGAATGGAGCGAACAACCAGAGTATCGAGAAGGACTCCAAATGCCACAGCAAATGCAATTTCCGCAAGTGCAACCAAAGGAAGGACTCCAAGAACTGTGAACGTTGCCGCCAGAACGATTCCAGCGGATGTGATTACGCCACCTGTAACAGTCACGCCCTTTGTTACGCCGGCGCGTGTGCCCAATTTAATTGCTTCTTCGCGAACGCGAGTCATCAAGAAAATGTTGTAATCGATACCAAGTGCCACTAAGAAAATAAATGTGAACAATGGGAATCCGGTATCCGCACCTGCGAATTTAAAGATGTGATTGAAGACCACTGCTGAAACACCGAGTGTTGCAACGAATGAAACTATCACGGTGATAAGCAAGAGCGCTGCAGCCAAGATGCTTCGAAGTAGAAGCCCCAAGATAATTGCAATCAAAATCAACACGATTGGAATAACCAAGTTGCGATCATGGGCCGATGCGACGTCCACATCGTAGAAGGTGGCGCTTATGCCACCAACAAGAGATGCAGGTTCAATCGCGTGCATTGCTGTTCGAATAGTTGGGACTAAAGCTCTTCCTTCAGCGGAATCTGCTGGAACTGAGAGCGTTGCATCGAGAACTACGTTTCCATTGATTACCTTGACAGGAGGTAATGGTTGACCCGGAACCGATTGTCCTTCGAGCTCTGGGGTTACAGATGAAACACCTTTGAGTGATTTCAGTGCAGTCGTAGCCTCCTCGGCCTTACCTTGAGAAATGAGAATCTGAGTTGGTTGGCTTTGTCCACCAGGGAAATGCTTCAAGAGAAGTTCTTGACCAACAAGTGAATCAGGGTGCGTGGTGAATCCTTCAGTAGTTGAAATGCCTGTTGCTTTCAACGTGGTGATTAAGCTTGCAAATACGAGCAAAATAACCGTGGTGATAATTGCGAATTTCTTAGGGCTTCGAGCAGTTGCGTTAGCAACTTTTGACCAGATGCCAGTCAATTTCTCGTCATGATCGTCATGGCGAGGAATCTTTGGCCAGAAAATCCAACGTCCAAAAACAACGAGAAGCGCAGGTAAAAGAGTCAAGACTGTGATCATTGAAGCCACAATTCCTATAGCGCCAACGGGTCCAAGCCCGCGCGAATTCTTCAATTGGCACAAAAGGAGAACGAGAAGACCAATAGTGACCGTGCTGCCAGAAGCAACAATCGGCTCGATAACTCCACGCCAAGCTTTTTTCATTGCCACAAATCGAGAATCATGAAGGTGCAATTCTTCGCGGTAACGTGCAATGAGAAGCAGTGCGTAATCGGTTGCTGCGCCAATCACCAGAACTGAAAGAATTCCTTGAGATTGTCCATCTAGAGTGATGATGTTGTGTTTTGCAAGAACATAAATCACTCCCCCTGCCAAAGACTCTGCAATCAAAGCCGTGAAAAGTGGAAGTATCCAAAGGACGGGTGAGCGATAAACAATTATCAAAATGATTGCAACGACCAAGACTGTGGTGAGCAGAAGAGTTGAATCGATGCCACCGAAAGCACCAAAGAGATCGGCAAAGATCGCAGCAAAACCAGTTACATGCGAGGTGAATCCATTAGTTTTCGCAAACTCTCCAGAATAGAAGCGAATTGAATCTACAACGGCTGGAAGTGCTGGCTTCTTGTTCGCGAGCTGGGATCCTGCGTTCGTGTTGTCGAAAGGTACGTTAGCAAGCAAAGCCTTTCCATCTTGCGATGGGAAAGCAAAAATTTTCTCGCCCGCGGTCAAGTAGTCGCCAATAGTTTTATTGACTCCTGAAATCGCCTTGCCATCTTTGGTTACAAGTGGCTGAGTGGCAATAGTGTTGAGAAAAACATTGGTTGCCATTGTGTTCTCTTGAGTCACAGTTCCTTCAAAGAGGACCAAAGCTGGCAGTGCTTTATTTGCGTTAACAGTGAAGGCCTTGTACGCGTCAGAAAATTTCTGAGCTTCTACATGGGCTGGCAAGAAATCAGCATTATCGTTCTTTTGAACTGACGAGAGGCTTCCAAATAGAGGTCCCACAACGCCTGAAATTCCGAACCAAATTACGATAGTGATGATGGCAAACCACAGCGGCTTGCGAGCCTTAACTTTTGATGACACGAGTCGTCCCTTTTCTCCATAAAGTGAAGCCGCCAAGGGCCTCATCGACCTGCCGAGTTTAGCCGTCACCCGCACAAATCCTTGCTGGGAAGGTCCTGGATGCAGGCAGATGTAATGCGGTTCACCGAGAATTTGCCTCAATTTAAGCATTCCTTGAATCCCTATTAGGCTTCCCAGGTGAGCCCAACCATTGCCGCGACACCGGGCACTTCCATTGCACTGGTTCGTAAGGGTCTAGTCGATTACCAGATCGCCCTTGATAGCCAACGCCGAATCCATGATGAAGTCGTTGCTGGAAGCAGGCCAAACACGTTAATACTTTTGGAGCATCCCTCCGTTTATACAGCTGGGAGACGTACCGAAGCCCACGAACGTCCGATGGATGGCACTCCTGTCATTGATGTTGATCGTGGTGGAAAAATAACCTGGCATGGCGAAGGTCAACTCGTTGGCTATCCCATTGTGCGACTAAAAAATCGCAATGAGGTTGTTGGATTCGTTCGCGAGATTGAAGCTGGCCTTATTAAAGTCTGTGAAGAGTTTGGAATTAAGGGCGAGCAGTATTGTGATCGTTCTGGAGTCTGGATTAGAGACGAGAAGGGCGATCGCAAAATTGCAGCGATCGGAATTCGAGTCGCAAAAGGCGTCACGATGCATGGTTTTGCTCTAAACGTAAATCCCAATATGCAAGGATTCAATAATATTGTTCCTTGCGGTATCGCCGACGCAGCCGTTACTTCGATGGCCGCTGAATTGGGTCGCCCAATTACGATTGAAGAAGTTTCGCCCGTTGTAGAGAAATATATGTACGAATCCCTTTCGCGAGTTTCGGAGTTTATTGCGCTATGACAATTGCACCAGAAGGAAGAAAATTACTTCGCATTGAAGCGCGAAATGCCTCAGTTCCGATTGAACGTAAACCTGAGTGGATAAAGACACGAGCTCACATGGGACCCGAATACACGCAGTTGCGTTCTCTCGTTTCTCGTGAAGGTCTCCATACAGTCTGCCAAGAAGCTGCTTGTCCAAATATTTTTGAATGCTGGGAAGATAAGGAAGCTACTTTCTTAATTGGTGGCGAACGTTGTACGCGACGTTGCGATTTCTGCAATATCGATACGGGCAAACCTGAACCCGTCGACGTTGACGAACCTCGCCGTGTAGCCGAATCTGTAAAAGCAATGGGTCTTAAATACGCCACAATTACTGGGGTGACCCGAGATGACCTTGAAGATGAAGGCGTCTGGCTGTACTCCGAAACTATCCGCAAAGTTCACGAACTTAACCCAGGCACGGGCGTTGAAATGTTGGCTCCTGATTTCAGTGGAAAATCTGATTTGCTCAATGTGGTCTTTGAATCGCGTCCAGAAGTTTTCGCTCATAACCTGGAAACAGTCCCTAGAATTTTCAAAGAAATTCGACCTGCATTTCGCTATGACCGCTCTTTAGATGTGATTACCCAAGCACGTAATTTCGGCTTGATTACCAAATCTAATTTGATTCTAGGAATGGGTGAAGAGCGCTCGGAAGTAACGCAGGCACTCCAAGATTTACATGATGCGGGCTGCGATCTCATCACGATCACTCAGTATCTTCGCCCGACTCCAATGCATCACCCGGTAGTTCGATGGGTAAAGCCGGAGGAATTTGTTGAACTCGCTAAAGAGGCAGAAGATATCGGTTTCTCTGGTGTCATGAGTGGACCTCTCGTGCGTTCTAGTTATCGTGCTGGACGCCTCTATAAACAAGCCCAAGAAAAACGTGCGCTTGCCAATGGCTGAAATCGTCTATCCCCCAGTTGCAAGTGCTTTTAAAGTTTCCTGGAAAGCTCTTGGGATTAAATTCAAAGTTTTTGGAGATGAACACATTCCCACATCCGGTGGTGCGGTTTTGGCTTCAAACCACATTAGTTACCTCGACTTTGCTCTGATTGGAACTCCTGCATCACCAAAAAAGCGATACATACGATTCATGGCCAAGAAAGAGATTTTTGACAACAAACTTGCAGGACCGTTGATGCGCGGAATGAAACACATAAGCGTCGATCGTGAAAAAGGCTCCACTTCGCTCGTCGCTGCAATGCGCGCACTTCGCTCAGGCGAATTAATTGGAATTTTCCCAGAGGCGACAATCTCTTTGAGCTGGGAAGTGAAAGAGTTGAAATCAGGTGCCGTCAGACTTGCCCAAGGAGCGGGAGTGCCCATCATCCCTGTAGCCCTATGGGGGAGCCAGAGAATCCTTACTAAAGGTCACAAACCAAACCTGAAGCGCAAGAAAATTCCGGTGTATATCGCGTATGGAGATCCCTATTTAGTTCCTAAGGATGCGGACATAGTTGAAGAAGAAGCGCGACTTCACGAGAAAATAAGCGACCTTTTGCACCTTGTACAAGAGAATTACCCTGACTCCCCTACGGGTCATTGGTGGGGACCAAAAAGATTAGGTGGCACAGCTCCTAATCTTGAGGAAGCAGCCATCGAAAATGCACGTCGGAAAGCTGCAAAAGCGGCCCAAAAAGATGAGAAGCAGAACAAGAAGAAAGAGAGCAAATAGCAATGTTCGGACGTAAAAAGAAAGAGAAGACTCCAAAAACTGGAGGCGGTCAACTACAAGTTGTTCGTGATGCTTTCGCTCTAGTTCGCAAAGAAAATCCAAGCGCGCTGCTTTACATGGCAATTGCGTTCATCGCAGTTTTCGCATTTGGAATCATCATTGGATCGGTTATTGGGCATCCTGTCTACTTTGGAATTCTTTTTACTCCTCTTGGAATTCTCGTTGCATTCTTCCTATTCACACGCTTCGCTAATTCCGCTGCCTTCTCATCAATCGAAGGACAGCTAGGTGCTGGAGCGAGCGTGCTGATGGGCATTAGAAAAGGTTTCACTACAACGCCTGCCGTGGTCGTTAATCGAAGTCAAGATATGGTGCACCGCACAGTAGGTCGCTGTGGAGTTGTACTTGTAGGCGAAGGTGGTTTTGCTGTTCGTCAGTTATTAACAGATGAGCGGAAGAAAACTGAGCGCTATGTGCCTGGAGTTCCGGTTCATGAATTTCTCATTGGTGATGAAGAAGGCCAAGTTTCAATTAGAAAATTACAGAAGAAATTAAAGAAACTTCCTAAGAAGCTCTCTCCAAACCAACTCCGAGAAGTTCGAGCTCGCCTCAAGGCTGTGGGCGGAATGGCTATGCCAATCCCTAAGGGACCAATGCCAACAAGAGCCCCAAAGAACGCTGGGCGTTAATTCACTTTCATTCAGATTATTGAAACTTGAAATATTTCACAACGACTGAGTTTGTAAGGATGTCGTGAACCGAGCGGCCACCGCTACGGAATATTGCAGGCAGAACAACAATGATGAGCAAGGTGCGGAACAGGACTCGTGGAATTGATAGAGATGATCCATCTCTAAAGTCGACGACCCTCAACTTCGTAACTCGCTGACCAAATGATGCCCCTTGCAAAATCGTCAGCAATGAGATTTCAACAAAGAGAATTCCCATCTGAAGGAAAAGTCGCTTACCCATATCATGGGGCTCGATTGAGGTAGCCACCACCCAGGATCCAAAGCTGTCGAGAAATAGAGCCCAAAGTCTTCTTCCAAGCCCTGCCTCTTTGAACATGCCGCAAGCGTATCCGAGAGAAACTCTCTTGCGACCATTGAGGGTTGGAAACATATTCGTAACATTGAAGATATGCCCCTTTCACAGGAAAAGCCTAAAGTTCAACCATCACGGACCCGTCGATGCGTCCAGGTATACCCCAACGTTATTTTCTACAGGAGAACAATGTTTAAGAATTCTGCTGAAATCTTTGATTTCATTAAGAAGAACGATGTGAAGTTGATTGACGTTCGCTTCATCGATCTTCCCGGTATCCAACATCACTTCAACGTTCCAGTTGAATCTTTTGATGAAGCTGTTTTCACTGATGGATTAATGTTCGATGGTTCATCTATTCGCGGATTCCAATCAATTCACGAGTCAGATATGAAACTTCTTCCTATCCCTTCATCTGCTTACATCGATCCTTATCGCGCAGTGAAGACACTCATCATTCTTTTCTCAGTGCACAACCCACACGATGACACTCCTTACTCACGCGATCCTCGCGGAGTTGTAAAGAAAGCTGTTGATTATCTTCAATCAACAGGTATTGCAGACACTGCATTCTTTGCACCAGAAGCAGAGTTCTATGTGTTTGACGCGGTGCGTTTTAGCACTGGCATGAACGAGGCTTACCACCACATCGATTCATACGAAGGCTGGTGGAACACTGGCGCAGAGACAGATCCAGATGGAAGCCCAAACCGCGGATACCGCACACGTATCAAGGGCGGATATTTCCCAGTTTCTCCAACCGATCAGTTCGCAGATCTTCGCGATGAAATGGTTATGAAGCTTGGCGAAGTTGGCCTTCTTGTTGAGCGCGCTCACCACGAAGTTGGAACAGCCGGTCAAATGGAAATTAATTACCGCTTCTCTGATATTCAACAAGCTGGTGACGACGTAATGAAGTTTAAGTACGTTATCAAGAACACCGCTTGGGAGAATGGCAAGACCGCAACATTCATGCCTAAGCCACTCTTTGGAGATAACGGTTCAGGTATGCACGTTCACCAATCACTGTGGAAAGATGGAAAGTCATTGATGTTCGAAAAGGGCAACTATGGCGATCTTTCAGAAATTGCACGTTGGTATATCGGTGGACTCTTGAAGCATGCACCCTCACTTCTTGCATTCACCAACCCAACAGTTAACTCATACCGCCGCTTGGTTCCAGGGTATGAAGCACCAGTAAATCTTGCATATTCAGCACGTAACCGTTCGGCTTGTATTCGTATTCCGATTACTGGAGACAATCCAAAGGCTAAGCGCATTGAGTTCCGCTGCCCAGATCCATCTTCAAATCCATACCTTGCATTCGCTGCAATGTTGATGGCTGGTATTGATGGAATTCAGAACAAGATTGAGCCACCTGCCCCAGTTGATAAGGACATCTACGAGCTCAGCGGTGAAGAAGCTGCTGCTATCGCTCAGGTTCCTGGTTCACTTGATGCAGCACTCGACAACCTTGAAAAGGACCACGAGTTCCTTACAAAGGGTGGAGTATTCACTGACGATCTCATCAGCACATGGATTAACTGGAAGCGTAAAGAAGAAGTTGATTACGTTCGTTTGCGTCCACATCCAGCAGAGTTCGAGTTGTACTACGACCTCTAAAATCTCCTAAAAAGAGTCCGTCGTTCAAAACCCCGTCAGAAATGGCGGGGTTTTTTATTGCCATCTCCTTAACATTCAATAAACGCTATGTTAGATTCGCGGCACAAACTAAAGAATTAAGGAACTCATAATGTCATCTGAAAAAGGCGCCGAAGTATTTGCAAACGATCGCAAGTACGTATTCCACTCATGGTCGGCTCAAGCTCAAATCTCTCCCATGACGGTTCAAAGTGGCAGTGGTTCCTACTTCTGGGACTTTGACGGCAAGAAGTACCTAGATTTCTCGTGTCAGTTGGTTTTCACAAATATTGGACATCAACATCCCAAGGTCATCCAAGCAATCAAAGATCAAGCGGATGTTCTTGCAACCGTTGCCCCACAACATGCAAACGAAGCCCGTAATGGCGCGGCCCAACGCATCGTTGAACTTGCTGGTGGAGAGTTTGAAAAAGTTTTCTTCACAAATGGTGGCGCGGATGGAATCGAGAATGCTGTTCGCATGGCTCGCCTTCATACCGGCAAGCATAAAATTCTTTCAACTTATCGTTCTTATCACGGCAACACAGGTTCAGCGATTAATGCAACTGGAGATCCACGTCGATTGCCAAATGAGTTTTCACATGCTCACGTCCACTTTTGGGGACCTTATCTTTATCGTTCATCCTTCTGGGCAACAACCGAACAAGAGGAATGCGAACGCGCACTCGCCCACCTAGAGCAAACCATCATCTTTGAAGGCGCTCACACAATTGCCGCAATTTTGATTGAGTCAGTACCTGGAACTGCAGGAGTATTAGTTCCGCCAAAAGGCTATCTCGATGGCATTCGTGCTCTCTGTGACAAGTACGGAATCCTTTGGATTGCCGATGAAGTCATGGCTGGTTTTGGAAGAACTGGAAAATGGTTTGCCTTCCAACATGGCACTGCGCAACCAGATCTGATTGTTTTTGCTAAAGGCGTGAACTCTGGCTACATCCCTATGGGTGGCGTAGTAATCACTAAAAATATTGCAGCAACATTTAATGATCGCGTATTTCCTGGAGGGCTAACATATTCAGGTCATCCAATCGCATGTGCTGCTTCAGTAGCAACGATCGATGCAATGAAGAGCGAAAATATGATTGAAAACGCAGCGATGATTGGTGAAACCGTTATTCGACCAGCTCTGATTGAGATGGCAAAGAAGCACCAGATGATTGGTGACGTCCGCGGTCAAGGAGTTTTTTGGAGTTTAGACCTTGTTACCAATCGCAATACACGCGAACCAATGGCTCCGTATGGTTCTTCCAGTCCAGCAATGAATGAAATCGTTGCAGAGTGTAAGAAACTTGGTTTAATGCCCTTTAATAATTTCAATCGTATTCACCTCAATCCTCCGTGCAACATAAGCGTGGAAGATGCAAAATTGGGTCTTGAAATACTCGATCAGGTCTTTACTTCGATGGCGCATCACTACAAGGGTTAATTTGTTACCCTTCACGGTATGAATAGCCTTTTGCACGTTTCGGCGCTTACATTTGGTATACAAGCCTTTGTAACTCTTTTTGTTATCTTGGATCCACCTGGGGCAATTCCAATTTTTCTATCCCTTGTTTCATCTAAGAAACCAAAAGAGCGTGTGAAACTTGCTTGGCAAGGGGCAACGTCCTCGCTCATCATTATTGTGGTCTTCGCGCTTTTTGGGCAAGTGATTCTCAATTACTTGCATATATCTCTTAACGCACTTCAAGGCGCTGGCGGATTACTTCTATTTTTAATTTCGATGGAACTTCTCACTGGCAAAGGAACTGAAGAGAGTGCGACCAAGAATGTGAATGTCGCAATGGTTCCATTGGGCACACCTATCTTGGCTGGGCCAGGAGCAATTGTCACAACAATGCTTTATGTCCAGTATGCACATTCTTCCTCGGCAAAACTTTCTCTAGCCGGTGCAATTATTGCCGTTCACATCGTCATCGGACTGACCCTAATGTTCTCCACAAAAATCCTTGGACTCATCAAAGATTCAGGAGTGATGCTCGTAGCTCGCGTTGCAGGTTTGCTTGTTGCAGCCATTGCGGTGGAAATGATGGTTCAATCCATTAAAGGATTCTTTAACCTCGCATAGCAAGATAAAGTAGCCCGGCAATAACTATCGCTATGCCGACCCAGCTTGTAAGTGCAAGAGTGTTTCCTAAAACAATCACTGCGAGCAAAGTAGCCGTCGCGGGTTCTGCTAATACCAAAGTCGAAGCGGTGCTGGAATGTACGCGCTTGAGCCCGTATGCATACAAGGTATAACCAAGCCCTGTCGTAAATATGCCAAGCCAAAGAATGAGTGAGGCTCCTTTAACGGTAAAGATCCAGTGCGTTCCGGCGACGAAACAAAATGGAAAGACAGCCAGCGCTGCAAGAGAGAAAACTGAAGCTGCCAAACGGACGGGTTCTACTCCGGAATTAAGAGCTCGCCTGCTTGTGACGTTGAAGAATGCAAATCCAAGCCCGGCAACAAGTGCAAGAAATACTCCCCCGAGATTAAATCCTTTATCACTATGGTTGAGATTGAGAAGAACAATTCCCACCGTTGTAATCACAGTGGCAATGAACCACACTCGTTTTGGCTTCTCTTTGACCATGAGATATGCAACTACTCCAGTGAAAATCGGAGCACTACCGAGAGCTGTGATGGTTGCTATCGGTACTCCAGTAAGTCTCACCGAAGAAAAGAATGAGAGTTGGTAAATTGCAATTCCAAGTCCCGATATCCAAAGATCACTCTTTCCGATTCGAGTTTTAGACGCTTTTGCAGTAAATCTCGAAATAAGCAGAAGAGTGAGAGCGCCAATAAATAGCCTTGTACTCGCAACCGCAAGAGGTGAAATTCCCTTGCCTAAAAGGGTCTGAGAAGTACCAGTTGTTCCAAAACAGATTCCTGCGGCCATTATCGCCAATGAACCGATTTTATTATGGTCAGATTCACTCACCGCGCAAAGGTACCCTAGGGCAGTGATTGCGACCCAGAGCCTCGAGCTACGTGCAGCTGCCAGACTCCTCGTCAGCAACGTAACCGTGCGAATTAACCACGGAGACCGCGTGGGTTTTGTCGGTCGAAATGGCGCTGGTAAATCAACTTTATGCAAAGTCCTTGCTGGAGAAACAATGCCCGCCGGTGGCCAGGTTAATCGAACAGGCACAATCGGTTACCTTCCCCAGGATCCCCGTACAGGCGATCAAGAAGATAGCGTCATCAATCGAATTCTCTCAGCACGTGGTCTAGATCAAATAGTTGCCAGAATGCGTAAAGCTGAAGATGCCATGGCAACTGCAACTCCGGAAGAACTTGAAAAAGCCCTTGATCGATATTCGGCAGTTAACGCTGAATTCGAAAGTGCAGGCGGTTACACCGCATCATCCGAAGCCGAATCCATCCTCACAAACCTTGGAATTCCTGAAAGACTTTTTGAGGAATCTCTAGAAGCACTCAGTGGTGGACAACGTCGCCGAGTTGAACTTGCACGAATTCTGTTCAGTGGCGCAGACACCCTCTTACTCGATGAGCCTACGAACCACCTTGATGCTGAATCGATCATCTGGCTTCGAGAGTACTTGATGAAGTACAGCGGCGGACTTGTCATCATCTCCCACGATGTAAATCTCATCGAAACCGTCGTTAATAAAGTTTTCTACATCGATGCAAACCGAAACGTCATTGATGTGTACAACATGGGATGGAAGAAATATTTACTTCAGCGCGAGCAAGACGAACATCGCCGTAAAAAGGAACGCGCAAACGCAGAGAAGAAAGCTGCGATTCTTGCGAAGCAAGGCGAGAAGATGCGTGCAAAAGCTTCTAAAGCTAAGGCTGCTCAAGGCATGCTGCGCCGCGCAGATCAATTACTTTCAGGTCTTGAAGATGTACGCGTAAAAGACAAAGTCGCAAAATTGCGATTTCCTACTCCGGCTCCATGCGGAAAAACTCCGCTTACTGCTGAGGGTCTTAGCAAGTCGTACGGATCGTTAGAAGTCTTTACCGATGTAGATCTTGCAATCGATCGCGGCTCCAGAGTTGTGATTCTTGGATTGAACGGTGCCGGAAAAACTACCCTTCTTAAGATTCTTGCAGGTGTCGGTCAATCCGACACGGGTTCTGTAAATCCTGGCCATGGCTTGAAGATTGGCTACTACGCACAAGAGCACGAAATGTTGGATTTTGAGCGGACCGTATTGCAGAACATGATGTCGTCAGGTGCTGATATTAAGGAACAACAAGCCCGACAAGTTCTGGGATCGTTCCTCTTTATTGGAGACGATGTTGATAAGTTTGTAAAAGTATTGAGTGGTGGCGAAAGAACTCGTCTAGCACTAGCAACTCTTGTAGTTGGCGAAGCAAACGTCTTGATGTTAGATGAACCTACAAACAACTTGGATCCAGCATCCCGTGATGAGATTTTGGGTGCGTTAACGGAATACCAAGGCGCAGTAATTTTGGTGAGCCACGATGAAGGTGCAGTACGCGCCCTCAAACCAGAGCGCGTTCTACTACTTCCAGATGGTGATGAAGACCTTTGGAATGATGATTACCTTGATCTTATTTCGCTTGAATAATTAAGCTCGCAACGCTTTCGCAAGCTCTCGGAAATCTTCCACAAGCAAGTCGATTTCACGTTGACCGTGTGCCAACGAAATAAGCCACTGCTCATCCAATCCCGGAGGCGTAATGATTCCGCGGTTGAGCGACCAGAGCCATGACAATTCAGCAATCTTAAAATCAGTCGCTTTGTAATCACGGTAATTGCGAACAGGATCGATAGACCATGTGATGCAACCCTTGATACCAAATCCAACTGTGTGAGCTGGAAGTTGATACTCGTCGATGATTTCAGAGATTCTCTCCAGTGCTTGCATGTTGAGTGCTTCAGCGGCTGCAAGTGCTTCCGGAGTGCAAATCTTGTCAATGGCACGAACTCCAGCCATTGCCAGAGGGTTGCCGTTGAATGTTCCAAAATGTGGCATGCGGTTATCTACAACAACCTGCATAATTTCGCGCTTTCCACCAAATGCAGCAAGCGGTAGACCGCCACCGATAGATTTTGCGAGAGAAATTAAATCTGGTTGCACGCCAATTCGTTGAGCTGCTCCATGAGGTCCAGCAGTTAAGCCGGTCTTCACTTCATCAAAAATAAGGACGACGTTGTATTGGTCGCAAAGATCACGCACACCTTGTAGGTAGCCTTCATCTGGAAGAACAATCGCCAAGTTTTCAAGAACTGGCTCAACAATGAAGCAGGCAATCTCTGAGCTGTGGTCTTTGAAAATCTGCTCGAGCGAGTCCAAGTTGTTGAAAGGAACAACGTAGACAGTTCCTGGGTTAGCTCCTTCAGGCACGACGGCATTTGGGAAATCAGGTGACCCAGCTTTATCCAAAGACGGCTTTGCTGAAACAGTTAATGGGTCGTAAGAGCCGTGATATCCGCCTTCGACTTTAACGATTGCATCTCTGCCTGTGAAAGCTCGGGCAGTTCTAACGCAATACATCGTTGCTTCAGTGCCAGAATTCGCAAAGCGAACTAAATCAATTGAGAAGCGCTTGCAGATTCTTTCGGCTGCGTCACGTGAAATTGGGGATGGAGTTACGAACAACATTCCCGTCTTCATCGCTTCTGTTGCTTCTTCAACAACGA
>CANCGX010000024.1 GCA_947377725.1 Actinomycetota bacterium
CCATCGCCATCTGATCCCCGAAATGTTTTAAAGCGCGTTTTGAATCACGCAGCAAAGATGGGCTACACCTGTTACACCCACCCCGAAATGGAATTCTTCCTCTTCAAGAATGCACCTGAAGTTGGAAAAGCGCCAGTACCCGTTGATCAAGGTGGTTATTTTGACCAGACTCCGGCTACGGTTGGAAATGATTTCCGACGTAATGCAATCACGATGTTGGAATCAATGGGAGTCTCTGTTGAATTCTCACATCATGAAGGAGCGCCGGGTCAGCAAGAAATCGATCTTCGATATGCCGATGCACTTTCCACCGCGGATAACATCATGACTTTCAGGCATGTCGTTAAAGAAGTTGCTCTTGAACAAGGCTTCCACGCATCCTTTATGCCAAAACCATTCACTGAGCATCCTGGTAGTGGAATGCACACCCACATCTCACTCTTTCGTGAAGAAGCGAATGCATTCCACGAAGAAGGCGCGCCATTCTCTCTTTCACCAATCGGTCGTCAATTTATTGCTGGCATCATGAAGCACGCACGAGAATTCACGTTGATCACAAATCAATGGGTTAATTCATATAAGCGCATTCATGGCGGGGGAGAAGCACCAGCTGCTGTCACATGGGGAACTAATTCTCGTAGCGCTCTCGTGCGTATTCCGGCATACAAGCCGCTGAAAGAGAACAGCACTCGAATTGAAGTTCGATCACCTGATTCTGCATGCAATCCTTATCTTGCATTTGCAGTCATGATTGCGGCAGGGCTCAAGGGAATTGAAGAGAAGTATGAATTAGTTGAATCCGATGGAAGCGTCGCTTTGCCTGCTAACCTCGATGAAGCGATTGCTGCGATGGAATCAAGCGCGCTCGTTCGTGAAACATTGGGCGAAGATGTCTTCGAATACGTCTTGAGAAATAAGAAGTCTGAGTGGGAGGAATACCGTAAACAGGTATCTGCCTACGAATTAGACAGATATTTGCCGATTCTCTAGTCCTGCCTTACGCTTAAACCATGTTTACGCGCAGCTTGCTACTTATCTGCCGTGGCGGGGCCAAATAACCGGTCCCCTCGCCGCGGGAGTTTTGCGTACCGGTAAAACACTTTAACCGGGCAGGACTTCAAAGAAAGTAGTGGGTAAGAAAATGAATTTTCCAAAGCAAAAACCTTCGACGATGCCAATCCATCGTTATGCACCATTTATTCCTGTTGATTTAACAGATCGCACATGGCCAACCAAGCAAATCACAACTGCGCCAAAGTGGTGTTCAGTAGATCTACGTGATGGCAATCAGGCTCTTATTGATCCTATGGATCCACATCGCAAACTCACAATGTTTAATCTTTTGGTAGCAATGGGTTACAAAGAAATCGAAGTTGGTTTCCCTTCTGCATCACAAATGGATTTCGATTTCGTTCGTAAAATCATCGACGAGAACCTCATTCCTGATGATGTCACCATTCAAGTTTTAACTCAGGCACGCGAATCACTTATCCGACGCACCTATGAAGCAATCAAAGGTTCCAAGAGCGCCGTTGTCCATCTTTACAACAGCACCTCAACGCTTCAACGTCGCGTTGTGTTTGGACTAGATAAAGAAGGCATCAAGAAGATTGCAACTGAAGGTGCCGAACTTTGCCTTCGCCTTACAGATACCGTCCCAGGAACACTTGTTTCTTTTGAGTATTCTCCAGAGTCTTACACTGGCACCGAACTTGAGTACGCACTTGAAGTGTGTGATGCCGTCAATGATATTTGGCGCCCAACTCCTGAATGGAAGACGATTATGAATCTTCCAGCAACAGTAGAGATGGCGACACCAAACGTCTACGCAGATTCCATTGAATGGATGCATCGCAATCTCAAGTATCGCAATTCAATCGTGCTTTCTCTACACCCACATAACGATCGTGGAACTGGAGTTGCAGCGGCTGAACTTGGTTACTTAGCTGGAGCAGATCGAATTGAAGGAACGCTCTTTGGAAACGGTGAGCGCACCGGAAACGTATGCCTTGTGACTCTTGGTCTTAATATGTTTAGCCAAGGCGTCGATCCACATATTGATTTCTCTGATATCGAAGAAGTGCGTCGCACTGTTGAATATTGCAACCAACTTCGTGTTCCAGAACGTCATCCGTATGGCGGCGACCTTGTGTTCACTGCTTTCTCAGGTTCTCATCAAGATGCAATCAAAAAGGGATTCGATCATTTAGAGCGCGACGCAAAAGCAGCTGGCGTCGAAGTGAAAGATCAAGCATGGGCAGTTCCTTATCTTCCAATTGATCCACTTGATATCGGCCGCTCATATGAAGCAGTTATCCGAGTGAATTCGCAGTC
Source organism: Actinomycetota bacterium (assembly GCA_947377725.1). Taxonomy (GTDB): domain Bacteria; phylum Actinomycetota; class Actinomycetes; order Nanopelagicales; family Nanopelagicaceae; genus PALSA-747. Next base: position 2,335 of record CANCGX010000024.1, read on the forward strand.
AGGTAAGGGTGGAGTGGCCTATCTGATGAAGACTGAGCACCAACTCGATCTTCCACGTCGCCTGCAAATTGAATTTAGCCAGGTTGTTCAAGCGAAAACTGATGCTGATGGCGGTGAAGTTTCACCAGATCAATTGTGGGCAATCTTTGAAGACGAGTACCTGCCATCGAAAATTAAGCCATGGGGTCAATTTAAGCTGAAGTCTTTATCGCAAAGCGGAGAGATGGATGCAGATACTCGCCTTGAGATTGAACTTTCCGATAGCAACGAAATTCAAAAGCTCTCTGGTGTTGGAAACGGACCAATTGCTGCATTCCTCAATATCTTAAACGCATATATGCCAAAGCTAGATGTTCGTGTTTTGGATTATTACGAGCACGCTCTCTCTGCTGGTGGCGATGCTAAAGCTGCTGCATACCTCGAATGTGAAGTTGCCGGAAAGACTTTCTGGGGCGTTGGAATCGATCCATCGACAACAACCGCATCACTTAAAGCTGTTGTTTCAGCTGTTAACAGAGGGCTTCGTTCGCACCTTACTGCGTAAGCAGTTTTATTGTTGAAGCAATTTCATCATGCATAGCATTGGTGATGTCGCTTATTCCTGCAATCATGAAAGCTCCGTGATGGGCGTCGTCATAATGAATGTGCTGCACGGCAACATTGTCTTCGCGGAGTTTGACTGCGTAGCGTGTTCCGTCGTCACGTAAAACGTCATATTCAGAGGTGATGACTAACGCTGGAGCAACTCCTTCAAGAGTCTTTGCATGGATAGGAAATGCGTAAGGGTTGTGCCTGTCTGCTTTGGTTACATATTCGTCAACGAAATAATCCATACCTCGTTTGGTAAGTCCAAAACCTTCTGCATATTTATTTCCTGAATCTGTTTCAAAAGTGTCATCGCAGCATGGATAGACCAAGATTTGGTAGGCAAGTGGATAGCTGCCCTCATCGCGATTCTTCAACGCCACGGCGGCTGAGAGGTTTCCGCCAGCACTATCGCCAGCAACGCCAACTTTGCGCGGATCAATTCCAAGTTTTTCTGCGTTGGCCATTGCCCATTCAACAGTTACGTAGCAATCATCAAAAGGAATCGGGAACTTATGTTCAGGGGCTTTCTGGTAGTTAGGAGCAATCACTATTGCACCAGTGCGGTTGGCAAGAGAGCGAAGTACTACGTCATAGTTATCAACGTTTGAAAGGACCCACCCACCTCCATGGAAGAAGACCATCGCGGAATCACTCGTCTTATTTAACGGGGTAACAATGCGTACGGGAATGTAAGCGGTTGGTCCGGGAATAAAGATGTCTTGAACAGATGCGACCTCTTCGCCAGGTCCGGTTGCTGCGATATCAGGAAGACCATTGCGTCGAAGCACTTCGACAGGCGCCTCGCCAGGACCTGGAAGTCCAAGTTCGGCTTTCTTGCGGAGAAGTTCTTGAATTTCAGGGCGAAGTTCGGTCATAACCTCAACAATACAGAGGTAACACCTACCTCCTGGTCTAAGTTAAGCCTGTGGCTACATACCGAGACCAAGCAATTGTCTTGCGTACCCAGAAATTAGGGGAGGCCGATCGAATCATTACGCTCTTTACTCGTGAGCATGGGCGCATCAAAGCTGTTGCGAAGGGAGTGCGTCGCACCAAATCTCGTTGGGGAGCACGTCTTGAACCAACATCCCATGTTGACCTCCAGTTGTATACAGGCAAGTCTCTCGACACCGTTACCCAGGCAGTTTCGATTGAGCATTTTGGTGATCGCCTCTCCGAGGATTATCAGAAGTGGACGATTGCCAATGCAATTCTTGAAGCAGCAGAACGGTTTACTGCTCATGAGCATGAACCAGCTCTTCAGCAATATTTACTTCTTGTCGGGGCACTTAAAGCTTTGGCTTACGAAACTTACGATTCATCCCTGATCTTGGATGCATTCTTATTGCGCTCGCTTGCTGTTGCAGGTTATGCGCCATCTCTCGTTAATTGTTCAGTCTGTGATGAACCTGGGCCGCATCGCTATTTCTCTTTAGTTGGTGGAGGTCTTGTCTGTGATTCTTGTAAACCATCGGCGGCCGCAACTCCATCTGTTGAGACATTGGCATTGATGCAGCAATTGCTTTCAAGTGATTGGGAATTGGCGGTGGGGTCAGAGCTTCGCCACCAGCGCGAAGCTTCAGGTCTCATTGCCGCATATTTACAGTGGCATCTTGAAAGAGGTTTGCGAAGCTTGCCGCTAGTGGAGAGGCTTGCAACATGAGTATTGCGATTCCACATCATGTAGCTGTCGTCATGGATGGCAACGGGCGTTGGGCTAAAAAGCGCGGACTCCCACGCACAGCAGGGCATGAAGCAGGCGAAGCGGCACTTTTTGATGTTGTTGAAGGAGCCATAGATTTTGGCGTTAAAGAACTCAGCGCATATGCGTTCAGTACTGAAAATTGGAAACGAAGCCCTGAAGAAGTGAAATTCTTGATGGGATTTAATCGCGATGTCATCCGCCGCCGCCGTGATCAAATGAACGAGATGGGCGTACGTATTCGCTGGGTCGGTAAGGAGCAGCGATTATGGAAAAGCGTTTTGAGCGAACTTATTGAAGCTGAGGAACTGACGAAGAAAAATAAAGCATTCACGCTAAATATGTGTGTGAATTATGGGGGCCGTGCTGAGATTGTTGATGCCACAACAAAGATTGCTAGGGATATCGCAAGGCGAAAAATTAAGCCTGATCAAATAAACGAGAAGCTCTTTGCAAAGTATTTATATAACCCTGGCATGAGCGATGTAGATTTATTTCTACGTTCGTCGGGCGAGCAGCGCACAAGCAACTTCTTGCCGTGGCAGAGTGTTTATGCAGAGATGGTATTTATGAATGTTTTGTGGCCAGATGTAACACGTAAGACGTTGTGGGACGCAATTGAGATTTATGCTGAGCGGGAAAGACGTTTCGGCAAAGCTTAAATTTCCTTCCTAAAGAAGCGTTACAACACCAAACATAATCGCAACACCAGCAAGAGTTGTAAGCATGGTGACTCGTGATGGGTGAGCTGAATGTGCTTCAGGCAAAATGTGTGAAGTAGCGATGTAAATAATGATTCCGGAGAAAAGCGCTAAGTAAATTGCTAGCCAGGCAGGTGATGGATGCAAGGAAGTTCCAAGTGCTGCTCCACCGATTCGAGCTAGCGCATCCACAAAAAGTAAGTAGATTGCCGCAGTTGTCCAATGTCCCGTTTTCTTGAGCATTGCTACGGTGTTGAGACCATCGCTGAAGGCGTGAACAAGGAGTGCAAAGAAAATTGCGAGCCCCAATTTATTGCTGACATGGAATGCAACGCCAAGTGCGATGCCGTCTAGAAATACATGAATCGCCATGGCAAGTGCGCCAAAGCCGCCAGCAATATTGCCGTAATGAGAATGATCGTGTTCGTAATCTGAATTAGCAGGTTCGTGTCCGCCAAAGGATTCTTCGATAAAGTGAAGAGCAAGAAATCCTGCGAGGAATGCTATGGAAACTCCAGCGATTTTTCCATTGATCATCAGCGTTGATTCGGCGAAAACTTCCGGAAGCAAATCGAAAGCAACCAAGCCGAGCAAGAGTCCTGCCGAAAGGCCAAGAATCAGATGGAAGCGGTCCTTGGATTTGAGCGCAACTAATCCACCTACGGTGGTAGCGCCAACCGTGACAGCGGCCAGAATGATTGCGAGCATGAATTAAGTGTAACGGGCGTCTATAATTACCAGTCTTGCGACCAGCAAGAGGAACAAGCCGACAGCCAGCCGGAGGAGAATAAAATGGCCGCAGATCGTTTAGAAACTATCGTCCAACTCGCAAAGCGACGTGGATTTGTCTACCCATCATCTGAAATTTACGGCGGTTTACGCGCATCGTGGGATTACGGCCCATTGGGCGTCGAACTCAAGAACAACGTTAAGCGCCAATGGTGGAAGTACATGGTCCAAGGCCGTGAAGATGTCGTAGGTCTAGATTCCTGCGTCATTCTTGCTCGCGAAGTCTGGCAAGCATCGGGCCACATCGAAACATTTTCCGATCCGCTTACTGAGTGCACAGAGTGCCACAAGCGTTATCGCGCTGATCACCTTGAAGAGGCGTATGAAGCCAAGCACGGCAAGCCTGCTGCCACCATGGATGAAATCAACTGTCCTAACTGTGGCAATAAAGGAAAATTCACAACACCAAAGCAATTCTCTGGTTTGTTAAAGACATACCTCGGCGCCGTTGAGGATGAATCTGGATTGGCATATTTGCGTCCAGAGACTGCGCAAGGAATCTTTATTAACTTTGAAAATGTGGCTTCAACCTCACGAAAGAAACCGCCATTTGGAATTGGTCAAATCGGAAAGTCATTCCGTAACGAAATCACTCCAGGAAACTTTATTTTCCGCACGCGCGAATTTGAACAGATGGAAATGGAATTCTTTGTAGTTCCAGGAACAGATGAAGATTGGCACCAATATTGGATTGATACTCGCCTTGCTTGGTACAAAGAGCTTGGAATTGATCCAGAGCGCCTACGTTTGTTCGAGCATCCAAAAGAGAAGCTCTCTCATTATTCAAAGCGCACCGTCGACATTGAATACAAGTTCGAATTTGCCGGCACTGAGTGGGGCGAGCTTGAAGGTATTGCTTCACGCACGGACTTCGACTTGAAGGCTCACTCGAAAGCATCTGGCAAGGATCTTTCTTGGTTTGATCAAGAGAAGAACGAGCGTTGGGTTCCATTTGTTATCGAACCTGCAGCCGGTGTTGATCGTTGCGCACTCACTTTCATGATGGATGCATACACAGAAGATGAAGCCCCTAATGCGAAGGGCGAGATGGAAAAGCGCGCGGTTATGAAATTGGATTACCGACTTGCACCTATCAAGGTTGCCGTTCTTCCACTTTCTCGCAACGCTGATTTATCTCCAAAAGCACGCGATTTGGCTGCAGAACTTCGCAAGAATTGGAACGTTGATTTCGATGATGCCGGCGCAATTGGCCGTCGCTATCGTCGTCAAGATGAAATCGGTACGCCGTATTGCATCACCATCGACTTTGAAACTCTTGAAGACAATGCTGTAACTATTCGTGATCGTGACACCATGGCACAAGAGCGTATTGGTATCGACCAAGTTGTTGCGTGGCTAGCACCTCGTCTCGTTGGTTGCTAAGGGATTGTTTTGCTAACTAAAGTTTCACCGCTTCGTTTACCCATAGCTAATGGGAATTTTGAAAACAACGAGGTGGTTTTAGACGCACCCGTTGTTCTGGCTCCTATGGCTGGAATCACGAACTCTGCATTCAGGACGCTATGCCGAGAGCAAGGAGCTGGCTTATTCGTTTCTGAAATGGTGACGGCCAGGGCGCTTATTGAACGACATCCAGAAACTCTGCGATTGATTACACCCGGCAAAGGCGAGACTCCTCGCTCAGTGCAGTTGTATGGTGTTGATCCAACCGTTATTGGCATGGCAGTAAAGATGCTCTGCGAAGAAAATCTTGCAGACCATATCGACATGAACTTTGGTTGCCCTGTTCCTAAAGTGACTCGCAAAGGCGGGGGAGCGGCGTTGCCGTACAAGCGCAAAATTTTCAGCGCGATTGTGGAGTCCGCAGTTAAGAACGCAAAGCCTTACGGAGTTCCCATCACAGTAAAAATGCGCGTAGGAATTGATAGCGATCACGAGACGTACTTAGAGGCAGCAAAGAGCGCAGCCGATGCTGGAGTTGCATGGGTAGCGCTGCATGCGCGAACTGCGCAACAAATGTATGACGGACAAGCTGATTGGTCGAAGATTGCCGAACTCGTTGAACACCTCAAGCCAACAGGAGTTCCTGTGCTTGGTAATGGTGATATTTGGAGCGGAGTCGATGGACGCCGCATGATTGAAGAAACTGGATGCGCTGGCGTTGTTGTTGGGCGTGGGTGCCTCGGTCGGCCGTGGTTGTTTGCCGATTTAGTTAGAGCCATGAATGACGAACCCGGAAAGTCAGAACCTACTTTGTTTGAAGTGCGCGATGTTATGCGTCGTCACGGGCAATTATTGATGGAGTTTTTCGAAGCAGAGGGCCGTGCGATGCGCGATCTTCGCAAACATATGGCTTGGTACCTCAAAGGGTTTACCGTTCCTCGCGAAATTCGTTCTGGACTCGGAATGGTTGCAAGTTATGGTGAATTGGAATGGCTTACTTCTCAACTTGAAGATCAGCCATATCCAACGGCTGTTTCTGAAGCACCTCGCGGACGTCGTTCACACGGTCGCCCACCTTCACTACCAGATGGTTGGCTCAATGATCCAGATGAGTACGCAACCATCACCATTGATGATTCAGTTTCGGGTGGTTAAGTACTGATGCTGGGACTCATCAATCCATTTGCATGGATACGAAAAATAATTTCACTGGTTCTTTTAATCGTTCTTTTGACTCCAGCTTATGTTGCACTCCAGGTGTACAACACGGGACATAACGCAGTCGCAACAAAGAGCGATGCAATTGTGATTATGGGAGCTGCTCAAAACAACGGCAAGCCCACACCGATATTGCAAGCAAGAATTGATGAAGCTAAGAGATTGTACAAAGAAGGATATGCACCGAGAATTTTGACCGTAGGTGCAAATCAAAAAGGTGATCTCTGGACTGAAGCGCAGACCAGCGTTCGCGCCCTTGCAAAAGGTCAGATTCCAAAGTCCGTTTTGAATGCAGTAAATCTTGGCAAAGATACATTGAGCAGCACGATTGCTTATGTTGATGTTATGAAAGCAAAAGGCTATAAGAGCGTCATCATTGTGACCGATGCTTATCACTGCTATCGAGCAATCGCGATGGCCGGAGATCTTGGCGTCAAAGCCACATGTTCACCAGCTAAATCGGGTCCTGCCACTGTTGAAAAAACAGGTTGGCACTACATCGCTCGAGAAACAGGCGCATATCTTGCCTACAAGACGGCTGGGCGCTTTGGAATTCATCTCAGCGACCAGAATAAGAAATAGACTCCTCTCACTATGGTCCTTCGTCCCGCACATGAGCGTTCTGGTTATACAGAATCTGATCGCGCACGCTTTATGGATGAACCAGCCAAACGTGGCGGTCGAACCGAATTTGCTCGTGACCGCGCACGCATTATTCATTCATGGGCCCTACGTCGCTTAGCTGCGAAGACACAAGTCGCAGTTCCTTGGCAAACAGATTTTCCCCGCACTCGCTTGTCGCACTCACTTGAATGCGCGCAAGTTGGACGCGAACTAGGTGAAGCACTTGGTGCTGATCCCGATTTGATGGAGGGTGCCTGTCTTGCACACGACATCGGTCACCCCCCTTTTGGTCACAACGGTGAAGAAGCTTTGAATGAGATTGCACTTGAGTGCGGTGGTTTTGAGGGAAATGCTCAATCACTTCGGTTGTTGATTCGCCTTGAAGCAAAGACAGTCGATGACACAGGCAAGTCAATTGGGTTGAATTTAACTCGTGCATCTCTCGATGCAGCGACAAAGTACCCATGGCCTCGCGCTGTGAATGCCCGCAAATTTGGCGTCTACGACGATGATGTAGAGATATTTAATTGGATGCGCGAAGGCGCTCCTGAAGGTAAACAATCCATGGAAGCACAAATCATGGATTGGTCTGACGACGTTGCATATTCCGTGCACGATTTGGAAGACGCCTTAGTCACGGGACAAATTCATTTGCACCATATGCGTGATGATCTTCCACAAATCTTTGATGTCGCAGTTGAGGATTACATGGATGATATGACTGAAGCTGAGGCAGAACGTGCGCTCTCCGATCTTCAAAAACTTTCATGCTGGCCAACAACGTATGACGGAAGCCATCGCCACCTTGCTAGGCTAAAAGATTTGTCATCACAACTAGTTGGACGTTTCGCTCTTGCTGCTGAAACTGCAACGCGAGATAGTTTCGGTGAAGGTGATCTCACTCGTTATAGCGCAAATCTCATTGTTCCACGAGAGCAAAAGATCGAAGTCGCTATTCTCAAAGCTCTCTCGAATTACTATGTACTCCAAGCAGAGACGTCGCAGAAGCGTTATAGCGACCAACAAATCTTGATTCGCGAACTCGTTGATCTTGTACTAGAAAATGCCCCAATCTCGCTGGAATCTTTCTTCCTCGAAGATTGGCGACAAGCCACTAACGATGCCCAAAAGCTTCGCGTAGTTATTGATCAAGTCGCATCTCTCACCGATCCGGGCGCTTACGCCCTTCATTCGGCGCTTTCGACCAAGTTTTCCTCCTGATTTATAAACAAGTCACCGCCACCCAATAAGATATCCATCATGGCCGGCCGCATCAGAGACGAAGACGTTACCTACGTCCGCGAGCACAGCGCTATCGATGAAGTCGTTGCTGATTATGTTCAACTCAAAAACGCTGGTGGTGGACAGAAAAAAGGTCTCTGCCCATTCCATGATGAGAAATCTCCTTCGTTTCACGTAACTCCAAGCAAGGGTTACTTCCATTGCTTTGGATGCCAAACTGGTGGCGATGTCATTGCTTTCGTCATGAAGATGGATCACATTACTTTTACTGAAACTATCGAACGTCTTGCAGAACGCATCGGCTATCAACTTCGTTACGACGAAACAGGAAGCTCGGATCGTCCAAGTGTTAACAGATCCCGTCTTGTTGCAGCGAACACAGCGGCGATGAAGTTCTATCAAGAACAACTAAATCTCCCAGGGTCTGCGCAAGCTGGACGTGACTTCATCCAGAAAAAGGGATTCACGAAAGCAGACTGTGACCAATTCCAGGTTGGATACGCACCTGACGAGTGGGATGCCCTCACCAAACACCTCACGGCACTCGGCTATACACAAGAAGAATTGAATACAGCAGGCCTGAGCAAAGAGAGCGCCCGCGGCACTCAAATTGATCGCTACCGCAATCGCGTAATCTGGCCCGTCAAAGATATCTCAGGTGATGTCGTTGGGTTCGGAGCAAGAAAGCTAGCGAGTGATGAGGTTGATCAAGGGCCTAAATATCTCAACACATCAGAGACGCCTATTTATAAGAAATCACAACTTCTCTACGGATTAGATGTTGCAAAGAAAGAGATTGCTAAGAAGCGCCAAGTCGTTATTGTCGAGGGATACACAGACGTTATGGCGGCACATCTTGCTGGAATTACCACCGCAGTTGCCACATGTGGCACAGCTTTTGGCGATGACCACATCCGCGTCATTCGCAGACTTCTCATGGATGATGATGCTTTCCGCGGTGAAGTTATTTTCACTTTTGATGGCGATGCTGCCGGACAAAAGGCGGCCCTTCGCGCTTTCGATGATGATCAAAAATTCGTTGCACAAACTTTCGTTGCTGTGGCTAGCAATGGCATGGATCCGAACGAACTTCGCCAAACCGGGGGAGATGAAGCAGTCCGCGACCTGATTGCACGACGTGTTCCACTTTTCGAGTTTGCAATTAAATCTGTTATTAAGAATTACGACACCACAACTCCGGAAGGTCGAGTGAGCGCGCTTAACCAAGTAGCGCCTCTTATCGGAAAAATTAAGGATTCATCACTTCGCCCTGAATACATTCGCTCACTTGCAGGATGGCTTGGAATGGATACCGACACAGTTTCTCAAGCGGTAAAACGCGTTGCTGGCAAGAGCAATACCCCCCTTCCAAATGTTCCTGCAGGGCAAGTAAATCTAAAAGATCCGCTCTTGATGTTGGAGCGCGAAGTTCTTAAGGCTAAGTTACAAGTACCGGAGATGATTGCTGATTGGAGCGCCTTAGAACCGCTTGCATTCACGTATCCTCCATATGCCGCGCTTCGCAGTGCTATTGATAACGGCGATGGCGACACAAATAAACTTCTTGAAAGCGCTCCTGAAGATTACAAACATTTGATTACTGAGCTCACCGTTGAACCCATTCGCACCGATGGTGAAGTGAGTGATCGATATGTCGTAAGCATCTTCGCCCGACTTCGCGAAGTCGCAATTAGCCGTCAAATCGCTGAAATCAAGTCCACACTTCAACGCCTCAACCCCGTTGAAAATGAGGCGGATTACACACAAATGTTCACGGAATTAGTGGCTTTAGAGGCCACCAAGCGGGTCCAAAAGGAATTGGCGATAGGCGAATCCGTTTAGTAGGATGCGACCTGCACTAACCGGGACGAAGTCTCCGACAGTCACAACTGTTGGCGCCCTAGTCTTTCAATAGTCCCCTGTAGCTCAGTTGGTAGAGCACTCGACTGTTAATCGAGATGTCGCTGGATCGAGGCCAGCCGGGGGAGCTTTTCAATTCCGTAAGGGATTAGGCTTGTAAAGTGAAAAATCGGAATCTGCTCATCGCGGCGCTCTTGGCAATCCTTCTTTGCTCGAATCAACCCGCATCCGACGCCTATGCGAAAGCAAGCGTCTGTAGTCAGAAACAAAAAACTACCGTCGTAAATCACATAACTAAGCAGATAAATGCAATCACAAAGAACGACTGGAAGAGCGCATACAACCTCTCTTCTGCATCCTTTCGAAAAGCAGTTTCAATCGACATTTTCACGCAAACGATTAAAAGCCAGTACGTTTTCTTGATTTTCAATGATGGCCTCGGATTTGGATCTTGCTTAAGCAGTAAGGAAAGCATTAGCCAAATAGTGACCGTTGATTATCGCGGAGTGAAGCGGACTCTCTCCTATGGGCTGTCGATGGTTAATAAGCGCCTCGGCGTAGATTCAGCTAACGAAATAGTCACTCCTCGCGGGTCAAACGCATAAGGTTCTGACTCATAGGTGAGATTCCTGCAGTAGCATCCCACAATGAAAAATGTGCGAGTCCTATTAGTTATAGCTTTGGCAGCAGCTTTTCTCTCACCGTCGGTGGCTCACGCAGCTGCGATACCCCTGTCGTATTGTGAATCGATTACAGGCAACCAACCTCCAGCCAACGGCTCGACAACTTGGACTGCAAATGGCGTATGTAATGATTTTTCATATTCCATCGGTGGCAGAACATTCTTTACTCAAGAAAATCGAACAGCTATAAATCCCAAGGATCGCTCATACAATATTTGGACAGAGCTGTACGTTCAGGATGGTTCGAAAAATTGGATAGATCTTGGAAAAGCTCCCGCGCTGATTCCTTCCTTTGGCTCAGACAAGACTTTTAGTAACTTCGTCGAGACTCCACAAGGTCTATTTCTCGGTGGTTTTTTTACGGAAAAAGATACGGGATCATGTGGCACGGCAGTTTGTAAGGTAGTAAAGCAATTTGAAACCTTAAAAATTGATGGGTCAAACCATGTAAC
>CANCGX010000025.1 GCA_947377725.1 Actinomycetota bacterium
GATGCTGACATTGCAGGGCTAAATATCCCAACCGGCATTCCATTGTTGTACGAGTTAAACGATGATTTTATGCCAATAAAGAATGGCGGAGAATATTTAGATCCAGAAGCTGCAAAAGATGCAATTGAAGCAGTTGCGAATCAGGGTAAAAAATAATTAATTAATTTTTTGAATTTGCGTATTCGCCAGTCACCAAGAAATAAACGCGGTGGCTGATGGATACAGCGTGATCTGCAAATCGCTCGAAGTAGCGTCCAAGAAGTGTCATATCAATGGCAGTCTCGACGCCGTGACTCCAATCATCTCCAAGCAGAGTTGAGATAAGCAGGCGATGCAAACGATCCATTTCGTCATCATCTTGTTCTATTTCAAGAGCGCGAGTTAAATCGCGATACTGAAGAACCGTCACCATCTTCTCCATAATGCGAGCATTTGATTTGCTCATATCTTGGATGATTGTTTGCAATTCTGCGGGTACTGCATTATTTGGATAACGCATACGTGCGAGCTTTGCAATGTGATGGGCAAGATCACCCATGCGTTCGAGATCAGCGCTGATGCGAAGAGCCGTGACAAGTGCACGTAAATCAGAAGCCACAGGTTGTTGGCGAGCCATCAAATTGATAATTCGAGCATCTAAATCATGTTGGGTGTGATCCACATTTTCATCAGCGGCGATAACTCTTTCGGCGATAGCAAGATCAGCAGTAGCAAGTGAGATACATGCTTGATCAAGGGCTTCTCGGACCAATGCGGCCATCCCGAGCAGGCTTGTATTGATTCCTTCGAGTTCTTCATGAAACATATCGCGCATTGGGTAAGGGTACCTTTCAGATAGACCTTGCCCCAGCATTATTGTTAACAGAGCCTGAACTATCAGTTAAATCTAGGCTTTCTGGGCTCGAAGGCGAGACAAGGGCCAGAGAGAGCTTGTTTGTCTCCTAGGATTAAGGAGTGATTTGGAATCGGAGACGTTCGCCGGGTGGTGACCCTTTCGGGGGTTCAACCTCACTTGCTAAAGTCCCCGTGGAACTAATCGATATTCTGGATTCTGTTGATGCCGAGCACATGCTCATTGATGCTTCCGAGAAGGTAATCGAAAGTTCAGACGGAATTTCAACTTTTAGTATCGTGCGCGATCAATCTCTTATAAATGAGCAGCTTTTAAGGCTTGTTCGAGCGACACGTCGTTCCGGTCAACCGCAAGAAACAACCATGGAACTTCCTCGTGGTCCAATCGGCGGCGGCATTCATACACTTTTTGTCCGTGTGACCCCATTAGGCGACGAAGGTTTGATTGCAATTCTGATTTTTGATGACTCGGAAATGCGTCGCTTAGATTCAATTCGCCGAGATTTTGTTGCAAACATTTCTCACGAACTCAAAACCCCAATAGGAGCTCTCTCTATTTTGAGCGAAGCAGTGTTAGGCGCAGCTGATGATCCAGAAGCAATTACTCGATTTGCTGGAAGAATGCAGGTTGAAGCAAAACGTCTTAGCGGATTAGTTCAAGAAATTATTGATCTCTCTCGCCTACAGGATGATGACCCGTTAAAAAATGGAAAAATTTTCAACATTGCAGATGCTATTAAAGAAGCGATTGAGCAAACTCGAATGGCATCTGAAGCCAAGAAGATAGATATTTCCTTTACGCCAATAGATCAACCACAAATTCTGGGAGACCGTGATCAAGTTATCATGGCAATTCACAACCTTGTTGAAAATGCTGTCAATTACAGCCCTGAGTCAACCAGAGTGGCAGTTACTCTAAAAGAAATCGACGGATTAGTAGATGTTTCAATATCCGATCAAGGTATCGGTATTCCTGATAAAGATCTAGAGCGAATTTTTGAACGTTTTTATAGAGTAGATGCTGCTCGAAGCCGCGAGACTGGCGGAACCGGTCTGGGACTTTCCATTGTGAAACATGTAGCCACCAACCATGGTGGCGATGTTTCTGTATGGAGCGTTGAAGGTGCAGGAAGCACCTTCACAATTCGCTTCCCTCAAGCGAATGCGCAGGAACGACTACACGTTGGAGGGAATGAAATATGAGCATGAGAACCAAGATTCTTCTTGTTGAAGACGAGGCATCTCTATCTGAGCCACTTGCATATTTGCTTGGTAAAGAGGGCTTTGATGTCGTAATTGCCGATACTGGTACAGCAGCGGTCGAGATGTTCACTCGCAGCGGAGCTGACCTCATTCTCCTTGATTTGATGCTTCCAGGTATTTCAGGAACTGAAGTTTGTCGCCAAATTCGCGCAACATCAGCTGTCCCAATCATCATGCTTACTGCAAAAGATACTGAAGTAGATAAAGTTGTTGGGCTTGAGCTAGGCGCCGATGATTATGTAACGAAGCCATATTCAGCAAGAGAGCTGGTTGCTCGTATTCGTGCTGTTCTTCGCCGCCAAGGTGGACTCGATGATAATTACGGCGAAGATGCGCAGCTCGTTGCAGGACCTGTGAAGATGGATGTCGATCGTCATATCGTGACTGTGAATGGTGAAACAACTTCGCTCCCACTTAAAGAATTTGAATTACTTGAATATCTAATCCGTAATTCTGGACGAGTACTTACTCGCGCACAATTGATCGACCGTGTTTGGGGAAATGATTACTTCGGCGATACGAAGACACTAGATGTTCACATCAAACGCTTGCGTGCAAAGGTGGAAGTAGATCCAGCAAATCCCGTCTTTATTCAGACTGTTCGTGGATTAGGTTATAAATTCGAGAATTAAAGGTATCTAAAGCTTAAGCAACGTCTGCGAAAATATCTGTTTTCTCGCGAACGAGAACGCTCAACGTAACGCTCTCTGCTTTGCCAAATGTAACTGTCAGATCTGAACGTGAACCTGGTGTGAGGTTCAAGCCGGGGAATGCAGCATGTGCATTTGCGCTATCGCCAGAGAAAATAACTGGGGCATTTTGAGCGAGCGCACCCGAACCAGTGACAACTCCAGCAATTCCATTTGCAGAAATTGATGTGATTGCATCTGCCGATGAGTCTTCATTAACTACGGTTCCAACAAGTACTGCAGAACCATCTGGTTGCGCTACCAATACGAAATCGCGAAGCTTTAAAGCGCCACTATCTTTTTCAACACCATCTGTTACCTGGCGAATCTTGGAGGTAGGGGCATCCTTGCCAGCGGCTGTACAGCCTGAGAGAAGTCCAGCTGAAATAAGGGCCACAGATGCAATCGCAAGTTTCTTTGAAATCATGGGGGAATCGTATCTTTTCAACGGTCCAGCTCTGCCCAGCGGCCCCCTTGAACCCTCAAGGTGGGCTGGAGAGATGTCCCAACTTGCTGGTAGACTTGCCCTCTTGCAGTTCCTGTTGGACTTACTGAAAGGCCATTCTCAATGACATTTAAGGTCGGCGAAACCGTTGTTTATCCCCATCACGGAGCGGCTCTCATTGAGGCGATTGAAACCCGAACCATTAAAGGCGAAGAGAAGATTTACCTCGTTCTCAAGGTTGCCCAAGGCGATCTGACCGTCCGAGTTCCAGCAGAAAACGTAGATTTAGTAGGCGTCCGCGATGTCGTCGATTCAGCAGGCTTGGATCGTGTATTTAACGTCTTGCGCCAGCCATATACAGAAGAACCAACAAACTGGTCACGTCGCTACAAGGCCAACGTTGAGAAGCTTGCTTCAGGTGACGTCATTAAGGTTGCAGAAGTTGTACGCGATCTCTACCGCCGCGACCTTGACCGTGGACTTTCAGCCGGCGAGAAGCGCATGCTTTCAAAGGCAAAACAGATTTTGATTTCAGAGCTCGCACTTGCAGAGCGCACAGATGAAGAGAAGGCCGGCGTAATTCTTGATGAGGTCCTTGCTTCCTAATCACTCTGTAACCGTCATCATCCCTGCAGGGGGTAGTGGCGAACGTCTGGGTGCTTCAATTCCAAAAGCGTTAGTCTCTTTGGCTGGCCGCACACTCATTGAACACTGTGTCTCCAATGTTGCGCCAATTGCTAATCAGATAATTGTTGCGGCTCCTGCTGGCTATGAGGATCAATTCCGCACTTTATTAGGCGATGACATTTTGGTAGTGACAGGCGGAGTTGCTCGGGCAGATTCTGTACGGGCAGCACTTCAACATGCCACATCAGATTTCACTCTGGTTCATGATGCAGCGCGATCACTCGCGTCGGCAGAATTGGCGGGACGGGTTATTGATGCGCTCGCTTCTGGTGAGAAAGCAGTTATTCCTGTCATGGCTGTTATCGACACTATCAAATACGTTGACCACAATAATTTTGTTGTCGCAACACATGATCGAAGTAGTTTGCGTGCCGTTCAAACACCGCAAGGTTTCGAGACCTCAACTTTGAAAGAAGCGCATGCCACATCCCAAGATGCGACAGATGATGCTGGGCTTGT
Source organism: Actinomycetota bacterium (assembly GCA_947377725.1). GTDB lineage: Bacteria > Actinomycetota > Actinomycetes > Nanopelagicales > Nanopelagicaceae > PALSA-747. The sequence goes on from CANCGX010000025.1 coordinate 4,396, forward strand.
CGAAGCGTTGAACATTCCTGTCAAAATTGTTGATGGTGAAGAGCGCGCATTCAAAATAACCTTGCCAGAAGATTTAGTTCGCGCACAAAAATTTCTCATTGGAGAAACCACAACAAATATACGTGTCGGCATTGGTACGGATGCGCATGCTTTTAGCGCAAATCCACAGCGCCAGATGTGGCTTGCTGGATTGTTGTGGAGCGATGAAGTAGGCGTAGATGGCCACTCTGACGGTGATGTAGCAGCTCACGCAATATGCGACGCTCTTTTCTCAGCCGCCCAACTTGGTGATCTTGGTTCTAACTTTGGCGTCTCAGAACCTGAATGGGCTGGCGCATCAGGTGCAAAGCTTTTGCAAGAAACATTAAATCGCATTCGCGCTGCAGGTTTTGAAATCAATAATGTCAGCGTACAAATTGTCGGTAATCGTCCAAAGATTGGGCCGCGCAGAGCTGAGGCAATCGCTGCTTTATCGGCGGCACTCGATGGCGCTCCAGTTTCGCTGAGCGCAACAACAACCGACGGACTTGGATTTACTGGCGAAGGTAAAGGAATCTCTGCCATCGCGTCAGTCTTGCTCAGAGCAACGGATAGAATCTCCTAATGGCGCTCTCCTTATATAACACTGCAAACCGAACCGTTAGTGAGTTCAGACCAATCACTCCTGGCAAAGTTGGCATTTATCTATGTGGCGCAACGGTTCAAGCACCTCCACATATTGGACATATTCGCAGCGGAGTTAATTTCGACATTCTTCGCCGCTGGTTGGCTGCTTCAGGTTTCGAAGTAACTTTTATTCGAAACGTCACAGATATCGATGACAAAATTTTGCACAAAGCCGTCCATGAAGAAATTCCATGGTGGGCTGTTGCTATGAAATATGAGCGTGCATTCACGGATGCATACAAAGCTTTAAATGTTTTGCCTCCAACCTACGAACCTCGAGCTACTGGTCACATCACTCAAATGATTTCCCTTATGGAGACTTTGATTGAAAAGGGACATGCGTACGCTCCAGGAAACGGTGATGTGTATTTAGAAGTTCGCACTTTAAAGTCGTACCTAACTTTGTCGAATCAAAAGTTAGATGACCTTCAACCTGCGGGAGATGCAGAAGATCGATTAAAGAGAGATCCTCGCGATTTCGCTTTATGGAAGGCTTCAAAACCTGGCGAACCATCATGGCCAACTCCATGGGGCGATGGCCGTCCTGGTTGGCACCTGGAATGTTCAGCCATGGCTCAGGCTTATCTTGGTGAAACTTTTGATATTCACGGCGGCGGTTTAGACCTTATTTTCCCGCATCACGAGAATGAAATCGCACAATCTGAAGCAGCTGGATACGGCTTTGCCAATGTTTGGATGCACAATGCTTGGGTTACAACCGCTGGCGAGAAGATGTCGAAGTCTCTTGGCAATTCGCTTCAAGTTCAGGAATTGATTAAAAAAGTTCGTGGCATTGAATTACGTTGGTATCTCGGAAGCGCTCACTATCGATCAATGCTCGAATTTTCATTTGAAGCCCTTGAAGAATCTGCCGTAGCTTTTCGTCGAATCGAAGCATTCCTAGATCGCGCAATTGGCCTTCTTGGTAAAACCCCAGAAGGAATTATTGCTTCAGCATTTGCTGATGCCATGAACGATGATTTGGCCGTGCCAACAGCGCTAGCTTTTCTTTCGGAGACTGTTAAGAATGGAAATAATGCTCTTGCAGCAAATGATCTTGTAACTCTCGAAGTTGCCGTCGCTGAAGTTCGCGGCACATTAGGTGTACTTGGTTGCGATCCCCTGGATGAAGCTTTTTCCTCAAACTCCACAGTAAAAACTGATGCAATCGATGGATTAATTTCACTTGCTTTGCAACAACGCGAAGCAGCACGTGCACGAAAAGACTTTGCCGCTTCCGACGCAATCCGCGACCAAATCGCAGCGCTCGGAATTGTCATTGAAGATACGCCGCAAGGACCCCGATGGCAGATTACTAGTGGACGGTAGATAGATGACAAAGCAATTACGTAACCCAGATCGCATGAAGCCAAAAGGTGCGGCTAAGCCAGAACGTAAGCAACAAGCAACCAAACAAGAGAAGCGTGCCGCACGTCGTCCACAAAAGGACGATGCACCTTCTCGCACGTCGACGCCTCGCCCTACACGACCTTCTCGTTCGAGCGGTAAGCCAACTCAAGATGCAGTTGCTGGTCGCAATCCGGTTGTTGAAGCGCTTCGCGCTGGTGTTCCGGCAACTGAACTGATCATTGCATCGCGCGCAGAAATGGATGAGCGCATGATGGAGTCGCTTCGTCTTGCAAAGAATGCCAATTTAGCTATTAAGGAAGTAGCCCGCGGAGTTTTGGACATCATCACGGGAACTACAAATCACCAAGGAATAGGCCTTGTAATCAAGGAATTCCAATACACAAACTTTGATGACCTGCTCAATAAAGCAAAGAATCCTGCTTTGATTATTGGAATGGATGGAGTGACAGACCCACATAACCTCGGCGCTATTGTGCGAAGTGCATCTGCATTTGGCGCTGACGGCGTTGTAATTCCTGAACGTCGCAACGCTTCAATGACGGGAAGTGCGTGGAAATCTTCAGCCGGTGCTGCAGCGCGTATGCCAATATCTCAGGTAACCAATCTTGTTCGTTCGATTGAAGATGCAAAGAAGGCCGGATTATTTGTCGTTGGACTTGATGCCGATGGCCAAGAATCTTTACCTCAATTTTCACTCGCAAAGGATTCAATTTATGTAATTGTTGGAAGTGAAGGCAAGGGCCTTTCTCGACTCGTTCGCGAAAAGTGCGATGTCATTCTTTCAATTCCGATGAATTCTGAAACAGAATCACTTAATGCAAGCGTTGCGACAGCAATCGTTATGCATTGGATTGCGGCAGAAAGAGCGCAATAAAATGAACTTCACTCGTTACATTGCACTCGGCGATTCGATGACTGAGGGCATGACTGATGAAGTTGTGAATGGGCAATATCGTGGCTGGGCTGACCGTATTGCTGATGTGATGGCGGTTCAATCGCCCGACTTTACGTATATGAATTTAGCAGTTCGTGGAAAGCTCATTAAACAGGTAATTGATGGTCAACTTCCACAAATTCATGGCTTTGTTGAAGGCAAGCAAACTCTTGTAAGTTTCCATGCAGGTGCCAATGATGTAATTAGACCAAATTACAATCCAGCAATTACTTTGCCTCTTTATATTGATGCTGCGAAAAAGGTTGCCGCAACCGGTTGTACTTTGATGCTTTTCACCGTTATGGAAAAGCCGAGCAGTGAGGGCAAGACAGGGCAAATTTGGGAAGCAAGATTCCACGAGTTCAACAAAATTGTGCGGCATACGGCCGAGGTCACGGGGGCAGTCTTGATTGATTGGAATGTTGCACCATTCCTTTCGGATTTGAGATTTTTGGCCCAAGATCGATTGCACTTAAATGCCGAGGGTCATTACAGAGTTGCTCAAGGCGTATTAGAAAAGTTAGGACTTCCTTACGATTCAGAATGGAAAACCCCACTTCCTCCTGCCAATCCGACGCCAAAAATCAAGAAAGTTCGCTCAGATATTCGATGGATCCTTACTTTTGTCATACCTTGGATTTGGCGTAGGGCACGAGGAAAATCATCGGGAGATGGACGTAAATCTAAACATTCTGTGCCAGTTAGTTGGGTTCAGCGCTAGTTATTTAGGTACTGGTTACCACCTGTTTACCTATCTGCGAGAGACTTCCCTTATGCATTCGTACTCAATAGCTGAGAGCCCTCGAGATCGTTTAATCGATCGTGAGCTCAGTTGGCTTGCTTTTAACGAGCGAGTACTTGAACTTGCTGAAGATGAAACGACTCCACTGCTTGAACGTTGCCGCTTCCTTTCAATTTTTTCATCGAATCTCGATGACTTTGTGATGATTAGAGTTGCAACCTTAAAGCGAAAAATTGACAATGGAATTACGAAAACAAATCCTGCGGGATATACCCCACTCCAGCTAATGTCGACGCTTTCGCACCGAATTCAGGATCTTGTTGAACGTCAGACGAATTGCTTTCATAATTCTGTATTGCCTGCACTTCGTGAGCAAGGAATTGATTTAGTTTCATGGGATCAACTTTCTGAAGATGAAAAGAAAAATGTCACAGCCATATTTACGACTAAAGTTTTTCCTGTCCTCACGCCACTCGCAATTGATCCTGCTCACCCATTCCCGTACATCTCAGGCTTGTCTCTCAATATCGCCGTTATCCTAAAGAATCCAGATTCTGATCAAGAGCTTTTCGCGCGCGTAAAGGTGCCGTCAAATTTGCCACGTTTTATTCAAACTTCAGTTGGTGATACAAAACGTCTCATTGCGACGGAACATGTAATCATCGCAAATTTGCACGAACTTTTCCACGGCATGGAAGTTATCAATAACTATATGTTTAGATTGACAAGAAATGCTGACCTTGAAATTGAAGAGGACGACTCTGATGATCTCTTGGCATCCATGGAGCAAGAATTACTTCGTAGAAAATTTGGCCCACCTGTGCGCCTTGAAGTTGATCGCGATATGGATTCAGAACTTCTTACAACGCTCATGGACGAGCTCGACATCAACGTGCAGGACATAAGTCGTTATAAATCCCCACTTGATTTAACAGGACTTACTCAAATCGCTGATTTAGATATTCCAGCACTTAAGTTTCCCCGTTGGGACAACCAAGTGGCCATGGACTTGCGTGCAGTGGACGCGGACGATGACCAAGGATTCTTTGAAGTAATTGCCCGCAAAGAGATTTTGCTCCATCATCCCTATGAATCATTTAATTCATCGGTAGTTCGCTTCTTGGAAGCAGCCGCTCGCGATCCACATGTTTTGGCCATCAAGCAAACTCTGTACAGAACATCTGGTGATTCACCTATCGTTCAAGCACTTATCGAGGCCGCCGAAGCTGGAAAACAAGTTCTTGCCGTCGTTGAGATTCGCGCACGTTTTGATGAGCAAGCAAATGTGCGGTGGGCTAGAAAGCTTGAAGATGCAGGAGTACACGTTGTTTACGGTGTTTTGGGCTTAAAAACACACGCCAAACTTTCAATGGTTGTTCGCCAGGAGAGTGGAGCAATTCGCCGGTATGTTCACATGGGCACTGGAAATTATCACCCCAAGACGGCGCGACTTTATGAGGATTTTGGAATTCTGAGCGCTGATCCAATTCTTGGTGATGACGTGAACAAACTTTTCAATCAACTGAGTGGTTTTGCCCCTCAAACTCATTTCTCACGCATCTTGGTTGCACCAAGAACATTGCGCCATGGTCTCCTTGAGCGCATTGAGAACGAAATTAGGAATCAAAAAGATGGAAAACCAGCATTTATTCGAATGAAGCTAAATTCGCTTCTTGACGAGGAATTTATCGAAGCGCTTTATAAGGCTTCACAACATGGTGTGAAAATTCAATTAGTAGTTCGCGGAATTTGTGCAATTCGATGCGGCGTTCCTGGACTATCTGAAAACATCGAAGCTCGCTCAATTTTGGGACGCTTCCTCGAGCATTCACGTATTTTTCATTTTGCAAATGGTGGTGAAGAGGAGCATTGGATAGGTAGCGCAGATTTGATGCATCGCAACCTTGATCGACGTGTTGAAAGCCTTGTAAAGATTGTTGCACCAGATCATAAGCGCACGCTTAATCGCGCACTAGACGGATATCTAGCAGACACAACTTCTAGTTGGCATATGCATGTTGATGGACACTGGGAGCGAGTCACTCGTTCAAGTGATGGCGAAAGATTGGAAGATTTCCAAATGAAGGCAATTGAGTGGTATCGGAACCGAGCATGAACCCAACAGTTCTCGCAGCAGGCGGCGTTGTATGGAAATACGACGGAGATGGTCAGGTACTTGTGCTTCTTATTCATCGTCCTCGATATGACGATTGGTCGATTCCAAAAGGAAAACTTGAAGAAGGCGAACAACTCATCGCATGTGCTTATCGCGAAGTAGTTGAAGAAACACACCTTAAAGTCGCTTTCGGTCCGTTCATCACTGAAACCGAGTATTACGTTGCAGATGGCTTGAAACGTGTTTCGTACTGGGCAGCCCATGCTTACGATCAGAGCGATTTGTTTATTCCAAATTCCGAGGCCGACGAAGGTCGTTGGCTGACGCTAGAAAACGCTATCGAACTTGCAACACGGGAGAGCGATAAAGAAGTTCTTTCGGTTTTCTTTAAATCACCGTTCGATGCCCAAGCAATCATCATGCTGCGCCACGGAAAAGCTTTGGCTCGTGAAGAATGGCTTGGAGGCGATGAAGATCGTCCTTTGGAGCAAAAAGGATCGTTGCAGGCAAAGCGAATGATCTCGATTTACCAGGCTTTTAATGTGCAAAAAATTATCACTTCTGATGCCATACGTTGCTACGACACTGTCGAACCACTCTCGAAAGCGCTCGATATAAAGCTCAAGGTCGAAAAAGACATCAGCGAGCAGACTTGGAAGAAAGATAAAGAGAAGGCAATCGATTTCGCTAAAGAAATTATCAAGGAAGATAAGACCATAATCGTCTGTAGTCACAATCCGGTGCTTCCACGGATGCTTGAAAAACTGACTAAAAAGATTGATTTTGACTACCCAGACAACAAGTTGTTACCTGGAGAATCATGGGTTGTCTTCCACAAAAAGAAGGAAGTCCTACAAATTGATCGAATTGAAGCACCGAACACGTAAAACTATTTTTCAGTCCAGTCCATCCATTTAAGAACTACACCTTCGCGTAAGGCCCACGGGCAAATTTCTAGTTCTCGCAAATCAAGATTGCGCATGACACTTTCTGTGACAAATGCCCCCGCAACTATTTGACGTGCACGGTTACCCGAGACCCCAGGAAGTTTTGTACGTTCTAGATGTGACATCTCAGAAAGTCTTGAACATATCTTTCGAATATGTTCAATCTTGATTGTCTTTCCATTTCCATCAAACCAATCGCCACCTAAACGCGCAAGTGTGCGCAATGTTTTACTTGTTGCAATCGCACGATCAGTATCTTGATGGTGTACAAGTGCCGGCAGAATCGATTCGAGTTGGTTTTCAATGTGATCTCGCAAATTGCGAACACTTTTTTCTGTGTATGGATCACCAAGTAAATGATTTTTGGTTAGGCGACCGGCACCAAGCGGTAGAGATACCGCGACCTCAGGAGCTTCATCATTTCCCACTGCAATTTCCAGTGAACCTCCACCAATGTCGATCACAAGCAAACGTCCGCTTGACCAACCAAACCAACGACGTGCTGCCAGGAAAGTCAACTTGGCTTCTTCTTCTCCGCTAAGAACTTGTAGATCGATATCTAGCTCTGTATTCAATGTTGAAATAATGGATTCACCATTGGCTGCCTCACGGAGAGCCGACGTAGCAAATGGAAGAAGTTCTTCAACGTGTACAGATTTTGCTTCAGCTATTGCCCTGCGAAGCGTTGATTCAAGCGCTCCGATTCCTTGCTCTGAAATCGTGTTATCGGATTGGAGGTATTCCGTTAAGCGCAGCTCTTCTTTGTAATTGAAAGTTGGATTTGGACGAGCACCTGCATGGGTATCGACCACCTGAAGGTGGACCGTATTTGAACCAACATCGAGAACGCCTAATCGCACGAGGCGAACTTACTAGGAATGCGCCAGATTTAGCGGGTTAGAAGCATCACTCCTCTCGTGGCATAATAAGCCGCTGGTTCAGATACATGAATCGAAGTAGGCCTCCCTAGCTCAGTGGTAGAGCATCCGCCTTGTAAGCGGAAGGTCGTCAGTTCAATCCTGACGGGGGGCTCCATTTTTTTGGTGCTACTAACCCTATTTCAGCCCTGTCTTTATTGAGCAGATCAGTTTTTAATCACGAGGTGTTGACGCACCCTGCGCTTGCGATACGCAGAGTGCCCAACGATGGTGCCCACTGGGATTCGAACCCAGGACCCGTTCTTCGCAAGTGAACTGCTCTATCCCCTGAGCTATGAGCACCAGCAAAAATTAATCCGATGTTTTACTTCTAGTTTAGAAATCACCAACACCTGTGGAATTTAATTGTTGTGGAGTGAGAAGAGTGAGTTATCCTTAACTACTCTTCGCAAGTGAGTTGCCAACAGCCTCGGTGATTAATTTCTCCGGGGCTGTTTTCATTTGACCAAGCAACAATCAGAAATCGTTGCCAATTGAATAACGACTAAAAGCCTATTGAGATAAATTTAAATCGAACTCAATCCAAAAGACTACGGTTTCTTAGTCTCCGAAGGCTTAGCCTCTTTAGAGGATGTTGAACCTTCGCTAGATGATTTCCCCTTCGATGACTCTGTTAGCCCCGATGTTGATGATGGAAGAGGATTGGGCGTCACGCTTTCACCGCCCTCTTTGCCAGAAGAAGTCGATTCATTTTTCGCCTTCTCGGAACTTTCTGGCGTTGCTCCTGACTTCGGTTCACTGCTGCTCTTCATTTCATTTTCAGAGGCCTGGTCATGCTTAGCGTCATCTGTAGGAAGTGGCAGAGGGAGAAGTGGTAAAACGGCGCTATGCGATTCTGTAGGTGATGGTGAAGGGCTTGGAGATGTTGATTGTTCTGATGGTGAGGTGCTTGGAGTAGAAGAAGTGCTCGGAATCGC
>CANCGX010000026.1 GCA_947377725.1 Actinomycetota bacterium
GGAGTCATCCTGGGTGTCATTTGGCAATTTATTTTTAACACCGCTCTTGTTTCCATTTCCGAAAAATTCCATGTGCCGTTCTTTAGTCAATCATGGATCAGTGATACCAATAAAGCATTCTGGGCTCTCATCATTGTGACTGTGTGGCAGTCTTCCGGCTACATGATGATCATTTACATCACAGGTTTGATTAGTATCGAACAGGATGTTCTCGAAGCCGCGAAAGTTGACGGCGCTTCGCCATTAAGAATGTTAACGGCGATAAAAGTTCCTTTAATGGCCCAGTCATTCACAATTGCGCTCTTCTTAACGATGCGTTCTGGGTTTATGGCCTATGACGTTAACTTGGCGCTCACTGGCGGCGGCCCATACAGAACGACGGAACTCATTTCTATGCATATTTTCCAAGAGGCTTTTGCTTTCGGCCATTTTGGCACAGGCCAAGCCAAGGCTGTTTTGATGTTTTTGATGGTGGCGATGGCAGCTCTAATCCAAGTCATCGTAAGTAAGCGTGCGGAGGTTCAACAGTGAAAAAGGTTAAAGTCCAACGCTCAATTGGCAAAAAGGTTCTCTTTGGATTTGGGCTATTTCTTTCCCTTTCCTACGTAGCTCCATTCATCTTGGTATTACTCAACTCTTTCAAACCTAAATACGATATTTTGGCAAACCCCCTCGGATGGCCAGTGAATTTCACATTGGATAATTTTCAACAAGCACTTCAGAAAATGGAATTCTTTAGATCGCTTGTGAACTCAATTATTATCACATTCTTTAGCGTATCTATTTTGATCATAATTTCTTCAATGCTTGCTTACTATTTAGCACGCACAAAAAATAGATTTACAAAGACAACATTCTTGATTCTTGTCGCTTCAATGATTGTTCCGTTCCAAGCACTGATGATTCCATTTATGTCAATTTTTGCTCAGTTTGTTTCGCTTAACAATCGAATAGCGTTGATTTTTTTCTATCAAGGTTTTGGAGTGGCACTTTCTACATTTTTGTACCATGGATTTATTTCAAAGCTTCCAACAGAAATTGATGAAGCTGCCTCTGTCGATGGAGCAAATGACTTCACGATTTTCTGGCGCATCATCTTCCCAATGCTCCGTCCAATCACAGCTACGGTCGCAATTGTTAATTCCCTATGGATTTGGAATGACTTCCTGCTTCCTCGTCTTGTTTTGACGAGAGAAACTCAGACTCTTCCACTTTCAACATATCTCTTTTATGGTCAGTATTCGACGCAATATGGCCAGGCTATGGCTGGATTGCTGCTTGCAGTTATCCCAATCATCGCTTTCTTCCTATTCCTTCAGAAGCAATTCATTTCTGGTCTTTCAAGCGGTGCCGTGAAGTAGCGTGCTAGAACTTGCAGATCACTGGGTTTGGGATTGCTGGCTCTTCGATGACGGAGATGACTTTCATATCTTCTTTCTCCGAGCGTCAAAAGCGTTATTAGATCCTGACCGTAGACATTTTCGCGCATCTGTCGGGCACGCAAAATCTAAAGACCTCAAGACCTGGACTCTTCTACCGGATGCACTCGTTGCAGCGGATGCTCCAGCATGGGATGAAGTAGCGACTTGGACAGGAAGCGTTGTAAAGAATCCTGACGATAATTTGTATTACATGTTCTATACCGGCGTTACTCGTCCAAAAGGCGGAATCGTCCAGCAGATAGGTTTTGCAACAAGCCCTGATTTAATTTCCTGGACGCGTAATCCAAATAACCCAGTCACAAGTGCCGACCCTCAATATTATGAAACTCAAGAAAATGGCGATCCCGATACTAATTGGCGCGATCCTTGGGTTTTCTTCGATGAACGAGATAACAAGTGGCATATGCTCAATACGGCTGATATCAAGAACGGTGGAATAAAGACACGCGCCACAGTTGCCCATGCCATCTCTTCAAATTTGAAGACATGGGAAGTGCTCCCGCCACTCTATGGCGAGGCAGGTTTTGGCCAGGTCGAAGTAATCCAAGTGGAAAAAATCGATGGTAAATATGTGATGGTCTTTTGCGTTGCAGAGCATCATTTGAACGAACACAAACCTGGATTTAAGTCAGGGACTTATTCAGTTCCTGCAGATTCCCCAACAGGACCATTCCATTTTGATCGAACAGACATTATTGATGCCGACGGTATATATGCCGCGCGCATCTTTCAGGATCGAAGCGGGCAGTGGGTTTTAATCGGCTTCGAAGCTGGACAATCGACGGCCGAATTCACAGGGCGCATCTGCGACCCGATACCGCTTAAAATGACGCCGGACGGAACGCTTAAAGTTAAGTAATATCGTTGTAAACTAACGAAATAAGCGGAAGTCACACTCGCACTTACTTGCATTGGAGCACTCGTGGAAAACATCGAAGCATTCAATAATCATTTGCCTGTAAAGGTACGTTTCGGTGAAGGAAAAGCTCTTGCACTTGCTGACGTAATTGCAGAAAGCGGAGCGACCAAAGTGTTGCTCATGGTGGATGAAGGTATTGAGAAGTTCAATCCGGCTGCCAAAGCTTGCGTTGATAAATTGCTAGCTACTCCAGGGCTAACAGTCACAACTTTTGAAAAGCCAGCAGGCGAACCAACTATTGATATGGTCGATGATGCTACGGCGGCAGTGAAGGCAGCAGGAGCTGAAGCAATCGTTGCACTTGGCGGCGGCTCAGTAATCGATACTGCAAAGGCAGCGCGCTTGTGTGCTCAACTCGGCCTAACTTTCCGCGAATTCCTTTCTCGCAAACCTGAATACCCAGTTCCGACTGTTGCTCTCATCGCTATGCCAACATCTGCCGGAACCGGATCTGAAGTCTCAGGCGGATCAGTTATTTCTGACCCTGAAGCAGGACGTAAGTCAGGTATTGCTAATGGCAACCTACGCGCGCAGTTTGCAATTGTGGATCCAGTCCTTACTTATTCAATGCCTCCTTCAATGACAGCGAACACTGGGATTGATGCGCTCGCTCAAGCAATTGCAGGAATCATTGCAAAATGCAGTACTCCAATTGGTGACGCCATTGGTTATGAAGCGATTCGTATGATGACGCCTGCGCTTGTCGGTGCGTACAAGAATGGCGACGATAAAGCTGCACGCGCGGGTATGGCAGCAGGCTCCATGATGGCCGGTTTAACTATGAATATTTCTGATTGCACAGCAGAACATTCACTTGGTCAAGCAATTGGTGGCCTGAAACATGTTCCACACGGCTTAACAATCGGTCTTGTACTTGTTGAGACACTGACTCGTGAAGCACGCGTGGTTCCAGCAAAGATGGAACGAGTTGCTGATGCAATGGGAGCTCCTGAAGATGGCAGCAAAGATGGATCTCGTGCAGTAAAAGCTGTTCGAAAAATTCTCGCAGACCTCAATTTCCCAGTGCTCTCAAGTCTTGGATTTGTGGAAGCGGACATTGATAATTTGGCTGATATTGCCCTAGAGGATTACTTCATTACTCAAGCCCCAACTCCTTGGAGTAAGGCTGAGGTTGTTGAGGCGTTCATGTCAGCTCTCAAATTAGAGAAGCGATCAGCCTAACTTTTTCGTCCTGCGGGGTTTAGGATTCCGCAATGAGCATCTTTGACGATATTGAAAGTGCCCTCAAAGGCAACAAGCGTGTGCTTTTGGGAATTATCGGCGAACCTGGATCCGGAAAATCAACGCTCGTAGAGGAAATTAAAGCGAAGTTCCCAACAAACGAACTCGCTGTGCTGCCTATGGATGGGTTTCATCTCAGCAATAAAGTACTTATCGAAAATGGTATTCGGCATCTAAAAGGCGCTCCCCAAACTTTTGATTCACGAGGATTTGTCGCACTTCTTAATCGAGTACGAAATGTTGTCGACCAAAATATTTATATCCCCGTCTTTCATCGCGAAATCGAAGAATCTATTGCAAACGAAGGTGTAATCACCCCTGACGTGAAAGTTGTTATCGTCGAAGGCAATTACTTGTTGTATCCAGAACTTGGATGGGGTGGAGTACAAGAACTCCTAGATTCAAGCTACTTCATTAATATTTCTCAAGACGTTCGCTTGGAACGGCTTATTGCTCGTCATGAAAAATATGGCAAGACCCCTGAAGAAGCCCGCGAATGGTCGCTAGGTAGCGATGAGGCAAACGCTGAATTGATTCGTTCCACTAAGTCGCGCGCCTCGAATATAATCGAATTATGAAACAACTCATTGCGACAGCTTTTAAAGAAGTAACTTTAGTTGAAGCAGAAACACCTTCACTAAAACAGGGGGAAGTACTTGCCCAAACTCTCGTCGCCGGCGTTTGCGGATCGGATTTACATGCGGTTCAAAATCTCCATCCATTCGTTCCACTTCCATATAAACCTGGGCATGAAGTTGTGGGAATCATCCGAGAAGTTGCACCAGATGTCATGGGTTTCAAAGTAGGAGACAGAATTACGGTAGAACCTGATCTTCCATGTTGGAATTGCAAACCATGCAAGAATGGAAATGAAAATCTCTGCGAAAATATGCAATTTTTTGGATGTGGTTATCCGCAAGGTGGAATGAGTGAATTCTGGACTCTTTCGGCGAAACGTCTACATCTTGTACCTTCAGATTTTAGTGATGAGCAAGCATCGCTCATCGAGCCACTTTCTACGCCGATCCATGCAAATAAATTGGCATTTCTTGGAAATAAAGATTTAAGCGGCAAGAGCGTTGTAATTCTTGGCTGCGGAACAATTGGGCTCCTAACTCTCGTCGCTGCAAAGTATTTCAACGCTAAAAAGATTGTTATGACAGATTTAATTGAGGCGAAACGAGCTCGCGCTCTACGTTTAGGAGCAGATGCAGTACTCGATGCTGGCTCTTCGACTATCGTCAATGATGTTCGAACCGAACTCGGCGAGAGTGCAGATGTCGTCTTTGATTGCGTTGCACTACAGCCAACCGTCAATCAAGCCGTTCATATGGCTGATAAAGGCGGCATAGTTGTCATTGTGGGAGTTCCCGAAAAGGAAGTAACGATTCCTTTGCCAATTATTCAAGACCATCAAATTCGCATTCAGGGTTCAGCAACATACCTGCCAGCCGATTACAAAGATTCAATAGCGCTTCTAGCAAGCGGCGCTCTTAAAATCGACGAGTTTGTCACTGCCGTTTTTCCGATGGAAAAATCACAAGAAGCATTTGATAGCGCACTACTAGGAGATCAAGTAAAAGTATTGATCAGGTTTAGTTCCGCCGATTAATTACTCTGTTGCTCCATAGATATAACTGTTGTTAATGGCATTCTGACTGACGCTGGTTGCCTTGCAATGTGCACAATTTGCATAGCAACGTCTTGAGGTTTCAAATACATATCTAAACGTGGAGCTCCTGGCGTTCGGCCTGTACCGAATGCAAAATTCGTTGATACGCCTGATGGCGCAATCAGAGAAACTCGAACTCCCTTTTCTCGGAGCTCATGGTCGAGACCTGCTGCCAATCCAACTTGGGCATGCTTGGTTCCTGCATAAATTGCCTCTTTGGCTGCGCCATAAAAGCCGGCAACGGAGCAGACGATGATTATGTCCCCAACACCTTTTTCAACCATTACTTTGGCGCATGCTCGTATGAAGTGAACAGTGCCTTCGAAATTAGTGCGCATCATGTTATTAACTTCATCATCGGACCAATCAAAAATCGATCCATAAAGACCAACGCCCGCGTTTGGAATGACAATATCAATAGTTCCAAAAGCTTTAAGGGCTTCATCTGCGACAGCTCGCGATACCTCAGGAAGAGAACAATCCCCAGCAACATATTTCACTGAATCTGCACCAAGCTCATCTTGCAGCGCCTGCAGTTTTTCACTTCCGCGCGCATTCAAAACAACTTTGGCCCCATTTTGAACCATGAGTCTCGCTGTTTCTTTTCCGATTCCCGATGTCGCACCACTTATGACAACGACTTTGCCGGACAAGCTTTGAAGTTCAAAATTCATTTTCAAAGTTTAGTGGTAATTCAATAATTCTCCTGTCATAATTCAATATCCGCTTCTCCTTAAATTACCAGCCACACGCATTGGAGTTTCCATGAAAGCAGTTGTCTACGACTCGGCCAAGAATTTCACTGTTCGAGAGGTGCCAACTCCCACTCCTGCGCCAGGTGAAGTGTTAATTAAGACTGAGCTTGCTGGTGTGTGCGGAACGGATCTACATATTCACGAAGGACATTTTCTTGCAGAATTTCCTCTCATTCCTGGTCATGAAATGGTCGGCATAGTTGCAGCTCTAGGCGAAGGTGTCACACAATTTAAAGTTGGGGAGCGCGTAACGGTTAATCCCGTAGTTAGTTGTGGCGATTGCGAATTTTGCCGCGAAGGTAAGCCGATTCTTTGCCACAACCGGAAAGGCCTTGGTACTAACTGGCCAGGTTCGTTTGCGGAATACATGATTGCTACTCAAGATTTAGTTTTCAAAGTTGACGGTCTGACTGTCGACGAGGCGGTCTTTGCAGAACCAGCAGCATGTGCAATGCACGGCGCTCAAATGTTGGGGATCAAACCAGGAAGCAGCGCTCTGATTTTTGGCGCAGGACCAACCGGCCAACTTCTTGCTCAACTGGTAGCTAAAGGAGGCGCAGCATCAGTAGTTGTTGCAGGTTCCTCTCAATTTAAGCTCGACACTGCAAAAAGTCTTGGTGCTGACGACACATATTTGATGGATAGAAAGAACGTTAAGAAGACTTTTGAGGATCTCAAAGCTATGCGCCCATCTGGATTCGATATTGTCATCGAGGCAACGGGAAGCACTGAAGTAGCGGAAATTTGCGTGCCATTGACTCGAAGCGGCGGAACAATGATGGTTTACGGCGTTACTGAAGCTCATGAGACGTTTGCAATCAACGCATTTGATGTATTCCACCGCGAAATTACAATCAAGGGATCATTCGCAGAGATTGACACCTTCCCGGCAACAATCGCGGCGCTATCAAGTGGTCGTTTGCAAACAAAGGGAATCATTACACACCGATTTAAGCTTGATGATTACGGTAAAGCACTTGAAACGCTCCGATCAGATAAGAGCGCTCACAAGGTTGTTATCGAATTTAATTAATTCGAAAGTTTTTCTGCCGCGTGTGAAGAATGTGATTTCATAGCGGCATCAAAAACTTTGTGCGACTCTAAAACTTCTTCCACGCGGGCGCAACCAAACTTATCGCCAAGGAGTCCCTCGCGTTCAGCGAAGAAAGCTGCCCACATTTGAAGGAGTGAATCTGGGAAACCAAATTCAAAAATTCCGCCAGTGATTACTGGCCAATTTCCCTTATGTCCAGGTTGGGTTTCAATCCAACTCTGTTCGCCATCCTTGTAAGTAAATCGTTCCAAAACTTGTGGGTTGCGGGTTGAGAATCTAACTCCACCATTCATGCCCATTGCTGTGAAATACCAGCTATTGCTTTCTCCTGGTGCAATTCGTTTCATCTCCCAGAACATAGGAAATTCGCGGGTTTGAGATGAAGAAGTTGCTTTGATTGCTAAAACGGCGTTATCGAAAGTGTCGCAAGCAACTTGATTGCCTTGGTTATCTACTCGGGTTTCAACGATTTTATCTAGAATTGAATAAACCGATTTAGCTTGTAAGCCTAACCTGGTTGGCACATGTGCAACGTGCATTCCCAAGTCACCCATAACGCCAATCGCGCCGCAGAATTTAACTTGGCGCTTCCAGTTAATAGGTTTCTTAATATCTAAATCTGATGAGTGAAGGAAACCCGCGCGTACTTCTACGATTTCGCCTAGAGCGCCAGACTTAACATAGTTAATCGCACCTTGAGCCCCAGGATAGAAAGGCATTTCACTTGAAACACGTACAAAGACTTTGCTTGACTGTACTGCCGCAACAATTTTCTTAGCCGCCTCAAGATCGATACCGAAAGGTTTCTCTCCTAGAAAATCTTTACCTGCTGCGATAGTCGCAAGGTAAATTTCCTCGTGTAGGTTGTGTGGAACGGCAATATAAACAACATCAACATCAGGGTTCGCCAAAAGTTCTGCGTAACCTTCATAAATATTTGATACACCTGCTCCGCTAAACCAATCGCGGACGGCTGGAGATGGATCGGCGAGCGCTATAACTTCTGGGCGAACTGAATGATCGACTAGAGCATCCCATCGACGGGTTGCTGCCAGCAATTCCTTGCCCATGAGGCCGCCGCCAATAATTCCAACGCGAACACTTTTCTGGGTCATTTCTACTTCAACATTTCAAGAGCATCGGCAACTGAGGTGTTTTGATGCAACATAGACATTAGCGCACGAGTCATCGCGGCTGGTTTAGCGTGCTGAATAATATTTCTTCCATAAACAATTCCAGCTGCACCGAGTGAAAGAACGTCATGTGTGCGCTGAAGGAGTTCTTGGTCGGCTACGCGCCCTCCGCCACGAACGAGAACAGGGATATCTCCAGCAATTCGGATGACATCAACGTAATCCTTTGGATCATCCGTTGGGTCAGCCTTAATCACATCGGCACCTAGTTCCACAGCTTGGCGAACAAGCGGGATTACTTTCTCGGGACGGCCATCTGAAGCGTAACCACCACCATCTGAATCCTTCATTACAAGCGGTTCAATCATTAACGGCATACCGTAGTGATCACATTGAGCGCGCAGAGCAACAATATTTCGAATGCACGCATCGAGCATCTGAGGCTGTGAAGGCAAATCAAAGAGATTAACTACAACAATTGCTGCGTCTAAGCGGACAGCAGTAAGTACAGGATCGGCGATGGAAATACTGAACATATGGTCAGGCAGCTGTTTTCCATAAACGTTAGCAACATCGGTTCTCAAAACAAGACTTGGGCGATCCTTTTGGTCGATGTTTTGAAGCAACCGCGCTTGACCGATAGTTAATTGAATTGCATCCGGAGCTGCATTAACTAGAGTCTTTACTGCGGCATTCATATCTTCGATTCCAGAAAGAAATGCAGCTTCGCCAAAGAATCCATGGTCAACAGCAATGTCTAGGCATCGTCCTTTATTGAAAAGACGGGAGAGACGAATTGATGAATCTGACATGGAAACCCCATTCACTTAATTACTAGTAACTAATAAACAATAATTATATTTTGCAACACTCTTTCAGAAGTAGATTCTACAGCGTATAGTTCCGGATATGACAAGCAAAGAAGCACGTCCAGAGAAGTTACCTTCAAATCAGTTCGATCATTTTTATAAAGGTGGAAATCGGATTGGTGTCCTGAGACATGGTCCTGGCGGTCCAATGCGCCCTGAAGAATGGATTGGTTCTGTAACCACCCGTTTTGGTGAACCACGGATGGGCTTATCAACACTTGCTTCTGGAGAATTGCTCGTCGATGTAATTGCTGGAGCATCAGAAGATTGGCTTGGTGCTGAGCACCTCGCAACATTCGGAACTAGCACCGAGTTACTTGTAAAACTTCTTGATTTAGATCAGCGACTTCCAGTTCACTATCACCCAAACCGAAAGTTTGCGAAAGAACATCTTTCACTTAAGCACGGCAAGACTGAAGCGTGGATTGTTCTGGAAGCGCCAGCAAATGCAACTGTCGGATTAGGTTTTGCCGTCGAGAAGAGCAAGAAAGATATTGCCGCGATGGTTGAAAGCAGAGATGCAGTAGGCCTGCTTGGATCACTTCAACAATTTTCTGCAAAAGCAGGAGATGCAATTTTGGTGCCAGCCGGCGTCCCACACTCAGTACCAGCAGGAACATTTGTTCTAGAACTTCAAGAACCTTCAGATATGTCTGCACTTCTTGAATGGAATGAATTTGCGGTTGATGGCGTCAAAGATGGACATCTAGGTCTCGGTTTCGACACTGTTTTGGATGCACTCCGCTACACGCCTATTGGGTCAAGTGAGGCGGAAAAATTAATTACCCCAAATCGACTCCACGGTGATTCAGATTTGGCAATTTTCACTGATTCCGCAAATCCTTATTTCCGTGCCGATTTCTTGACCGGCAAGCACAGCCCTGTCGAGGCAGGATTCTCTATTCTGTTGCTTCTTGATGGAACTGGGGAAATTTCATTTGCGAACGCTCCTGCAATGCCTGTCACTAAAGGTGAAGCAATAGTTATTCCTCATGCTGCAGGCGCTTGGCATCTCAATGGAGCAAGCGGAGTTGTTTGCCGCCCACCATTATCCCAATTTGCCTCTTTGGCAATCTAATACTGGAACCTTCTTTGCAAAAAGTTCTTGTTGGGATTGATGTCGGCACCACACGCTTAAAAGTGGTGGTCACAGATCTTAATTTGAATTTAATAAGCCAAGCTGCAGTTCCTACGCCGTGGATACACACCAACAATCTTTCAGAGATTGATATGAATCTGCTTGCGAGTACAACCATTGAGCTCGCGCAAAAAGCAGTTGCAGACGCAGATGGGCAAGCTGCGGCCATTGGTATTACCGGGTTCTCCGAGACAGGAGCACTGCTTGGAAAAGACCTGCAACCTGTTGCACCCGGTTTTGCGTGGCATGATCCACGAGGGAATCTGCAACAAGTTGAAGATGCTCTTGGAGCGGAAACATTTGAACGCACGGTTGCGGCAAAAATAAATCCTGTTGTCACATTAACAAAAGTTTTATGGCAGCAAGAACGAATGCCAGAAACTCGAGAAGTCTCTCATTTCATAGGTGCGCCTGAATGGATCATGAGATGTCTGGGAGCTGATTTAGTTAACGAACTCTCACTTGTGAGTCGGAGTGGTTTTCTCGATATTGCGGCAAAAGCTCCATGGAAAGCTGCCGTTGAATTAGTGAACGGTGGTACAGATTTTCTTGGCAAACTAGTTGGAGCAGGTGAAGTGATTGGAATTGCAAGCGATATCGCTCCCTCAAACCTTCGAGGCGCTGTTTTAACTATTGCAGGCCATGATCATCAAACTGCGGCTTATTATTTAGGTGCAGTTAAAGACGGGGCTCTTTTTGATTCTATGGGAACGGCCGAGGCTGTCGTAAGAACATATAAAGGCACGGTCTCACAAGATTCGATGGGCAAGTTAGCAAAACACGGTGTGAATGTGGGTTGGACTGTTGTTCCTGACCACCAAACTATTTTGGCCGGCCTTCCAACTGGCATTTCCTTGGAAAGAATTAGCTCGATGTTAGGCGCGAAAAATACGGAAGACCGCAAAGTACTTGGCGACGCAGCTCTTCTCGTCAGTCGCAGCGAACATGATTTGAAAGTGAATGGCAGTTACCACAGCGTGGATGTGATTGGGATTACTGATGGAGTCACACCGGCACACATTTGGCGTGCAGCGGTCGAAGATTTAACTGATCTATTTGATAAAACAGTAAGAGTTATAAATGAAGAAGTTGGACCATTTGATGAGGTCACCATTGCCGGAGGTTGGATTTACAATCCAATGGTGCAAGATGCAAAGAAGCGTGAATACGGTTCTTACAATGTTGTCGACAAGCTGGAGCCTGGAGCAATGGGCGCTGCTGAATTTGCAGGGATAGCCCTCAAAGTTATTAATCCACGCTGGTCTTAATAAGCCAGTCAAACTCCTGTAGATTTAACGCATGAGTTTGTACAAAGTAGCGATTGTTGGCGCTGGACCTGCAGGATATTTCACAGCCCAAGCACTTCAAAATTCACAGACTGAAGACCGTACATTCGAAATAGATATGCTCGAACGCCTTCCAACTCCATGGGGCTTAGTTCGATCTGGAGTGGCACCTGATCATCCAAAGATTAAGACAGTTGCAAAAGTATTCGAGAAAATTGCTGCAGAGCCAGGATTTCGCCTATTTGGAAATGTCGAACTCGGTAAAGATGTTTCGCTAGAAGAACTTAGAGACGTTTATGACGTTGTTGTTATCGCTACTGGTTCATCCCTTGGTCGCAAACTTGGCATTCCAGGTGAAGACCTAATCGGTTCTATTTCAGCTGCTGACTTTGTTCCTTGGTACAACGGCCATCCAGATTTTACTTCCCTCGAAGTTCCACTTGATGGGGAAGTCGCAGTGGTTATTGGCGCTGGAAACGTTGCAATGGATTGTGCGCGAATTCTGGCGATTAATCCCGAAGAGTTAGACACTACAGATACCGCGATTCACGCGCTTAAAAGCCTTCACGAAAGTAAAATTCGTAAAGTACACATCGCTGCAAGACGTGGTGTCGAACATGCCGCTTTCACTGCTCCAGAGCTTCGTGATTTACCAAAACTTGAACATACAGATGTTCACATAAATGCCGATGAAGTAGAAGCTGCCGTATCTCGAGCCGAAGCGCGAGGAGATATTGAAAAGGAACTTCGCAGCAATCTTGATGCTATGAAGCTAATTGCCGAGACCTCACATCAAGACAGAGATCGTTCGCTGCATCTCCAATTCCTCCTAGCTCCAAAAGAAATAGTTGGTACAGAACGAGTTGAAGGAATTACATTCGCAATCAATAGAATTGATGGCGACTCAGTAATTGATACTGGAGAGACTCACACAATAAGTTGTTCACTTGTAATAAGTGCAATCGGATACCACGCGATTCCACTTGAAGGAGTTCCAGAGAACAAAGGTAAAGTTCAGAACGTTGACGGACGAGTTGATGGCAATTTATACGTTGTTGGGTGGGCAAAAAGAGGACCATCAGGCGTAATTGGCACGAACAAGAGCGATGCGGCTGACGTTGTGAAGTTGATAGTTGAGGATCTAGAGACTCCAAAATCTAAAGGAAGCGTTGCAGATTTACTTCCAGGGGACCACGTAGTCGTCTCTCAAGAAAATTGGACTCGGATTAACGCAGCAGAAATCGCAGCGGGTGAAGCTCATGGAAAGCCGCGCGTGAAAGAAGTTGATCGAAC
>CANCGX010000027.1 GCA_947377725.1 Actinomycetota bacterium
CATGAATTGCATAAAGGTCCCACACTATAAAAAGCGCTGCGATGGGAGCGATTGTTAGGAAGACTCGCTTTACTCGTTTCAATACACCAACATGTAGAAATATTTCCAACCAAAACGAGCCGGCGATTGTAAAGAGCAACATCGCGCAATATCCAAATTTGAGCACGAGCTAATACTCTCATCTGCAAAGCTCTGTTGGTGGTACTGTTCGTAATAACGGGAGCCGATTTATTGGCTGAGAGGACCTGAACTACAGGTCGACCGTAGAACCAGTTCGGTAATGCGAATTGGAAAGGGGTTAAAAATGCACACTATCAATTCATTTCTCATGACAACCGTCTTCACTGCATGGAAGTACGACTTGTCGATTTTGGAACTTGTCGCATTCGTTACATCAGCTGTCGGAGTCGCGTTGGGCATTTTTGGTCCACGCTCTACGTGGCCATGGTGGAATCTTTCAAGCCTTCTCTACGCCATCTTGTTTTTTGAACAAAAATATTATGCGAGCGGAGCACTTCAGTTTGTCTTTATCGCCGGAGGATTTTGGGGTTGGTTCGGTTGGGGCAAAAAGGGCGCTCGCCCAGCTCGCCTTTCCAAAAATCACAAGATCAAATGGGGCCTAGGTCTGCTTGCAACCTGGTTGGCTCTATTCCCAATTCTCAAACATATTGGCGCTGCAGCATCTCTCACCGACGCCTTCGGCTTTGCGGGCAGTTGTATCGCCCAAATTCTGATGGTGAAAGAGAAATACGAAGCATGGCCTTTGTGGTTTGTCGTTGATGCTGTCTATACCTACCAGTTCTTCCATGGCAAGCTCTATCTCACTGCAATCCTTTATCTCATCTTCGTTGGTTTAGCTGTCGGAGGCTGGGTTCGTTGGTTAAAGGAATCAAAGAAGAATGCAACCATTTCTGCTTAACGCGATTCTTGCGTTAAGAACGACTCCAAGAATTATCACGATTGATGGACCTGCTGGTTCCGGAAAAACATTTCTTGCACATGAATTGGCTAGTGCGATTCGCAAACATTCTTTAACAGTAGAGGTCATTCACATGGATGATCTCTACAACGGTTGGGACGATGCGCTTACAGCCACTCTGTCAGAAACTTTGATCGACATCATCAGGCAGTCCTCTTCCCCTGAAATTGCATACCGAGCTTTTGACTGGAATCTCAACACTTTCAGCGACGTGAAAAGTATTTCGACTCCAGATGTACTCATTCTTGAAGGCGTTGGCAGTGGCCAAAGTGCAATCCGAAGTTCGGTCTCGCTCTCTATTTGGATAGAGGTATCGCCCGAGCTTGGGCTAAAGCGAGTACTGGAGCGCGATGGAGATTCGGTCGCACCATTCATGGATCAATGGCAGTTCAACCAAAACTCTCATTTTCTCCATGAAAATACAAAGGGTGCTTCGGATTACTGTCTTGATGGCGCGCCAAGCGCCTCACTTTAAGATTTGAACTCTAAAATTCAAAGGTGGCTGACTTAACTGGAGAATTAATTGATGGTCGCTACCAGTTAGAGAAACTTATTGCTGCTGGTGGCATGGCCTCCATTTATGCGGCAATGGATACCCGCCTTGATCGACGAGTGGCTGTGAAGATTATGCACCCGCATCTGGCGAATGATGAAGAATTCGTTAATAGGTTTATCAAAGAGGCGAAAGCCACCGCCGCGCTGAACCATCCAAATGTTGTAGCGATTCAAGATCAAGGCTGGAACGAGGGTGGCTCCCCTGCAGTCTTCATCGTTATGGAGTTTATTGATGGAAATACACTCCGCGATTATCTCTTCGAAAGAAGAACTCTCTCGTTGGATGAAGTTCTCAGGTATCTAATTCCAGTTGTAGGCGCGCTAGCCGAAGCTCATGACAAGGGAATTATTCACCGAGATATCAAGCCCGAAAATATTTTGATTTCAAAAGATGGACGAGTCAAAATTGCAGATTTTGGATTGGCCCGAGGAGCGCAGTTGGGTTCGACTCAAACCGTCGAATCAAGTGTGGTGTTAGGAAGCGTCTCCTACCTCTCCCCTGAACAAGTACAACGCGGAATTTCGGATGCCAGAAGTGATATCTATGCACTTGGAATTGTGCTTTTTGAACTGTTAACAGGCAGAAAACCGTATGAGGGTGAAACTCCCATTCAAATTGCCTATATGCATGTCAACGAAAAAGTACCAAGCGCGCGAATCTTTAAACCCGATATCCCTGAAAATATAGATTTAGTTATAGCTAAAGCAACATCAGTGAATCCTGATCAAAGATACAAGGATGCTCGAGAATTGTTGAACGTGCTTCGCAGCATCCAAGAAGAGTTGGATCCTCAGAAAAAGCAATTAAGTCTGGACCTTGATCTCCCAATCCCACAATCTAAGCCGCAGAAGAAAAGTAAAGCTCCCCGAGGAGAAATTCGAATTGGTACGCAAGTTATCGAGAGAGTTAAGAGTTTGACTCAACCCATAAAAACAAACCAGGAAGACAATCAAATTTCCCAAACAGCTGAAATAAGAAGGCGGGTTTCAAAGCGCGTGAAAAGAAATCGAGTTATAGCGTTGTTTTTAGTTCTGGCGTTAGGCACCGGGGGTTGGTATCAATTCCTTGGTCCAGGCTCGCAGATTGCAATTCCCTCACTAGTTGGGCTCTCAGTTGCAGATGCGAAAACCCAAATAACTTCGCTTGGTTTATTGACCGACGTTTCTTCTCAGGATTTCAGTGAAGATGTTGATAAAGGTTTGGTTATTACTTCAATACCTGGGGGTGGTGGTCATCTGCCAAAGAACGGCACTGTGCATTTAGTCCTCTCCAAAGGTAAGGAGAGAATTTCTGTGCCTTCTATATCTGGGATGACACAAGATGCCGCAACAACCTCCCTCATTAATGCCGGACTGAAAGTTGGAAATATTTCTCAGGCGTTTGATATGAAAATTCCACTTGGCATGGTCATTAACGGGAACCCAACGGCCTCTTCACTCGTTCGTCGCAATTCAATCGTTGATCTTGTGATCAGTAAGGGCGTAGAACAGATTCAACTCACCTCATATGTAGGAAAGAGTTCAGATCAAGCAACAAATGAATTAACGGATGCGGGATTTAAGGTAAAAAATTCGTATGCATATAGTGAATCGGTTCCAGCCGGCGCAGTTATATCGCAATCGCCTGATACCGCTGCGACTGCGGATAAGGGATCTACCATCACTGTTGTTATTTCCAGAGGTACAGAATTTGTCTTCATTCCCAATCTCTTCTCACTCACTGAAGCTGACGCGAAGATTGCCATCGAGAGCTTGCAGTTGAAAGTTACCGTCAAGAAAATGGGGAGCAAGAAAGTTAAGAAAGTTACTGGAATTTCCCCCAAAGTCGGAACCCAGGTGAAGCACGGCACGACAGTCGTTATAACTCTGAGTTAATCCCTTGGTAGGCTCCCCGAATGGCTGCTAAAGACTCTCAACAACTCCCTCGTATTGGGGCGCACACCCCAACCTCTGGTGGAATGGCAAAGCGATCTATTGAGTATGCACTCGCAACCGGTTCGGAAGCTATCCAAGTTTTTGCAAGTAACCCCCGAGGCTGGGCCATGCCTGACGCAAACCCTGAAGCCGATGCCGCATTTCGCGCGAAAACCACTGAACATGACATTGAGGCGTACGTCCACGCGCCATTCCTTATAAATTTAGGATCGCCAACTCCGTCGACATATGAAAATTCACTGGCTTCAACCGCATATTCACTAAAGCGCGGCCGAGAAATAGGCGCGCACGGAGTGGTTGTTCATACAGGTTCGGCTGTAGATGAAAACCACGTTGAAAACGCTTGGAAGCAGATAAACAAAGGCATAATGCCAATTCTCAAGAAACTCACCGATGAAGATCCTTGGCTTCTTCTAGAACCTACTGCAGGGCAAGGGCAATCTTTAGTCAAAAAACTCGATGACCTTACTAAGTATTTTGATGCTCTTGAATGGCATCCTAAAGTTGGAGTCTGTCTTGATACTTGTCACGTTTTTGCTGCTGGGCACGATATCAAGAAGAAAGGCGGAATGACCGAAACGCTTGATCTCCTTGTTTCAATAGTTGGTATCGAGCGAATTCAGTTAATTCACGCAAATGATTCCATGGATGTGTGCGGCGCACTCAAAGACCGCCACCAAAATATTGGACAAGGCGAAATTGGTTCGAAGCCCTTTGAAGAGCTACTTGCCCATCCAGCAGTGAGAAATGCACCATTGATTTTAGAAACACCAGGTCAGGAACCAGAGCATGGGCCCGAAGTTGCGATGCTGAAGAAGATGCGCACGAAAGTTAATAAGTGAGAAATAAATATGCGTTAACGGGAATCTTGCTTTCCGTTGCCGTGATTTGGGGAAGTGCTTTCGTAGTTATGAAAGACACTCTTCATCGTCAAGATGTAAATTCATTCTTAGCTTGCCGGTTTATCTTGGCGGCTCTCGTCATGGCGATACTTCGACCAAAAACATTTAGACATTTCAACAAGCAATTTCTTATTCGTGGGGTAATCCTCGGCACACTCCTAGGGTGCGGTTATATTTTCCAAACCTTTGGCTTAACTCTCACCACGGTTGCGAAAACCGGATTTATTACCGGACTGTATGCCGTATTCACTCCTTTGATTGCTGCTGGAATTCTGAAGAAACATATTTCCAAAGTGCAATGGTTCTCGGTCTTGCTTGCTGGCATCGGGTTGGCCTTTCTATCCCTCAATGGTTTGTCTATTGGCCTTGGAGAATTTCTTGTCGTCATCAGTGCTGCTTTCTACGCCGGACATATTGTTGGTCTAAGTGAGTGGAGCGCAGGGGCAGATACGTATGCGCTCACCGTTCTTCAGCTTGGAACCGTAGGCGTGATCTGCTTTATCGCATCGCTCAAGAGCGGATTCCATATGCCTCCAGATAGTGGAGTATGGAAAGCTGTTATTTATACAGCGGTATTTGCCAGCGCTTTCGCATTTATCGTCCAAACCTGGGTCCAATCCTTTATGTCGGCCACAAGTACCGGAATTATTCTGACGATGGAGTACATATTTGCTGCTCTATTTGGGGTCTGGTTTGGCCACGAATCTTTGACGTTGAGAGTCATTATTGGGGGCAGCCTCGTAATAGCCGCGATGTACATAATCATTTCAGACGAAGGCCGTGAGAGAATTCCAGCATGATTGATTTACGTTCCGACACCGTAACTCGCCCAAGCGCTGAAATGCGTGCGGCAATAGCAAGCGCGCCTGTTGGAGATGACGTCTATAGCGACGATCCCACTGTTAATGCCCTCGAGGAACGTGTTGCTGAACTCTTTGGCAAAGAAGCTGGTGTGTTTACACCAACTGGCTCTCTTTCCAATCAGTTGGGAATTAGAACTCTTGTTAAGCCGGGAGAAGAACTACTCACTGAAACATTCGCTCATATCGTCCGTGCCGAACTTGGAGCCGGAGCTGCATTTAGTGGAATCACAACCAGAACGTGGGAAGGCGACCACGGACTCTTGAACGCGCAAGATGCTATGGCCATTGCGCGACCTGATTCGGGGCCTTACTTAGTTTCTACAACTGCTATTGCCATCGAAAATACTCATAATTTTGGTGGTGGAACCGTTCAGCCGATTTCTGAAATTAGAAAATTACGTGAGCTTACTTCTAAAGTGGGAATAGCAACTCATCTTGATGGTGCGCGAATTTGGAATGCACATATCGCATCAGGAGTTTCATTCAAAGATTATGGCGAGAACTTTGACACAGTAAGTGTTTGTTTTTCAAAAGGTCTCGGTGCTCCCATTGGCTCAATGCTTCTATCAACTAAAGATCGAGTACGAGAAGCCCGCGTATGGAGAAAGCGCTACGGTGCAGGAATGCGCCAAGTCGGCATTCTTGCAGATGGTGTAAATTTTGCGCTTGACAATAATATCGCTGCGTTGGCTGAAGATCATCGTAGAGCGCATGAAATAGCGGAAGCATGCGTCGCGGCCGTGCCACAATCAGTTGACCTTGAATATGTTCATACAAATATCGTTGTAATAAATCTCGTTGGCGCAAAGCAATCGGCACAAGAATTGGCTGCAGCACTTAAAGATGCAGGGATTCTGTCGAGCGCTCTCGGACCAACCACTTTGAGACTAGTTACCCATCGAGATCTTACAGATCAAGATATTTCAAAGACTAACTCTGTTTTACCAGAGCTACTTCAAGGCGCCTTCAAACTTTAAAAGCGATTCTTTGGCATGAAGGCCGAACGCATAATTTCCCAATGCTCCCCCGGTTTTTACGACTCTATGGCACGGAACAATTGGGGCAATCAGATTTCGTGCACAAGCACTTCCTGCCGCTCGAACTGCATTTTCAGAACCAGCTCTTTTAGCTAATTCTGCATAAGACATCGTCTTGCCCGCTGGAATTTTTCGCATGACTTTCCAGACGGATTGAAAAAACTCTCCACCTGGTTGGCGAACGTGAATTCCATTGATGGCGCTCAAATCGCCATCGAAGTAATCTTTTACTAAATCACTTATCACCGGGATGTTGCGCACTGACTTAATATCCCGAGAGGAGTCATCAGGTGACATTCTTGAAAGTAGATCGTCAAAACCACTAAACCCAGCAGCAAGCAAAATATGCTCATCGCTGATGAGATAGAGAGTTCCTACCGGAGCCTTAAGAGAAGTCTGAAAAAGCACCTTCGAAGCCTAGACCGGAATTAACGATCGCGCAGCATCTCCGCGACCAAAAATGCGAGCTCCAAAGATTGAGTGTGGTTCAGGCGTGGGTCGCATGCAGTCTCGTAGCGACCAGCAAGGTCAGCTTCAGAAATTTGTTCGCCGCCGCCAACGCACTCAGTTACATCATCGCCAGTGAGTTCGATATGTATGCCACCAGGATGAGTCCCAAGCTTCTTATGCACTTCGAAGAAGCCGCGTACTTCATCCATGACGTCGTCAAATTTACGAGTCTTATATCCAGTTGAAGTTTCGTAGGTATTTCCGTGCATCGGATCGCAGACCCAAAGGACCTTCGCTCCTGACTTCGTAACTGCTTCGACAAGTGCTGGCAACTTCTCGCGAATTTGTCCTGCACCCATGCGAGTTATAAATGTAAGGCGACCAGGCTCGTTAGAAGGATTCAACTTTGCAATCATTGCTAGCGCATCTTCTGGAGTGGTCTTTGGTCCAAGCTTGATTCCAATTGGATTTTGAATCTTTGAAGCAAAATCCATATGTGCGCCATCGAGTTGACGTGTGCGCTCCCCTACCCAAACGAAATGTCCTGAGACATCGTAAGGAAGGTCGGTGCGAGAATCGATTCGAGTGAGTGCCTTTTCATATTCAAGGATGAGAGCTTCGTGGCTTGAGTAGAAATCAACGGTCTTGAATGCTTCTGGATCTACTCCTGCTGAAACCATGAACTCAAGAGCGCGACCAATTTCGTTGGCGAGTTGTTCGTAACGTGCGCCAAAACGTGGGTCACTTGCAAAACCCTTATTCCATTCATGTACTTGGCGAAGATCTGCAAATCCACCGGTGGTGAATGCACGCACAAGATTTAGTGTCGCAGCAGAT
The DNA here is from genome assembly GCA_947377725.1 of Actinomycetota bacterium. GTDB lineage: Bacteria > Actinomycetota > Actinomycetes > Nanopelagicales > Nanopelagicaceae > PALSA-747. The sequence goes on from CANCGX010000027.1 coordinate 7,559, forward strand.
GTGTTGTACACCTGAACAAGTCTTTGTGGATCTGGAGTACGAGCTTCTAATGTAAAAGCGAGGTCATTGACTGCGTCTCCGCGGTATGCGGGAAGTGTTACACCATCGCGAGTTTCGTCATTATTGCTACGTGGCTTTGCGAATTGACCTGCCATGCGTCCAACTTTGATAACTGGCATGCTCGCAAAATATTGAAGAACTGCTGCCATTTGAAGAATTGTCTTTATTCGATTTCTAATCGAATCAGCAGTTGCAGCAACAAATGTTTCCGCACAATCTCCACCTTGCAACCAAAAAGCTCTTCCATCTGCAGCTTCAGCAATACGAGCTTTGAGGTTATCGCACTCGCCTGCAAATACAAGCGGAGGCAATTTCTTAAGTTGGGCCACAGCCTTTTGGATTGGTTCGCCGTCGGCGCCGCCAGGCCATTGTGGCTGTTGTGCAGCCACAAGACCAGGTGTAAAGATGGAATCGATACGTGAGGAAGTCATTGGTGGATTCTAGGGTTTGAAAAGATCGCGGCGCGACCAATTAACCGAAGAAGACCTCCGCTTCTGCGTATAGCTCAGGTGTGACGAGCTTTAGTTCTGATGTTGCTGAAGCAAGCGGAACACGCTCAATCTTTGTTCCGTGAAGAGCAACCATCTTGCCGTAATCACCTTCATGAATGGCAGTGATTGCATGGAGGCCAAAGCGGGTCGCAAGAACACGGTCAAAGGCAGTTGGTGAACCACCACGTTGAATATGACCAAGAACTGATGTGCGAGCTTCCTTGCCTGTGCGCTTTTCAATTTCGCCAGCAAGCCATTCGCCGATACCTGAGAGTTTCACATGGCCGAAAGCATCAAGGGTTTGATCCTTCGTGATGAGATCTCCATCTTGAGGAATAGCTCCTTCTGCAATAACAATGATTGGAGCATAGGAAGACTCGAAACGAGAATTAACCCAGTCGCAGACTTTGTCTACAGAGAATTTAACTTCAGGAATTAAAATACATGCCGCTCCGCCTGCAATACCTGCATGCAATGCAATCCAACCTGCGTGACGACCCATAACTTCAACGATCAGAGCACGGTGATGTGACTCAGCAGTTGTATGGAGGCGATCGATCGCATCCACGGCAATATTTACAGAAGTATCAAATCCAAATGTGTAATCAGTGTTGTTCAGGTCGTTATCGATTGTCTTTGGAACGCCGACAACCTTTACGCCTAGGGAATCCAACTTTGTAGCAACGCCGAGCGTATCTTCTCCGCCAATTGCAACGAGAGCATCAATGCCCATCGCTGCCAAATTCTCTTTAATCTTTTCCACGCCGCCCTCAATCTTGAAAGGATTAGTGCGTGATGAACCAAGAATGGTTCCACCGCGAGGCAAAATGCCGCGGGTTGTGGTGAGGTCAAGAGGCATGGTTAGACCCTCAAGAGGACCTTTCCAACCATCCTTGAAGCCGACGAATTCATAGCCGTATTCCTTGATTCCCTTACGGACGACTGCACGAATAACTGCATTAAGGCCAGGGCAATCCCCGCCGCCTGTTAGTACACCAATACGCATATCTCAGAACTCCAAAATCGATTTGATCGAACTCATGAATAAAGTGGCTAGTCAACGATGACTGTGGAAGTCTACCCTTTCAGTAGCATCGGATAAAAAAGGGAGCGTTATGACGCTAGTCGCAGGGGTGGATTCTTCGACCCAATCAGTAAAAATCGTGATTCGCGACGCCGAAACTGGCGAATTACTGCGCGAAGGAAGAGCTTCCCATCCAGATGGCACAGAAGTCGACCCGAAATACTGGTGGGAGGCACTACAAAGCGCTATCCAACAAGCAGGCGGTTTAGAAGACGTCGCCGCAATCGCCATCGGCGGTCAACAGCACGGCATGGTGGCCCTGGATAGTGAAGGAAATGTTATTCGTCCCGCCTTGCTGTGGAACGACACGCGGTCAGCAAAGGAAGCGAAGGATTTGAATTCTGAAATTCCCGCCATTGCTGAGCTAACAGGCTCCTCGCTAGTTGCATCTTTCACTGCCAGCAAAGTTCGCTGGCTGGCAGATCACGAAAGTGAAAATGCAAAACGAGTTGCTGCTATTTGCTTGCCACATGATTGGTTGTCGTGGAAATTATCCGGCAGCAAAGATATCAACGACCTCTTCACCGACAGAAGTGATGCATCAGGCACAGGTTACTTCAATCCTGTCACATCAGAATATCTTCCCGATGTTTTCTCTTCGGCACTGAAGAGCAATCAAAAAGTCGTGTTCCCGCGAATTATTTCTAGTCGTGAATTTGGAGCAACAACAGAATCTGGATTGAAGATCGGCGCAGGTGCCGGTGATAACGCCGGAGCAGGATTTGGTATCCAAGCTGAAGAAGGAGATGTCATCGTTTCACTTGGAACAAGTGGTACAGCATTCGCAATCTCATCAACATCAACCCATGATTCAACTGGAACCATCGCAGGTTTTGCTTCCGCTTCCGGGGAATTTCTTCCGCTTGTCTGCACATTAAATGCTGCCCGAATTCTTGATGCTGCTGCAACAACTCTTGGAGTGACACATGAGCGACTCGGTGAACTTGCTTTATCTTCACCCGCTGGCGCAGGTGGTTTAACGCTCCTTCCATATTTTGAAGGAGAGAGAACTCCTAATCGTCCAGATGCCACCGGAGTTTTGGCTGGAATAACGGTAGGAAATTCCCATCCAGAAAATATTGCGCGCGCCTATATCGAAGGAATGCTCTGTGGCCTTGCAGATGCCGTGGACGCACTTGAAAGAGCTGGGGTAGAAATTCGACGAGTGTTCTTAGTCGGCGGTGCCGCAAAGAATCCAGCGGTTTCAGAAATTGCATCTGCACTTTTTGGTCGAGAAGTTCTTGTCCCGCCTGCCGGTGAATATGTTGCAAATGGTGCAGCAAGGCAAGCGGCCTGGGCACTTTCTGGAAGTGCGACACCTCCACACTGGGATTTGGGTGATGTCACCAGCGTTAAAGCGAAACCAACACCAGAAGTTTTAGTTCGCTACCGGGCGTTGAGAGATTTCACAGCGTAAGGTGATTAGTGAGCAGTAACGATTGTGCTCTTACCGACAACGACAATGCCGCCTTCGCTAACGGTGAAGCGTTGACGATCTCGCTCTAAATCAACTCCTATTTGCGCACCTGGTTCAACAATGACGCCCTTGTCGAGAATGGCATTGCGAATAATCGCATTTGAACCAACTCGGACTCCAGGCATTATCACTGACCCCTGAATGATGGCGTTCGTTGCTCCTTGCACATCGAAAGAAACCACCGATCGTTCTACACGAGCGCCCGCAATAATCGAACCCGCGCCAACTATTGAATCCACAGCACTGCCGTTCTCTGAAAACTTGGCAGGTGGAAGTGATGGTGGATTTGTTAACAAAGGCCATTCACGGTTGTACAAGTTAAAAATTGGATGGACTGAAACTAAATCCATATGTGCATCGTAATAAGCATCGATGCTACCTACATCGCGCCAATATCCTTTATCGCGATCCGTCTCACCTGGTACTTGGTTATTTGCAAAGTCATACGCACGAGCACGGCCCATTGCAGTCATCATCGGAATAATGTTTGTTCCAAGATCATGCTTGCTTTCAAGATTCTCTGAATCAAGAATGAGAGCTTCTTCCATTTCATCGCGCTTGAAAATGTAGTTTCCCATTGAGACAAGACAATATTCAGGGTGCCCAGGCATTGTTGGAGGATTTGCTGGCTTCTCATGAAAAGCTTTAATTGTAATTCCGTCGTCAGCTAATTCGATGACACCAAATTCAGAAGCTTCACTCTTCTTTACGCGAATTGCAGCAACGGTTACACCGGCTCCTGTTTCGCGGTGGAAAGTGAACATCTGTTCTGGGTCCATGCGATAAACGTGATCGGCACCGAAAACTAAAACATGCTTTGGATTTTCATCGTGAATCAAATTAAAATTTTGAAGAATCGCATCAGCGCTTCCGGTGTACCAACGAGGTCCGAGACGCTGTTGGGCTGGGACAGGTGTGATGTAATTTCCAAGAAGAGTCGACATTCTCCACGTTGTAGTTATGTGTCTGTCGAGAGAGTGGGATTTGTATTGCGTTAATACTGCAATTTTTCGAAGGTCTGCATTTACGAGATTTGATAAAACGAAATCAATCAATCGATAAGCACCACCAAATGGAACAGCTGGTTTTGCCCGATCTGCTGTGAGTGGCATGAGGCGTTTTCCCTCGCCACCGGCAAGGACTATTCCTAGGGGTTGCTCTCTGCGAATCATGCTGAAAAGATACCCTTAGATACCCATCTAAGGTAGCCATTTTCGCCTTCACTATGTAACGGAGCTGTAACAAATGTCCAAGGATTTGCGGATTGGTCTTGTGACCAAAGAATGGCCTCCACACATTTACGGCGGTGCTGGTGTCCATGCACTCCAATTAACGCAAGCACTTCGCAAGAAAATCACAGTGGATGTGCACTGCTTCGGCGAAGAACGTGAGGACGCCTCTGGTTATCCCCTCCCAACGTCTTTGGAAACCTTGAATCCAGCGCTTCAAGCTTTGACAACGGATATCGAGATTGCACAGCAGCTTGCTGGAGTGGACCTGGTTCACACACACACTTGGTATGCAAATATGGCCGGTCATTTCGCTTCTTTGCTCCATGGAATCCCCCATGTGATCACTGCTCACTCGCTAGAACCAGATCGCCCATGGAAGGCAGAACAATTGGGCGGCGGTTATCGTCTTTCCTCGTGGGCAGAGAAAACTGCCTATGAAGCGGCGGATGCAATCATTGCCGTAAGCAACGGCATGAAAAAAGATATCCTCAAGGCTTACCCAAATTTAAACCCTGCAAAAATTCACACAATACTTAACGGCGTAGATACAGTTAAATACGCACCGACATCCGATCCTGAACTACTTGCTCGACTAGGCATCTCCGGGCGCTACGCAATTTTCGTCGGAAGAATTACTCGACAAAAAGGTCTTGCTCATTTGCTGCGTGCATGGAAAAACGTTTCGCCAGATATTGGTTTGCTTATCGCGGCGGGAAGTCCAGATGAGCCTGCCATCGGAAAAGAAATCGCTGATTTAATTCACGAACTCCAAGCCACGCGCGACAATGTATGGTGGCAAGAAAAGATGTTGCCTCAACCTGAATTGCGAGCACTTCTCTCTTCTGCCGACCTTTTCATCTG
>CANCGX010000028.1 GCA_947377725.1 Actinomycetota bacterium
TGTGCCATATTGTTTCCATCGCCAACATATGTAAATTTGCGACCGGCAATATCATTTCCGAAAACTTCGCGAATCGTTACCCAATCGGCAAGTAATTGTGTTGGGTGATCATCATCTGTGAGTCCGTTGAGAACTGGAATGGTTGCCCATTGGCCAAGTTCATCAACATCAGATTGCTTAAATGTGCGAACGATTAACGCTGATGCAAATCCACTGATGATTCGTGCCGTATCCGCAATAGTTTCACCACGACCAATTTGAAGGTCATCACCGCGAAGGAACATTGGTGTTCCACCGAGATGAGCCACTGCTGTCTCTGATGCAAGACGTGTGCGGGTAGAAGGCTTAGTCATGTAAATAGCAACGGTGCGGTTGGCCAAGGTGTCGGTCGAGCGAAAAGGAGACTTGGCAAAGTCGGCAGCTGTGTCCAGTAGTAGGTCAACATCAGCGCGACTCAAATCAGCAGTGCGGAGCAAATCCTTCATTGACGGAGTTTAATCTATAAGGCAGATAAGATTGCGCGCATGGGATTCCTTTCGCGTATACGCACCGATGTCCTCGAGCGCGAGGAAAAACTCACCCAAGAAGATGGCGACCACGAACGCTTCTCGCACTATGTGCTCAAGGAGAAGATTCTTGAATCGGCCGTCACGGGTAAAGCAGTTAAAGCTTTGTGCGGGAAGAAGTGGATCCCGAACCGCGATCCAGAGAAATTTCCTATCTGCCCAACGTGCAAGGAAATTCATGCGGGGCTCAAGAAAAAGGATCAATGAGATTAGCTCGCTCACGGGCTAGGGGGGTTTCTCCGCTAGCCCCGGTCTCCCCGCTCTCCTCTCTATTAGCGTTATTGATGGTCGCAGGCGTCTGCGTTGGCATTTCCATTCCTCAAGCACAAGCCGATAATCCACCGCGCAAGATTCTGACAGGTTGGATTCCTTACTATCGAACATATTCATCACCCGGTAAGCAAAACGGGGGGCTAGATAGTGCGCTCGCTAACGCTGATCTTATTAAAGAGGTTATGCCGTTTTGGTATGCACTGGACAGCGCTACGAAAATTAGTGATCTCTACACACCAGCGAATCCAAGTAATCCAATGGGTGACACTCTCAATAAATTGCGAAGTGCCGGATTTCAAATAATTCCAACCATAACTGACTCAACTGCGTCGAAAGATCCAAAAACTGGAAAGACGCAAACGACGGTGCTTTCTAATTTGATGGCAGATGGACCAAAACGGGATCTGCTTGTAAAGACAATCACAGATTTTGTCATGGCGAATAATTTTGATGGAATCGATTTAGATTTTGAGAATTTTGCATATGTTGATGGAACGTCTTCATGGGCCACAACTCAAATTCGTTTTGTTGCATTTATGAAGGCACTCGCTTCCTCGCTGCATGCACAAGGAAAATTGCTTTCACTTACAACTCCACCATCTTTTGATCCAGCAACCGGAAAGAAAGGTTATTGGGTCTACTCGTGGCCAGATTTGGGTTCTGTTATTGATCGACTACGCATCATGACATATGACTATTCGACTGCAACACCGGGACCTATTGGTCCGATTACATGGGTAGAGCAAACGCTCCAATATGCAGTTGCTGTAGTTCCCGCATCAAAAGTGTTTGTTGGTTTGCCAGGTTACGGTCGCGATTGGGTTACCTCTGTTCAGGGTGTCTGTCCATCACTACCAATTAATTACACCGCTACAGTTAAAACAACGGCATCTGCTGGAACTGTAGTAATGCGAGATGCGGCAACACTTGCTTCAACATATGGAGCAACTCCTCAATACCAAGCTAAATACGGTGAAACATCTTTTACATATCAAAAGGTTTACAACGGAACGACTTCAGATGGACAACTCACGCAGTGCACCGCTTCTAGAGTTGTTTGGTATCAAGATCCGCAAGGCTTCGCTCTTCGAGCTAATCTCATTTCAAAATATCATTTGGGCGGACTCACGCAATGGACACTGGGAATGGAAGATCCTGCTGCCACTGAATCAATTCGTACGGTGGCCAAATCAATTGCGCCTGATGTTGTAGTTGCAACGTTGGCCTCGGATGCGAAAATGACGACGTACGGGGGAATTGCACACTTGAGCGGAACATTTACTCTGCTTGATAGGCGGCCAGTGTCTGGACTTCCTGTTCGCGTCGAAGTAAAAACGGCTACAACGGAGTGGACACCTCTTTTCAGTGGAACAACCAATGGTGCAGGAGTCTTATCTGCGCCAATAATCATCGGTGAAAATACTCAAACGCGAATGATTTCCGATGGAACATGGGAGCGTGCTGAAGGCCGTAGCTCTGAGTTGGCGCTTGCTGCATCAAGAAAGATCTCGTGGACCTCTGCGCCCACTTCGGTCAAACGCGGAGTCAGTTTCCAAATCTCTGGAAGAGTATCTCCGGCATCATCGATCACTCAGGGTTTCAAAGTGACGTTGTCTAATGGCACCGCATCGACACAGCAGGTACCTGTGGATGCTTCGGGGAATTTTGTAATAGGTATAACGGAAAAGGTTCCTGGAATTAGTCAGTACAGAGTAAGCGCCCCGGCAGATTCTAAATTCCTAGCTTCCAGCAGCGATTTTGTTACAGTTGTAGTTCGTTAGGTTCAAAACTCTACTTTTCCGAGGCGGTGGTGATGTGGGCGATACGCTGACAGATGTCGATATCAGCATCGAACAACTTCTTGATCGACCTTGGGTCTGCATCGTTTGGGATGACCCTGTCAACTTGATGTCGTACGTAACTTTTGTTCTTATCAAAATCTTTAGCTTCACTAAAGAAAAAGCTCACGACAAAATGATGCAAGTACATATTGAGGGCCGTGCAGTAGTTGCGACGGGATCTCGAGAAGAAATGGAACACTATGTTCAAGCTCTTCATGATCACGGGTTATGGGCAACACTTCAACGCGATGACAAAATTTAATGTCTGATTTTTCTCGCGATGGCGATAGTTATTCGCTCGCAATTTCTATAGATGAGGCCCACGTATTAATTAATCTCGTCGAACAACTTTTAGAGCTATTGGGCGAAGGTGATTTTCAGCATCATTACGATGAGAATGATCCATTTGCGCAACTTATGGCAATGCAGCAGGAAGTAGTTGCGCCAGAAGATCCAGTGCTAAAAAGATTATTACCAAATGCATACTCAGATCCGGAAGCTGCCGATGACTTTAGGCGCTATACCGAACCGGCTCTTCGGAGAACCAAACAAGATTCGCTTCGTATTATTCGTGAACAACTTACAGTTCTCGTCGACAACGAGGAAGGCGGAGTTATTCCAGAAGTTGATGCACAGCTCTGGCTAAAGTCCATAAATGATTTGAGGCTTGCGCTCTCAGTTCGTTTAGAAATTCATGGCGAAAGTTTTGAAATCTTTGAAAATATGCCCGATGAAGATCCTCAAAAAGGTATTTACGCAGTCTATTTTTGGCTGGGCTGGTTGCAGGAGAGCCTGCTCGAGTTATTGACCCAGTAAGATTCCGACATGAGTTCGAACGCGCCTATTGGAATCTTTGATTCCGGTGTCGGCGGATTGACCGTGGCCCGTGCAATTATTGATCAACTCCCGAATGAATCGATTCTCTACGTAGGGGATACGGCACGAGGCCCTTATGGACCGCGTCCACTCGCGGAAGTTCGCTCATTCGCTTTAGAAATAATGGATCAACTTGTTGCAGCTGGTGTTAAAGCCATAGTTATTGCTTGCAACAGCGCAAGTGCGGCGACCCTGAGAGATGCGCGCGAACGTTATGACGTTCCGCTTATCGAAGTTATTCAACCTGCAGCTAGGCGTGCGGTTTCAGCGACTCGTACAGGGAAAGTTGGAGTGATTGGAACACAAGCAACAATTGATTCAGGTGCCTACCTCGATGCATTCGCAGCAGCGCCACAATTAGAAATATCTTCAATCGCATGCCCTCAATTTGTTGAATTTGTCGAACGTGGCGAAACTTCGGGGGATGCAATTACACAGATTGCTAAAGACTATTTAAGTCCGCTTGTAAAAGACGGGGTTGATACTTTGGTTTTAGGTTGCACCCATTACCCACTTCTTACAGGCGTCATCTCCTATGTGATGGGAAATGATGTGACTCTCGTTTCAAGCGCCGATGAAACTGCAAAAGATTTGTATAGAACTTTGGTTGAGCACGATTTGCTCAGATCAACGACAGATGGACGCCCAACGTACAAATTCGTTTCAACTGGCGATAGCGCATCCTTTGCGACTTTGGCCCGTCGATTCCTTGGTCCAGAAGTTGTAAGAGTTGAAAGCACCATTTAATTCCAAGCAATTTAATTCCAAGCAATTTAATTCCAAGAATATCGAGTAAGCCGAGAGAAAGAGATGTAATGAGCGCACGTATTGATGGACGCCAATCAAATCAGCTTCGCCCTATTAAGTTCACCCGCAATTGGTTGAACAATGCAGAGGGATCAGTTCTCGTAGAATTTGGTAATACTCGCGTTCTCTGCGTCGCATCTTTTACTCCCGGAGTTCCTCGGTGGATTGCAGGAACTGGCAAAGGTTGGGTTACTTCGGAATATGCCATGCTTCCTCGTGCCACTCATACACGTTCAGATCGCGAAAGCGTTAAAGGAAAACTTGGCGGTCGCACACAAGAGATTTCCCGCCTAGTAGGTCGTTCACTTCGCGCCGTTGTTGATACACATGCACTTGGTGAAAACACCATTGTGGTTGACTGTGATGTTTTGCAAGCTGATGGCGGTACCCGAACTGCGGCAATAACCGGTGCATATGTTGCACTTGCAGATGCAATTTCATGGGCCAAGTCGAAGGGCCACGTACTTGCTGATCGTCAACCACTTCGCCAATCCGTTGCAGCAGTTTCTGTTGGAATCATCGGTGGGGTTCCTATGCTCGATCTCTGTTATGAAGAAGATGTTACTGCCGATACAGATATGAATATTGTCTGTACGGGCGACGGTAATTTTGTTGAAGTGCAGGGAACAGCCGAAGGCGTTCCATTTGATCGCGCCTTACTCAATCAGCTTCTCGATCTTGGCACAGCAGGTTGCGCGGAGTTAGCTGCTCTTCAGAAAGCGGCTCTGCTGTAATTCAGCAGATATTCAATTTATGCGTCAACTAATTCTTGCTTCCAGGAATGCTGGAAAAATTCGAGAGTTTAAGCGAATGCTGGAAGAGAGCTCCATCGACGTTGAGGTACTCAGTCTTTTGGATTTCCCGGAGTTGCCAGATGTTGAAGAAACGGGAACGACTCTGCAGGAAAATGCTCGACTTAAAGCTGTGGAAATAACGCAGGCAACAGGTAAACCATGTCTTGCAGATGACAGCGGAATATTTATCGATGTGCTGGATGGAAATCCAGGTGTCTATTCAGCTCGCTGGTCAGGTGTTCACGGCGATGACCAGGCAAATAATGCGAAAGTCTTGCGCGAAATTCATGAGAAAGAGAGAGCTGCTGCTAATGGCCAAGTGGATCGTTCAGCGCAATTTCGTTGTGTAGTTGCGCTGTCATTTCCTTCAGACCATCAAAGCGCGGGCGAGGTGATCTTCGAATCAGGGGAGATGCCGGGGCGAATCATTGATGAACCACGGGGTGAGCATGGATTTGGGTATGACCCAATATTCGTGCCAGATGGATTTTCAGAAACGTCGGCGGAGCTAAGTGCGCAGGAAAAAGACCGCATTAGCCATCGTGGCCAGGCAATGCGAAAGATTCTTCCTATATTGGCAGCCACGCTCTAGCGAACCAATTCCTCGCGTGAGGTAGGCTTATCACATAGGCATTACCCTCACTATTATCATCAAGGAGCTCATCTGTGGCCGTTAAGAAGACCGCAAAGAAGTCTGCTGCTAAAAAGACTGTTGCAAAGAAGAAGGTTGCAAAAAAGTCTGTAGCAAAGAAGACCACCGCGAAGAAATCTGCAGCTAAGAAGCCTGTAGCTAAGAAGACCGCAAAGAAAGTGGTCAAGAAGGTTGCTAAGAAGGCTCCAGCAAAGAAAGCTGTTGCTAAGAAAGTAACCAAAAAAGCTCCAGCTAAAAAAGTAGCTGCGAAGAAAGCAGTTGCTAAGAAAACTGCTAAAAAGAGTTCAAAGAAAGTTGCAAAGTCGACAACCAAAAAGATTCTCAGTTCTGCTCCAGTAGTTGAACGCGTTGTTATCCCAGCGGTTCCTTCAAAAGGATCGACTCCAGTTTCATCAAAGCCAGCATCAACAATTGCTAACGCTTCGACCTCAACATCAGCGAAACCTGCTGCTCAGAAGTCATCTAGTCGCGTAGTGCTTGCGGTGGTTGTTGGAATTGTTCTTCTTGCTGTTGCTGTTGTGTCACGTAATCACTCGTCGACATCAACTGATACCGCAGCACCAACAGAATCAGCTGCCCCTTCTGAGTCAGCATCAAGCCCAGACATGAGCAATGCAACTCCAGATGCTTCTTCTGATTCAACACCTGCCGCAACTACAACTGCGGAGGCAACTGCTGATAAGCCTGCTCCAGTCGGCATCGTCGCTCACTACACAGCAAATGGTGCAACCATTTTCTGGAAGGCAGCTGACGGGGCTACAGGAATTGCGAACTACAACGTCGAGATTCGTTCAAACGGTGGAGAATGGAAGTTGATCTCAACAGTTCCTGCTTCACAACTTTCACTCGACATCACAAAGGGCGACAGCACAGGATGGTGCTCATTCCGAGTATCAGCAGTCTATGAAGATGGAACTGCAGTCGGTGGATTGGTCTTCGGACTTCCAGGACAATATTCCTAAGTCCTAAATAAAGTAAGAATTAAAAGCGCTTCTCTGGAAACGGAGAGGCGCTTTTTTATTGCAAGAAATCCATAATTGCAGCGACGTAGACATCGCTTCCGGCATCATTTAAGTGGACGCCATCTGGGCCGAAGAACTCGGGATGATTGCTTGAGATTGTTGCCCAATCCACAAGTTGAGCCTGTGGGTACTCGGCTGCCACCGAAGCGATGATTTTGTTGTTCTCGTCTCGCCAACCACGCGGAACAGCGGTATTCACAATAATTATTCGTGGCTGGTTTTGTAGAAGCTGAAATAGAGTTTCAACGGAATCCCGCGTAAGTCGATTGTTATTGCCAAGATCAAGGACAACAGTGGCTCCGGTGACATGAGGTTGGTCTAAGCGCACAACGTCGGTTAATTCTTGAATTTGACGCCCTACTCGTGCATTTACCAGTGCAATCGAATAATGCGAAGCTAGCTTTGCGCGAATGCCCAGAATAACTGAGTCACCTGTTACCCATAGGCCGTCCTTTTTCTCCTGGATAATTGGGAGTGCGGCGGCATTATTCGCATCAGCTTGCAATTCAATTTTCTTGACATGGTCATGACGATAGATTGCGATTGTCGCGGAACTCGCTAAAACGACGAGAGTTAATCCACCAGTAAGCCAGACAGTGACTCGCCCACGTTTGCGAACACTTGGAGTGCGATATTTAAGTCCACGCCACCATAAAGCGAGTTCGCCTCTGCGAATCGGAATTTCAACATAGCGAAGAGAAATATCTGCAAGTCCCAATACGATCAAAATGCGTACGACATTAATTGCCCAAACATCGCCAGCTAGGTCGACACCTGGACGCATAATTTGAAAAATAACCCAATGCCAAAGATAAATTCCATAAGAACGCTGGCCAATCCAGAGGAGAGGTTTCTTGCTAATTAAAGGTGCGAAACGTGAAGCTGGGTGAACTAATGATGTCAGTGTAAAACAACCAAAGATGGCAGCCAAAGGAAAAGCGATTCGATACAAGGTGGCATTAGATTCATCAATAAAGAGGAAGGTAGAAAGTAATCCAAGCAACCCAATGACGCCGATAAAGTCAACGAAGTCTTGGGCGCGCTGTGAAATCTGCTTGGATAAATTCTGCGGAACCCAACTAACAGCTAGCGCAGATCCGAGAAAGAGACCCAAGCTGTGTGTATCGCTTCCAAAATAAATGTGGCTAATACGGCTCGACGAAGCAGAATCAACATTGAGCGAATTGATAAAAAGCGCGAGACCAGAGAATGTTGCAATCGAAAGCGCGCCACGAGCAATATTCTTCTTTCCAAAATACTTTAAAATTCCAAGCAGTATCAACGGCCAGATTAAATAGAATTGAAGTTCTACGGCTAGCGACCACGTGTGTTGTAGAAGCGGCGGACGTCCGATTGCTGCGAAATAATCTTGATGATTTGCAACGAGGCGCCAGTTATTGCTACCTGTAAGAACAAATGGAATATCGGTAAAGAATCGCTTAGCCGCGTCCGGTGCCCAGACTGCGACGATAACGGTTGTTGATGCAATTAAGAGGAGCAAGCTTGGGAAGAGTCGACGCAGGCGTGCTGCGTAAAAAGCTCGTAAATCCAAAGCGCTGGATTCCTCGATCGAATCGAGAAGGAGGCGGGTAATGACGTATCCCGAAATCACAAAGAAAAGATCGACTCCTAGAAAGCCGCCCGGGATCCAGTTGATTCCTAGGTGATACAGCAATACAGCAGCAACAGCGATGGCGCGCAAGCCATCGATAGGGGCTATGTACTTGGAGTCTTTACTCTTTTTGGCAGCAAACATTACTTACGTTTTGCAGCAGACTTCTTTGCAACCTTTTTGACTGGCTTGGCGCTGCTTTTTGCTGACGATTTCTTTGCCGGTGCCTTTTTCACAGATGGTTTAGCGGCCGGAGAACTCTTTGGCGCTGCAGCTGTATCTGAACCACTTCGCACGTAGTTTTTGGTTTTCGGAAGATTATCTTCGGAAAGGTTCTCTTCGATATCGCCTTGCAGAGAGGAGAGTTTTTCAAAAGCAGAGGCAAGACGTCCGCGCGTTTGCGTGATAGCTTGCTCTGCTGCAGTCAACGATTGAACTTGAATTCTATGAAGGCGTTCAGCCTCAGCAATTGCAGTTGATAACCAACCACGATAATCAGCAACATCACTTGTAGCCCCGGAGATTAGCTCTTCTGCTTCTTGCTTTGCTGAAGCGATGAGAGAAGATGCTTCACGTTTCTTTGTCGCAATAATGTGATCAGCTGCTTTTAGAGCTTCAGCTAACTTCACTTCAGCATCTGCTTGAGCAGCTTCGATGTATTTGCGTCCTCGCAATTCAGCTTGAGAGAGAAGAGTTTTGGCTTTCTGTTCAGAACTTTCAAGAAGTTCTTTCACTGAGCGATTTGTATCGCTAAGAGCTTTTTGCGCTGTCGCTACGGCTTTGGCTTCACGAGATTGCGCAGTCTTGATGAGTGACATTGCAGTTTCAGATGCAAGAATCTCAAATTCTTCTTTAGTAAGACTAGTGATGTCGCGGCGTGATTTCAGTTCAGCAAGTTGATTCTCTAATTCGCGAATACGCGCGATTGTGCTCTGTGAACCTGATGTATCTTGAGCTGAGCTCTCTTGTGTTGTCACAGGCTTCTCCTCTTTAAATCCAACCCACGATAGGAATTTCTTCTCTGCCATTATTGCCTCACTTGCTCGAATCAACGGATGTCAGAGTCTAAGGGGAATACTAGGAGCGCCACCACTCCGAAGATTGCTAATACTCATATTCGAACGCTCCTTTCGGGTGCATTTCACGCTTATGCGAGTAACTTGCTCATAACTGAAATGGAGAGCGGTATGCATTCAGCATTAAATATGGCACTTATTAACCTCGACCATCCAGCCCACTATGTGGGCATTGGACCCTTCCAAGTCTCGGTCGGAAATCTCGTCATCATTGTTTCGATGTTTGTGATTTTTGCACTCGCGATTTTCCTCCCTTTTCCACATGGAAAGGATGAATAAGAATGAGTTCATCAACAGCTAGTAAGAATTGGACTGCAAGACTTCGTAAATCAACTCTAGAAAGCATGGAGCCAGAAGATCTTCTTCCAGATACTCAACCCGCGTACGTAGCTTCATGGATTTACGTCTTCGGCGTACTAACCATCGCAGCACTAGTCATGTTGATTGCAACTGGACTTGTTCTCACACTCGAAGGTCCAGCATGGTGGCACGTTTCAAGTGTCGGCCATTTCTGGAATTCAATGCACTTGTGGAGCGTAGAACTCTTCTTTGTATTCATGGTTGTGCACCTTTGGGGCAAGTTTTGGATGGCAGCATGGCGCGGTAAGCGCACTGCTACCTGGGTTACGGGTGTCATCGCATTTATGACATCAATCGTTACAGCTCTCACCGGATATCTCATTCAGACCAACTTTGATTCTCAATGGATTGCAACAGAAGCAAAAGATGGCTTCAACGCAATGGGAATCGGAGCATTCTTCAATACCCTAAATACCGGACAAGCAATTTTGCTTCACGTCGCACTTCTGCCACTTGTTGTTGGCGTGATTGTTGTGTGGCACATTCTTCTCGTCAGACGCAAGGGCGTCGTACCACCTATCGACAACGATGCAACAATTGAAGGAGGTGCTTTCTAATGGTTATGAAAGTTGATCCTTCGAAAAAGTGGAGTGGACCTGTTCGCTCCTATGACATCATCAAAGAAGGTGTGATAGCTGTTGTTGTAGTTGCACTTCTTGCTGCGGGACTTTCACTTTTCTTTAGTTCCCCAGATGAGAAAGCAGTAACTCTGAAATCTTGGGCAAATACAAACGCTCCAGATTTTGTGCAAACTGCTACAGGTGAACTAGCGGGCACAACAACGTCGGCAGGTTATGGAGCCCCTTACAATCACGCAGCAAAGGGCCCAACACTTGGTCCACTTAAGTTGCAAGATTGGGCTGGCGTTCGCATCCCTGTTGATCCAGCGACATCATTCGTAACAGAACCACTTGCAATATTTAATGACCCTGCTGCAAATGACGCAGTTGCTGCTTGGAACGCCGCTTCGGCTGACCAGCAAGGTAAGTGGGCAAACGCTTATGCGGAAGCTCTGGGTAAAGCAACGGATGCAGTCTCTGTTTCTGATACAGCAAATGCATTTGGCCCAGTTCCTGACATGGTTTCGGCGCTTTTGGTTATGGCTAAGACGGGTGCTCTAGATGGGGCGCTTACGACGAGCGATACGCCGCTTCCTACAAACTTCACCAAGCCACTTCTCTTCCTCGCTGATAGCGAAGGTTATTTTGGAGAGCTTGCGGCAGCTCAGCATCTCGGTGGAGATCAATGGGGCGTAATGAACGAGACTGGATCATGGCCAGGACAATCTTGGTTGTGGCTCTTCTCCCTTTGGTATCAAGTTGAACCATTTAAGTCATCAGGTAATGCCGATACGTTGGTTATGACTTTGATGGGCTTCTTGACGCTCTGTTTGGCACTCTTCCCAGTCTTCCCATTCATTAGGAAGTTGCCATACAAGATTCCAATTCATCGCTTGATTTGGAAGAAGTGGTACGCACGTAAGTTGTAATTATTAAGTAACGAGAACGAGTTCGATAGAGTCCACCCATGGTCTCCAACTCTGATTATGCAGATGGCTATACAAATGCATATGCAGAGGCCATGGAGTGGGCTTTCGAACTTTATGGACCGCTCAACGTGCCTCGTGTTTGGATTCCCGAGAAAGCTTTCGTTGAAGCAGTTCGCGATGGCCACTCTCTATCGTTCACGAGAAAAACACAAGAAGGTTTCTTTGGTCTTGGTATCGGCACGCAAGCACGCATCTTGCCCACGTGGAATGAATTCGCACTCGCAGATAACTTTGAAGGGCAAGTTCCTTCGGAATTCATCGAACGTCATCACTGGGAAACGCACGCGATTGAGACACGCGAAGAGAGCTATTCTCTTGAAATAATTGAAGAAGATGACGTCATAAGCGCTTTCTTGGATGAACATGCACCAGATTCTTCCGCACGGCCGGGAAATCCAGAGATTCAATTTTGGGGCTGCGTCCGAAGCGATGACGGCGAGATTGCGTCCATTGCAGCTATCACACAATGGGAATCGGGGGAGTACATGCTTTCCTCGGTAGGAACCCACTCGCAGATGCGAGGCAAGGGATATGCACAGAAAGTAATTGCTGGACTCCTCGGCCTTGCTTACGACCGAGGAATCGAGCGTGTAAATCTTGTCGTTCTCTCTTCAAATACGCCTGCGATTAGCGCATATAAGAAGATCGGATTTAAAGAAATCGGGAAGTTTATTTCCTACTCACTTTAATTCCTGATTCTTTAATTAATGGGCAATCACGCCTTCTGTTTCAACTACAGCATCTTTGCCGATGTTAATGAAGAAGAAGAGAATTACTGCTCCAGCAAAGAGGAATCCTGCTCCAACTTTGAAGGATTGAGTAAATCCATGCACAATTCCATTTGGAACAGCTAACTTTCCAAGTGCTTGGTGCGATGCAATATATGTTGTGCTTGCAGTTGCAGCGATTGTGTTGAGAAGTGCTGTGCCGAGGGATCCACCGATTTGCTGGCTTGTGTTCACCATTGCTGATGCAACGCCAGAATCGTGATTTCCAACAGCATGCAGTGATGTAGTTGTAAGAGGAATGAATACAAGCGCCATTCCGCTTGACATGATGATCAGTGATGGAAGTACGTGCGTGACGTATGAAGTCTGAGGTGTAATTCGGGAGAGCATCAATAATCCAAATCCTGCAGCGACGAGGCCAGGAATCATGAGTGGCTTTGGTCCAACCTTTGGAAGAAG
>CANCGX010000029.1 GCA_947377725.1 Actinomycetota bacterium
AGAAGGAAAAGACGCGAGAAAAACTAGTTATTGATTTGAGCTGCGATTCCAATAAGAACCTTGGAAAGGCGCTCTGCTTCAACACCTGATGGATGGCGTCCATGACGAAGGCCATTTCCAACTTTGTCTAGCATCTTGATTGTGTCTTCAATAATTGTCGCTAGATCATCAGCGTTGATGCGAGTGTTCGCAACGACCGATGCAGGCTCTTCAATAATGTGAACTGACATTGCTTGGGGTCCTTTGCGACCTTCAGCAACACTGAACTCTAATTTTGTTCCTGGCTTAACAGATGGAACACCATTAGGAAGTGCAGATGAAGCTAGATATACATCTTCGCCCTCTTCGTTAGAGATAAATCCAAAACCCTTTTCAACGCTGTACCACTTCACGCGACCGATTGGCATGGGGATCTCCTCTTCAATACTTCTTTACTTAATAGGGGGCTTGCTAGGTTCTACCTGAGACTAGTTTAACTGATTACTCAACAACGACGAGTGCCTCTGAATGAGCACCGCAGCCATGGTCAACAGAGACCACGCGTGCATCATCTGGGGCTAAAGCATTTGCACAAACGCCGAATGCCGAACGGAGTGAGCCTGCGATTGGCAGGAAGAAGCCGCACGAACCACACGCTTTGGAAGCATGCTGGGTTATCGGAGTGTTCGGACCACGGTCACCTTCATACCAACGCTTGCTTGCCTGGTCACGTCCTTCGATTGAAAGAACGCGCGCGCGGCCTAAGCCAAATTCAAAGAGTTGTGCAGGATCGAGTTCTTCATCGTCTGGAAGAGAAGCAAATCCCGGAACAAGACGCACATCATCAGCAGAAGTTGGAACGATGTCGCCAACGCCAACATCACCAGGAAGTAAACGATCCTTGTAAGGAATCCATTCGGGGGCAAGCAGTGAATCTGCGCCCGGGAGAAGAACTACATCTGAAATTGTTGCAGAAGATTCTTCATCAACTTTAATTACAGTGACAGCCCATCGCCATCCTGTGTAACCAGCAACAAAGCTCTCGAACAAATATGTGGCAACACGATCATCGGTATCGACCGATACAAAGTTGCCGACAAGGTTTGCCTGCCCTGCATCTTCGAGCGCAGCAGAACGTGCAAGGTCTACGGCGTTAAATGGATCGTTCATGCTCATCTCCTAACTCTAAATTAAAAAGGCCTGCAGACCAAAGTCCGCAGGCCTTTCTTCTAATTTGACGCTTAATCGGTGATTTAGAAGTCCATATCCCCGCCGCCAGGCATTGGTGCTGCCGACTTTGGTTCTGGCTTATCAGCGATAACTGCTTCGGTTGTGAGGAATAGCGCTGCAATGGATGCTGCGTTCTGAAGTGCAGAACGAGTTACCTTTGCAGGATCAATGATTCCTGACTTAATCATGTCAACGTATTCGCCTGTCGCAGCATTCAAACCAAAACCTGCTTCAAGATGGCGAACTTTCTCAACAACTACTCCGCCTTCAAGACCAGCGTTGATTGAGATCTGCTTTAAAGGTGCTTCGATTGCTAATTCAACAATGCGAGCTCCTACAGCTTCTTCTCCTTCAAGCTTCAAAGTCTTGAATGCAGCAGTTGCAGCCTGGAGAAGTGCTACGCCGCCGCCGGCGACGATACCTTCTTCAACTGCAGCCTTTGCGTTACGAACTGCATCTTCGATGCGGTGCTTACGCTCTTTCAATTCAACTTCAGTAGCAGCTCCTGCTTTGATGACAGCGACGCCACCAGCAAGCTTTGCTAGGCGCTCTTGTAGCTTCTCACGATCGTAATCAGAGTCGCTCTTTTCGATTTCTGAACGGATCTGAGCAACGCGGCCCTTAATCTGATCTTCATCGCCAAGACCTTCAACGATTGTTGTCTCTTCCTTCGCTACAACAACCTTGCGAGCGCGACCTAGAAGATCAAGAGTGGCTGCATCAAGCTTCAAGCCAACTTCTTCTGAGATAACCGTTCCGCCTGTAAGAATCGCGATGTCTTGCAACATTGCCTTACGACGATCACCAAAGCCTGGAGCCTTAACAGCTACAGATTTGAATGTTCCGCGTATCTTGTTAACAACGAGAGTTGCAAGGGCTTCGCCTTCTACATCTTCAGCAAGAATCAATAGTGGCTTACCTGATTGCATAACCTTTTCAAGAACTGGAACAAGATCCTTGATATTTGTGATTTTGCTATTTGCAATCAAAATATATGGATCTTCAAGAACTGCTTCCATGCGATCTGTATCTGTTGTGAAGTAAGGAGAGATGTAACCCTTATCAAAACGCATTCCTTCAGTGAGCTCTAGCTCAAGTCCGAATGTGTTGCTCTCTTCAACAGTGATAACGCCTTCTTTGCCGACCTTATCCATTGCTTCAGCAATCATTTCACCGATTGTTGAATCAGCTGCAGAGATAGATGCTGTTGCAGCAATCTGCTCTTTAGTCTCAACTGGCTTAGCCATCTTAAGAAGTTCGGCAGAGATAGCTTCTACGGCCTTCTCAATGCCTTTCTTCAGAACCATTGGATTTGATCCAGCAGCGACGTTCTTCAAGCCTTCGCGAACAAGCGCCTGAGCAAGAACGGTTGCAGTTGTAGTTCCATCACCAGCGACATCATCTGTCTTCTTAGCAACTTCTTTTACAAGTTCTGCACCAATTTTTTCCCAAGGATCATCAAGTTCGATCTCCTTTGCAATGGAGACGCCATCGTTTGTGATGGTTGGAGCTCCCCATTTCTTTTCCAATACGACGTTGCGACCACGGGGTCCAAGGGTTACCTTGACCGCATCGGCGAGCGCATTCATGCCGCGTTCTAGCCCGCGACGAGCTTCTTCATTAAAGGCAATCATTTTTGCCATGAGATATTCCCCCACATTTTTTAACTGGTTGTCACTCCGGTTGTCACTCGGAGGTGCCGAGTGCTAACGCCAAATTTACCCACTTGAGCGGTGGTAGCCAAATCGAGGGCTTCTTGGTTGGGGATGTGTTGGTGATGAAAGGGTTTAGAGCTTGAAAGAGGCTGAGCGTGAGGTTGTGCGAGCCTCTCTGAGGCGGCGAAGACGCTTAACGAGCATTGGCTGAGCCAAGAGGGCATCGTCGCGGTCGATCAAGTTATTTAGCGCTTGGTAATAAGCAGGTGGGGTGAGGTCGAAGAGCTCCTTGATTGCAGACTCTTTCGCCCCGGCATATCTCCACCATCCGCGCTCGAAATCCAAGATACGAAGCTCCAAATCGGTCAGGGTTGAGCTGGCGACCTGGTTCAGTACTTCGTTTTCCATATACGGATAGTAAAGGCATCCCCCGACAAAAACCTTAATTTGAGTCTAAAGCGTGGCGAGAATCTGTGTGAGTTCTTTCTCAGAGGTCCAAGGGTTCACAATTGCAAAACGAAGAATCGGCTTACCTTGATGAGCAGAAGGAGTAACGAAAGCAATTTGATCGTCGAGAAGTTTGTCGCTCCACTCTTGATATTGAGCAGCGTCCCAACCTTTTCGGGTGAAGGCGACAATAGAAAGTTGGGGGTCCATAAGGAGTTCTAGATTTGGATGTTCGTTAATTAAGCGAACCGCAATCAGAGCTGTGTTGATTGTGTCTTCAACGGCATCTGAATATGCCTTGCTTCCATTTGAAGCCAACGAAAACCAGAACGGCAATCCACGGGGGCGGCGAGTTAAATGAATCGCATAATCCGATGGATTAAATTCGTTTTCATCTTCTAACGTATCCAAATAAGAAGCATGTTGGGTATGCGCTGCTTTTCCAAGAGCTGGATTTCTATAAATAAGCGCACATGCATCAAAGGGAGCAAAGAGCCATTTGTGAGGATCAACAATCATCGAGTCACATTTTTCAATTCCATTAAATAATGGGCGGACACTAGGTGCACATAGTGCTGCTAAACCATAGGCGCCATCAACATGAAACCAAATTCCATTTTGATTTGCATAATCGCCAAGAGAATTTAAATCATCAATAATTCCAAGATTTGTGGATCCTGCAGTGCCGACAAGTGCAAATATTTCATGAGTGGGATTTTCAGAAAGATATTTTTTAACAGCTGAATCGACAGATGAAGCACGCAGTACTAAGTCCTCATCAGCGTTTGCAAAGAGAACTTCGCAATCCATTACTTCTGCAGCTGATTTAATCGATGAATGAGCCTGGTTGCTTGCGACTATTACCCAGCGATCAACCCTTCTGCCGGATGCTTTGGCTTTCTCGCGAGCAGTGTGGCGTGCTGCAACCAAGGCCGAAAGATTTCCGATTGTTCCACCCTGAACAAATACTCCACCGGCGCTTTCTGGGAGGCCAGCCAAGTCACTTATCCATCGAAGCGCTTGATTTTCAGCAAATACAGCGCCTGCACCTTCTAACCATGAACCACCATAAATTGCACTTGCTCCCACAACTAAGTCAAAGAGAGTCGCATGTTCGCTAGGTGCTGAGGGGATAAAAGCTAAGTATGAAGGATGATCTGTTGAGAGGCATGAAGGTGCGAGAACGTCAGTGAAAACTCGAAGAGCTTCTTTTCCGCCAAGACCATTTTCTGTGATTGTGTTTCCTGCAAGTTCTAACAACTCATCTGGAGTTTTCGCATGATCAAGCGGTGGCTCCTGTCGAAGTCGCAAAAGCGAATATTTCAAAATGTCGTCAGCGAGTGCTTCTACCTCAGGATTAAATTCATGCACGGTGAAAGTCTGCCATTAAAGCGAAGATTCAGAAAGGCGAGCAGCTTTAATGAGATTGCGGAACATCGTGGGGAAAACAAAAATATGCAAGGGGGCAATAACAAACCAATAAAGTTGTCCGCCTAGACCTCGTGGTTGGAAAGTAGCTTTTTGGGTGAACTTTCTCGTCCCATCACCAAGTTCTTCAATCCGAAATGAAAGCCAAGCCTTGCCTGGCAAAATCATTTCTGCATAAAGATTTAGCTCGCTTCCCTTTGTGATTTTCTCAACTCTCCAAAAATCAACACTGTCTCCGACTTCTAGATGCAGCGGATGTCGACGTCCTCTTCGCAATCCAACGCCACCAACTAGTCGATCGAGAAGGCCTCGGGAAAACCATAAGAAGTCCGACCCGTACCAACCCGTATCTCCGCCGATACTTTCAACTGCTCTCCACAGCGCTTTTGAAGAGACATCAGTGATCGTCTCTTTAATATCGTGATACTCGGTGGCGCCAGCCCACGTTGGATCGCTTTGAGCTTTTTGCCAAGGAGCCATAGGGCCTGCGGCATCCGACCAACGCGTCTCGACTTCGTTATCAGTTGTCTTAGACAAGGCAAATTCAATCGCTTTTCGAATTCTAAGCAAACCTTCATCAGGCTTTGGAATTATCAAATCCACACTCTTCATTGGGTCCACAACCACTTCACTGATGAGCGAACCAACCAGTGGTCTTGCGAGCGTTGTTGGAACCGGTGTAACCAGCCCAATCCATAGGCTTGAAAGCTTTGGAGAAAGTATTGGAACTTTAATAATGAAACGTTTTCTCAATCCAGATACTTTCGCAAAGAGTTGCATCATCTCTTCGTACGTCACTACTTCTGGACCGCCTATGTCAAAGATGCCATCAACGGGTTGGTCTATCAACGATGCCTGAGTTAAGTAATAAAGCACGTCTCGAATCGCAATAGGTTGGGTGCGATTGGTGACCCACTTCGGCGTTGTCATAATTGGAAGTCTGTGGGTTAGATGCCTTAGCATTTCAAAGGAAGCTGATCCCGATCCAATAATTATTCCAGCGCGCAATTCAATAACTGGTACGGAGCCTGCTGAAAGCATTCGACCAGTATTTGCTCGAGACTCTAAATGTTTGCTGCTATTCTTATCATTTGCGATGCCGCCTAAGTAGACAATTTGTCGGACACCAGCTTCTTCAGCTGCCTGCGCGAAAGTACGGGCCATCGATGCTTCAATTTCATCATAATGAGTTGTGATATTGATTGAATGCAGTAGATAAAAAGCTGTATCAACACCTTCCAGGGCTTTCCGAGTTGCCTCGAGATCATTGGCGTTACCAATAGCCACTTCGACTTGAGTCGCCCAACTTTGACGTGCAAGCTTCTTTTGGTCACGGACAAAAACCCGCACGGGCAAACCTTTAACCAACAGAGACCTCACCAAACGTCCTCCAACGTATCCGGAGGCTCCAGTCACAAGAATTTTTCTGTTTAGGTTGGTCACACAACAAACAGTAGACTTAGATTGGATTCAATGTTGACCAATAAGCCCGCGCTTTGGAGAAAAAATGACTAAACCTCGCGTTGTAATACTTGGAGCAGGTTTTGCAGGTTTGACGGCTGCAAAAGCAATCGGCATGGATGCAGATGTAACTGTTGTAGATCGCCACAATTATCAAACTTTCCTTCCTCTTCTCTATCAGGTTGCTACCGCTTCACTGGCAGCAGACCACGTTGCATATCCAATCCGTGGTGCACTTAGAAAGACCGGCGCAAAATTTCGTATGGGGTCACCCATCTCAATTGATCACAAAAATAAAACCGTAAAACTCGATAGCAGTGAAGTAATTGGATTCGACCACCTCATCGTGGCACTTGGTTCAGCAACCGCGGATTTTGGCGTTCCTGGCGTTCAAGAGCACGCACTTGGAATGAAGAATATCCATGAAGCGCTAGACATCCGCTCTGAATTAATGCGCAGATTTGAAGACCTCTGCCGTTTTGAAGACAACACTCGGCTCTCTGTCGTTCTCGTCGGTGGAGGACCTACCGGAGTCGAAATGTCTGGAGCTCTTGGTGAGCTTGTAAAGGGACCACTAAAGAGCGATAACTTCAACGCTGCAAAACATATTGATATCTATCTCGTTGAAGCCGGGCCACGACTTCTGCCTATGTTCGATGAAGATTTGTCAGAGCGCACAAAGAAAGATCTTGAATCTCTTGGTGTAAAGGTTCTCCTTAATACTCAAGTTAAGGAAGTGGCACATCGCCAACTCAATTTTGTTGATGGAACATCAATTCCATCTGAAATTACGGTTTGGGCAGCTGGTGTAAAAGGTGTTGATGAATTAGCACTTCTCAATCTGCCGCTTGCTGGAAATCGCATTAAGACTGATGCAACACTTCAAGTTGCGCACTATCCACACATTTGGGCAATCGGCGATAACGCAGCCGTGCTTGGCGCGAATGGCCGACCACTTCCAATGGTTGCACCCACCGCAATGCAGCAAGGCCGATTCGTAGCAGATCAAATCCGCCGTGTTAAAAAAGGTGTTCCGCTCAAAGAATTTAAATATAAAGATAAAGGCTCAATGGCAACAATTGGTCGCCATAAAGCAGTTGTCCAAGTCAAGAAATTCAAACTCAAGGGACCACTTGCCTGGTTTGCTTGGCTCTTTTTACACGTCTTCTATTTACTTGGAGGCCGCAACCGAATCGGCACAATCGCAGACTGGATGTGGAATTACTTCACCTTCGATCGTGGTAATCGCCACATCATGGACTCGCTCTAGAGCAAAGCCAACTCTCGCCCGCGGCTAACAGCTTCGGCTCGAGACTCCACATTCATTTTGCGGTAAACATTCTTGAGGTGCGTCTTAATTGTGTTATTTGAAATGTGAAGCGACGCGGCAATTTGAGTGATAGGAAGTCCCGTCGCCAGACGCCTTAAAATATCTAATTCTCGTTTGGTAAGTGAAGATTTGTCGCCAACAGTCTGAACATTCTTGATCTGATTTCGAATACTCCGTGCCAACTTTTCGTTATACGAGGTTGGATGATCGTTTGCGTAATCCAGAATGAGATTCTTCGCTTCGGGACTTAAATTGAGGAATGATCTAAAATATCCATTCTCGCCACCTAGATGTAGAGCAGTTTCTAAAAATGGAAGTGTTGTTTTTCGATCAGTTACCGCTGCCTCCAATAGAGAGACGCATTTAATAAATTTTTGATGTGGCGTGCTTTCAGGAAGGCTGCCTAGAAGCACTAGGGCGTCCTTTGAATTTCGCTTGGCTTCAAGAACGGTACGAAGTGTCGAAATCGTTGGAGTCTCTACTGCATGATCAAGTAATACAATTATTCTAGCAACGTCACCCATTTGAGCACGAGCAAGAATTTCAATCAGATCAGCAAATATGTTGATCTGTGAATTAAATTGTGAGCTAGACGTCCATTCGCGAGATTCCTGAATTAAGGAAAGTGCGGCTGTCGTTTCACCTTGATACATTTTTGCAAGAGCCAATTTAGAATAGAAAGAGACAACCCAAGGCCACTGTTGCGCCTTGATTGCAAGTTGTAAATATTTTTCTGACATCTCAACAGACTTATTATCGTCGCCAAATTCGAGCAATACATCTGCCGCTATATGAGCGGCGGAATAGGGTATGTAAATGCCTTTTACATTTAGACTCTCGTAAGAACTCAGAGCCAAGTTGGAATGATCTAACGCTTCTCGATATCTGCCATCTAGAAAAGCTTCCATTGCGCGCATTTGTGGTAGCACCAATTTCTGATGGTGTGGATTTGAATCCTGCGTGATTCCGATTACATGATCGAACATTTCCTGAAAAATGGGCCTATCTTGAAGAATAAATGCAGACTCAAGTGCAGGCAACATTCCACGAGCTACTGCACCTGACAATCCTTCTCGTTGAATAATTCTTAAATCTTTTCTCTTCGTAGAAAGTCGAATGCATTCCGTAAAATTTCCAACCCAGAATTCATATCTTGCACGCAGAAGCCCAATTTCATCTGCAAATTTGTCTACTTCCGCCGATAGCGACAAATCATTTTCCAGTTCATTCAAAAGAGCTCGACCTGCATCAATATCAAATGAAATCAACTTTATGTAGACCTTTAAAAGTGCAATGAGAAAGATGTCATCTTTGTCTTCAACCTTCTTCCTCTCAACCCACATGCTCAGAAATTCTGCATCTCCCGACATCATCATCTGATAAACATTTTTCCAAGCAAGCGCTTCTGCGCGCTTTTCTTCTCCAAGAATGGCAAGCAAAGCAATTGCTTTGAGGGCTTTCCCCGAGCTAATTGCAACTTCAATTGTTGGATATCCGATGTCGACAAGCTTTTTAGTATTCGAATAGACGCGCTCCATTAATAGATTGCGAACAAGCGGATTAATCGCAAAACGTGAGGGGTTTATAGAAACCTGGGAAATAAACGTTCCACTTTCCCGCAATCTCTTTAATCGCATTTCAGCGTCAGGCAACTTGGTGATTTGGAAAGCCTCGTCGGCCGAAACTGCATCTAAAAGAGAAATTTTCTCTAAGAAGTCGCGATCATCACAATCCAAGAGATCAACCGCATGAGAGATGAGGGTATTGCTTTCGAAACTTGAAATCGTCGTGATTTCATTTTCTTTTGCTAAGCTGGAAGCAAGAATTTTTACACCTAATGGCCAACCCTGAACATTCCCAAATGCTGATGCAACTTCTTTATTCAAATAATCTAATCCATTCTGATTTGCAATATGAGAGATATCTTCTGAACAGAAACGTAAATCATTTGCAGTTAGGTAAGTAAAATTTCCCTGACTTGCGATTTTTGCATACGACGCTCTGGGCGGAATATTTCTCAAAGTCAATATTCGGACATTGTCTGGCATTAAATTGATAAAACTTTGAAGCATTCCAAAATGGGATTCACTGTAATTTTGCGCGCCGTCCCATATAAAAAAGAAAGTCTTAGAAATGCTCGATATGTCATTGCAAATTCTTACTACCCAATCAACGCCATGAAAATCTCCATTAAAAAATTCTTCTGCCCACGGCGCAAAATTTGGAACCTGCAATCTAAGTGCTGAAGTTACATTCCTACAAGTATCAAGAACTGTGTCTAATTCTTCAACAGTGTAAAAGACAACATATTCATCTGATTCTTCAGCAGCTTCAGCTGCTTGAGCTGCCAGTGTTGTTTTTCCAAACCCACTTGGAGCAACAATGAGAGTTGCATGAGGTGCGGGTTGCAAGATTTTTTCAATAAGGTACGTTCGATAGATCGCATTTGGTAGCGCCATTGGCCTGGTAATTCGGGCAAGTGGGACCCCGTCGAGGACTGGCAGAAAAATATCTGCCTTTACGTTTTTCTTTGATGTCCCCATGCCTACAGTTTCGCAGGGGTGAGGGACTCTTTTCTATAACCCTGCTTTATCACCCCTACTTGGGGTTACGAAGAGAACCGTGAGCGTGAGGAGGTACAGCTGGAGCGTGAGGAAATACCGATTCACACCGTTTGTACTCGCCACCCTGAAATGGGCGAGTGTCTCCTTCGCCCTTATTTGGCCACAAACTCATCGCACGCTCAGCTTGCGCCGTAATAGTTAGCGAAGGATTCACGCCTAAATTAGCCGTGACACTTGAGCCGTCAACGACATGCAGCGTTGGGTAGTTCCACACCCGGTGATATGGATCAATCACTCCTTTTTCAACGGAATCTCCGATCACGCAACCACCCACGAAGTGGGCAGTGAAAGGCGCATTAACAAGGTCACCTACGTTTCCTCCTGCAATCCCGCCTCGCTTTGCCGCAATCCGACGCACGACCTCGTTTGCTGCAGGAATATAGGTGGCGTTTGGACGATCAACATCATTCGTGGAAGTTAACTTCCAATTTCCTAGGAAATCGCGCTTTCCTTTAACAGTTATTGAGGAATCAACATTTTGCATCACTAACGCGATAACGGTGCGCTCGCTCCACTTTCGAACATTCAATATTCGATACATGATTTTGGGATTTCTCAAAAAAGTTGTCCACCATTGCTTATGGCGCTGGGATAGCTTGTTTCCATCCGTGGCAATTGTTTGAAGCAACCCCATCGAGTTACTTCCTTTCCCGTATCGCACTGGTTCTACATGTGTGTGTTCGTCGGGGTGGAAAGAGGAAGTGATTGCTGCTCCCAGTGAATAATCAATATCTGACTTTGGCATAAGCGCGCCGGTCAGCGCTTCACTGTTGGTTCTCGATAGCCGTCCAAGCATTTCAGAAAGAAACGGCAATTTCTTTTGATCTTTCATTCGGTGAAGAATCTTCTGAGTGTTGTACGTTCCTGCAGCAACAATGACTTCTTTCGCAGTAAAAGTTTGCGTTCTCCCGCTCCAAGAACTGCTCTTTCGAGTTTTAATCGTCCATCCACTTCCGCTTTGTTCAATGGAAGTAACTGTCGTTTCTGGGATAACCGTTGCGCCAATGGACTCTGCAATTCCCAAATAATTCTTTGGAAGCGTGTTCTTTGCGTTGTATCGACATCCAGTCATGCATTCACCGCAGTTGCGACAACCTTCGCGAGCAGGTCCTACTCCGCCAAAGAATGGATCATCTGACGCCTTGCCTTCGCCTTCTCCAAAGAAAACACCTAACGGCGCGAGAGTAAATGTGTGTCCAACTCCCATCTCCTCAGCGACTTCTTTCATCGCAAAATCTGATGGAGACATAAATGGATTCTTGGTTACACCTAACATGCGTTGGGCTTGGTCATACCAAGGAGCTAACTCCTCTTTCCAATTCGTTATATGTCGCCATTGCTCATCATTAAAGTACGTATCAGGCGGGGTATATAAAGTGTTCGCATAAACGAGGGAACCTCCACCCACCCCAGC
>CANCGX010000030.1 GCA_947377725.1 Actinomycetota bacterium
TCGGAGGCGACCGCCTCTGCCTGTTGGAGTTGTTCACGAATATTCTTGAAGTTGGGCACGGTTACAAACTACATATGACCACTGACAAGTCAGGTCTATTCGGCCAAAAGTTTGTCCCCGATTTTGCCCATATGTCCACAATTTTGCCCATAGATATCGGCAGATTTGTCCAAGGTTTTGCATAAAACTAAACACTTTTAAACAATAAAGTGAGCGCAGTTTCAACCTGCGCCCACCTAATTGGAAGAAGAGTCGCCCTATAAGCCGGATCCTGTATCTCTATTCGCTTTCACGACATCGAGATGATCACCATCCATCTAGATCTGCAATTGCTCGCAGATTCAAGCAACCTACCTGGCGAATTGAGCGAGCAGCCCATCGCCTTTCTGGTCTTGCTCCAAGTGGGGTTTACCTTGCCATCTACATCACTGCAGATGCGGTGGTCTCTTACACCGCCGTTTCACCCTTACCTCTCTTGCGAGAGGCGGTAATTTTCTGTGGCACTGTCCTGCGGATTGCTCCGAGTGGCTGTTAGCCACCACTTTGCTCTGCGGAGTCCGGACTTTCCTCGGTGTATTGCTACAACGCAGTGATCCAGGCGACTCTTCTAAGAGAAGGATACTTGAGGAAGTGCGTTAGTGAAATTCTATTTAAATGGATGAGGTGTGGCAGCAGTCTTTGGAACGCACATTTTCGCAATAACCGTGCCTGGAGATGGGTGACAATATTGCGCCAAGCCCAAATCGCCGGCTACCGAGAGGAAGATGAAGGCGTCTTCGATGGTGAAGCCCCACTCATCAACCAAGAGTTTTGCAGCTTCTTCGCAAGCATTTTGAAGAGCCTGATCAATATCTCCATCAGTTGTTCCATGAGTAATCCACGAATCAGCTGTCTCTGTTACTGGCCACGTACCTGACTTACCTTTGATGAGATCGACTTTGATGATTGCAGTTCCACCGATTTCAACGCCTGTGCCAGAAATTTCTCCGTCACCCATGGATGCGTGCATATCACCAATAGCAAGCTGACCACCTGGCTGGAAAACAGGCAAGTGAACTGTCGCGCCGATTCCATTCATGTTGTTGTCTAGATTGCCGCCATGAGTTCCGGCTTTAAATGTTGGGATAGAACCTTCAGCGGGCGCAACACCAATGACGCCAAACATCGGACGTTGCGGCCATGAAACTCGATCATTCATATGAATGATGCCGTCTTCTACCTTAAAAATTCTCGTTGTTGGAGACTTCGCAAGATGAATAAGTTGACCCCACTCTGGAATACACATTCCAGCGCCTTGCTTATCAGGACGTATATCGATCAAAGTGACTGAAAGAGAATCTCCAGGCTCAGCTCCCCTAACGGCAATTGGACCCGTCGCGCTATTCACGCGGTTGATATCGAGTTTTTCAAGAGTGTCACTTTCACTTTGAACTTGTCCGGTAAAACAATCCCACGTTTCAATTTCGATGATGGTCCCAGGATCAACCGTGACGACTGGTTGCATATCTGCTGCATAAGCCCAGATGTGTTGATCTTTACTGACTTTAACTGTCGGCGTGGCCATAGCGGACTCTTTTCTCTTTCGTCTATTTATTCGTTGTCGGGAAAATGGCAAGCAACTTGGCGGTTTCCGATTTGCATCAGAAGCGGACTTTCAACTTTACAAATATCTTGAACCTTTGGACAACGAGGATTGAATACGCATCCAGTTGGTCGATTAATCGGATTAGGTAGATCACCTTTAAGAATAATTCTTTCGCGTTTATCATCTGCGTCCATGCGGGGGTTAGCTGAAAGAAGCGCGCGCGTGTAAGGGTGGGCTGGATTGGCGTACAACTCTTCTGCAGGCGCTAATTCAACAACTTTACCTAGATACATCACTGCGATACGGTCAGAAACATAGCGAACCACACCAAGATCGTGAGCAATAAAAATGTAGGTGAGGTTGAACTCCGCTTGAAGGTCCTTAAATAGATTAAGCACCTGAGCTTGAATTGAGACGTCTAGAGCCGACACTGGCTCATCTGCAACTACGAGGCGAGGATTTAGAGCAAGGGCCCGTGCGATAACTACACGTTGGCGCTGTCCGCCAGAAAACTCGTGTGGGTACTTCTCGTAAGCGTTCTGATCCAGCCCGACACGTTTGAGCAAATCTTGTGCCGCAGCTTTACGCTCTTCTTTACCCATTCCATGTATGCGAAGTGGCTCTTCCACAATCTTGCCTATTTGGCGTCGTGGATTTAATGATGCATAAGGATCTTGGAAAATCATTTGGAACTGCTTGCGAAGAGAGCGAAGTTTCTTGGCAGGAAC
This sequence comes from Actinomycetota bacterium, assembly GCA_947377725.1. Classification (GTDB taxonomy): domain Bacteria; phylum Actinomycetota; class Actinomycetes; order Nanopelagicales; family Nanopelagicaceae; genus PALSA-747. The sequence continues at coordinate 2,314 of CANCGX010000030.1, forward strand.
ATTGGCAAGGTCTTCGCCTTCAAAGAGAATCTGTCCGGCACTTGGCGTTTCAAGGCGAACAAGCATTCGGCCAAGAGTTGATTTGCCGCAACCCGATTCGCCAACAATACCTAACGTCTCGCCTTCGAGAATTTCCAGATTTACATTCTCAACTGCATGCACAACATCTTTGCCGCGAGAGAAAGCTGAACCGATTTCGTAGTTCTTTCCAAGTCCCTCGATTGAAAGAATCACCTTTTGAGTACTCATGCGCGGTTACCCTCCAAGAAGCAAGCTGCGCCGTGACCATCTGCGTCAATATTGAATACAGGCAACTGCTTACAAGCATCGAAAGCAAAGGCACAACGGTTTGAAAACGCGCAACCTTCTGGAAGATGAAGAAGCGAAGCTGGTTGACCAGGGATAGCTTGAAGACGTTCACTCGAAGAGCGATCAATTCGTGGTACTGAATTCATTAGCCCTTGTGTGTATGGGTGGCGAGGGTTTGCAAACAGCGCTTGCTTGGACGCGCGCTCGACAGGTCGGCCGGCATACATAACGAGAACTTCATCTGCAATCTCTGAAACCACACCCATGTCGTGAGTGATGATGATGATTGAAGAATTATGTTGAGCTTGGAGACGCTTCAGCAGATCCAGGATCTGAGCTTGGATTGTTACATCAAGTGCTGTTGTTGGCTCATCTGCAATAAGAAGCGATGGATTAAGCGCCAAAGCCATTGCAATAATTGCGCGTTGGCGCATGCCACCGGAAAATTCATGTGGGTAACGATCAACGCGGCTCTTAGCATCCGGAATTCCAACCTCGTCCAGAATCTCAATTGCACGAGCACGAGCTTCTTGCTTAGACATCGTTGTATGAAGCCTGATTTGTTCCACGATGTGCCAACCCACGGTATAGACCGGAGTGAGTGCGGTCATCGGATCCTGGAATACCATCGCGATATCTTTGCCGCGGATGGCGCGCATAGATTCATCATTTTGCTTCAATAGATCTTTGCCGTTAAAGAAGACTTCACCGGAAATCTTGGCGTTCGCATCGCGGAGAAGTCCCATGACTGCATTCATAGAAACAGATTTACCGGAGCCTGATTCACCAACAATTCCTAGGGTCTCCCCCTTGTTGAGTGTGAATGAAAGATCATTTACCGCCCGCACATCTCCTCTGCGAGTTTCAAAGGTAACGTGAAGATTCTTAACTTCTAATAGTTTCTCAGACACGTCGCACCCGCGGATCTAGGACTGCATAGACAACGTCTACGAGAGCATTCATAAAGACTACAAAGAATGAGGCATACATAACTGTTGCCATGATGACTGGCAGGTCAAAGTTCTGAAGGGAATCAAATGTAAGTTTTCCAACACCTTGGATACCAAATACAACTTCCGTAAGGAGCGCGTACCCACCAACAAGGGCTCCGAAATCCAAACCAAAGAGCGAGACGATTGTAATAAGACTCATTCGAGTTGCGTGCTTATACAGAATTCGCTTCTCGCTTGCACCCTTAGCTCGTTCTGTCTTTATGTAATCCTCGCTCATCACAACCATAATCTCGTTGCGAAGAACGCGAACATAAATACCGGCGTAGAGAACAGCAAGTGTTAACCAGGGAAATAGAAGGTGTAAGAACCACTGCCAAGGATCTACTGATAAACCAACATAGCCGAGCGGTGGAACCCACTTGAAGACTGAATTGTGGAGCTTGGATTGAGTAATGAGATTTACAACTTCGCCAAGCCAGTAAACAGGCAGAGAGATTCCAACAATTCCAAGGAAGCCGATAGTCGGGTCAATCCATTTTTTCTTAGAGCTTGCCGCGAGAATTCCAAAGAAAATCCCTGCAAAGAGCCAAATAATGGCTGCTCCTATAACAAGTGAGAAGGTAGCTGGGATGGCTTGTGAAAGTTGCGGGATTACCTTTGCGCCGCGATTCACATAAGAGGTGAGGTCTTGCGAAACGAAGAGATGCTTCATCATGGAGATGTATCGCATCGGCAAAGGACGGTCTAACTCGAAAGAGTGACGAACTTGCATCAACGTTTGTTGATCGGCACCTCGACCAGCAATACGTGCAGCAGGGTCAACTCCTGGTGTTGCAAAGAAAATAAGAAAGACCATGATGGAAATCGAAATAAGCACGAAGACCATTGCACTTAGACGACGACCGATAAATGTCAACATTAGTCGCCTCGTGCTCTCGTCTTGGGATCAAGCGCGTCGCGGACGGCATCACCATAAAGATTAAGCGCGGCAGCGGTAAGGACAATCATCAGACCAGGTGCGATACCGACAATAGGACGAGTGTAAAGAAGACCCAATCCTTCGTTAATGATGGTTCCCCATGAAGCTGCAGGTGGTTGAACGCCGATAGAGAGGAATGAAAGTGCTGACTCAGTCAACATTGAAAGCGAGACAATGATTGGGATAAATACCAAGACGCTCGGCATTATGTTTGGCAAAATTTCGCGCAAGATAATTGTTGAGCTCTTGGCTCCTGTGCCAACAGCCGCACGCACAAACTCGCGTTCGCGAAGAGCGAGAACTTGAGCGCGAATAGGCCGAGCTACGTATGGGATATAAACAATTCCAATAATAAAAATAGGGAGAGCGAACGAACCTGGTCCAACGTGGATAAATCCAATCGTTAAACCTGAGGTCAGAAGAACAACCGAAAGGCTGATAGCTAAAAGATAAACCGGGAATGCCCAGATGATGTCGAGAAGTCTAGATAAGACCGCATCGACCCAACCGCGGCGATATCCAGCGATGATGCCAATGAGTAAGGAAAGAAAAATACAGAGCAAACCAGCGGTTGTGCCGATTAAGAGTGTGCTTCGTCCGCCGTAGAGAAGACGTGCCATTACATCACGACCCTGTCCATCGGCGCCCAAGAAGTACTTCCCGAGATTCCAGGTTGGACCAATAGGAGTAACGCCTAGACCAAGGCCTGTCGTGGAGGGCTCTAGTACGGCTTTTTGCTCGCCATGGATAGAGATTGTGGCATCCAATGTTGATTGGAAAGGATTGGTATGCGCAACAAAGTGAGCATACAAAGGCGCAGAGAATGAGATTCCCACAATAAAACCGAGAATCGAAAGCGCAATTATTGAACGCTTATCTTTTCGAAGGTTGCGCAAAGCGATCTTCCCCGGAGATTCGGAGAAGACCGCTTCGCTACTATCTTTTAGAGACACGTATCTATATCAGATTCGTTTACTTACTTAACTTGCAATTGGCTAACAAACATCTTGTACTGGTACGAGAAGATGTAGTTCTTCGTTTGAGAAGAGATGAAGTCAAGTTGCTTAGGAGTAAATGCAACTGCAACTGGTGCATCTGCCATTACTTCCTGATCAATTGCTCCCCACATCTTGTTTGCAGCTACAGCGTCTGTAACTCCAAGAGCTTTTGCCTTTGCCATCTTCGCATCAAGCGCCTTGTTGCAATAACCGGCCATATTGATTGATGAATCTGAGTTAGGAGTAAATGAAGCGCAACCTAGAAGAACATCCAAGAAGTCAGATGCAGCAGGATAATCCTGGTACCACTGAGTTACTGAAATCTGAACTTTGTTCTTCGTGTTCTGGATATATGTAAATTGAATATTTCCAGAGATTGGCTTAACTGTTGCCTTGTATCCAATTGAGTTTAGAACTGATTGGAGATAGACGCCCATTTGCTTATTAACATCATCATCGGAAACAACGATGCCAACAGCTTGTCCAGCAGTTCCTGATTCCTTCACAAGCTTCTTAGCAAGAGCTAGATCTGGAGCTCCCCATGCTTTTGCAGGCTTTGCAGGTGTTGCACCCTTTGTGTAACCACAATAGTCAACGTGACCAGGGAAGTTAGGTGGAAGGAATGAACATACTGGTGCCGCAAGTTGTGAGCCGCCGAAAATCTTGACCATCGCTGCGCGATCGATTGCGTAGCTAACGGCTTGACGTGCCTTCAAATTATTGAAAGGTGCGAGATTTACGTTGAAAGGTAGGTACCACATCGCAGTTAATGGGTTCACGTGAACTTGTGCTGCGTACTTGGTTCCGATTTCATTCAAACGGTCTGACGGGATTGGGTCATATGCCCAGTTAGCTTGGTTGTTTTCTACTGCTGTTACTTGAGCAGTTGGTGTAACGCCAAACTTGTAGTCAATCTCATCAGGATAAGCCTGTGGTTGTGCGTCATGGCTCCACTCTTTGAAGTTTGGATTTCTTACCAAAATCAAAGACTTGTTTGGATTGTATGACTTAATCATGTACGCGCCTGTTGTAGGGATGATGGTTGTACCAGCATCCTTGCTTGGAGCAGATGCAGGATTGATTACTGCGTGAGGCACTGCAAGCTTTGAGTTGATTGCTTCATCTGCTGCAACAAGGTTAATGACAACCGTGTTCTTTGCTGCATCTACGACAACACCCTTATCGAGTTTGCACGTTGCTGGCTTTGCAAGACAAGCAGTTGCACCAACGATGCCGTTGTAGAAAGAACCTGCAGTTGGTGATGAAACTTTGAAGATACGTTCGAAGGAAGCTTTAACGTCATTTACTGTGACGGGCTTTCCATCGGAGAATTTGATTCCCTTACGAAGTTTGAAAGTAAGAGTCTTTCCGCCATTGCTAAGTGCAGGCAGTGCTTCGGCTAAGTCGGGAACAACTTTGAAAGTTGTCTTTCCTGTGCCGTAGCTAAATGAAAGCAGACCATCATAGGTAGCTTGGAAAATTTGCCAGTACTGACCGGTGTAATTCACCTTTGGATCAAGAGTTCCTGCTGCAGCTTGTGCAACCAAAGTTAAAGTTCCACCAGCATGTGCAGCGTCATAGGCTGCGAGCGGACCATCTGCAACTGCTTGCGAAGTAGAAGTTCCAACAAGTACAGATGTGAGCAGCGCTGCTGCTCCAATCAATGAATTAAATATTACGGACTTGCGACGCACGTAGTACCTCCTGATAATGATCTTGCTAGCGACAGGTGTTGGGGAGGGCTTATGCTCTCACCTTCGGGAGAAAACCGCACTAGGAAAAGTGGGATTTAGGCCAATGAAACAAAATCTTAATAAACCAAAATTCAGTGATGCCGCACACTACCTTTCACGAGATCATCACAACTTCAGCTTTAGTTCTGCGCATGCCCCAAATCTCACGGTAACTCCTGGCGAACTCATCCATGTCCAAACCTGGGACTGCTACATGGGCGCAATAACCAATCCTGAGAACGCACTTCTTCCGATTCCAGAAGAAGCAATTAACGGTGCAACCGGGCCAATTTATGTGGTTGGTGCCGAACCTGGAGACACGCTTTCCGTAACGATTCATGACATTAAGCCCGGACCACGAGGTGTGGCGCGTACTTATCCTGGAAGTGGCCAACTTCAGCACCTTGTTCATGAGCCATTTGCCCAATTTTTTGATGTCAAAGACGGCTTAATCACGATGAATGAAAAAGTTTCCTTTCCTTCATCACCCATGCTCGGGGTTATTGGCGTAGCTCCAGCCAGTGGGGATATTGCAACTATGCCAGCTGGAAAACATGGTGGAAATCTTGATAACAATCTCAATGGAATTGGCGCCACCGTCCACCTTCCAGTCAAACACCCAGGAGCGCTTCTCGCTTTGGGAGATATGCATGCCTCAATGGGCGATGGTGAGATCTGTGGAACTGGCATCGAAATAGGAGGCGACGTTCTAATTTCAGTACAGCTGATCAAGGGAACTACAACCGACTATCCCGTCACAGAAACAGAAGACGTATGGGTCACTCATGGCGTCTCGGATGTCGAAGATATTCCCGGAGCGCTCCGCATCGCATGCGAAGAGGCTGCAAAACTTTTAGTTCATCATTGGGGATTTACATTCGAAGAAGCCTTTATTTTTCTCTCAGTTCAAGGCAATCTTGGCCTTGCGCAAGCAGTGCATCCTGGCCAAGGAACAGTTATCGCAAAGATGGTTGTCCCGAAACTAGCTGCCTGTCCCAAGCCATTTAATGTGATTTAATTTCAAATACCAACCAGAAGGAGCAAGTGATGAGTACATCAACCATGAAGTGGGAACACGGCGAGACGTGGTATCGAATCGTTGGAGATATTAACAACGGCAAAACACCAGTAGTCCTTGCTCATGGAGGGCCTGGGGCTGGACACAATTACCTCATCGCAATCGCTGACCTCATTGCTCAATCCGGCCGCGCGGCGATTCTGTACGATCAAATTGGATGTGGAAATTCAACACATCTCAAAGAAAAACCTGCGGATTTTTGGACTCCAGAATTGTTCATGGAAGAACTTGTACTTCTTACAAAACACCTCAAAATTGATAACTCATACGCGCTCCTCGGACAATCGTGGGGCGGCATGCTAGGTATGCAATTCGCAACGCATCAACCTGCTGGACTCAAGGTTCTTGTTGTCTGCGATTCTCCCGCAGGCATGAAAATGTGGGTTTCTGAAGCTGAGAAACTTCGCAAGTTACTCCCAACGGACGTTGAAGCAACTTTGAAGCGCCATGAGGATGCTGGCACGACTGACACTCCTGAATACGAAGCGGCAGTCAATGTCTTCTACGATCGCCACCTCTGTCGCGTACCGATGCCACCTGATGTTGCAGCATCCTTTGCTCAAATGGCAGAAGATCCAACTGTTTACCACACGATGAATGGACCTTCTGAATTCCATGTCATTGGATCTTTAAAGACGTGGGATATCCATGATGACTTACACAAAATTAATGTTCCAACTCTTATTGTCAGCGGCGCCTATGACGAAGCAACACCAGCAATGGTGCAAGAAATCCATCGTCGAATTCCAGGATCGGTGTGGGAACTATTTCCAGAATCGTCACATATGCCACACATTGAAGAGCCAGCACGGTTTAAGCGAATCGTTAACGCATTCCTTGATGCAAAACTAAATTAGAAATAATTTAGCTAAGTTAGAAAGCTCGCTCACTTAAAGACATCAGTGCCATCAGTCCATCAGATGGCCATATCTTTATTGTTGTAATGCTGCACGGTGCAACATCCACGTGGAAGATTGAATCTATCGGCGCAGATAGCGCAACCGTTGCTGATCCTTTTACGACGACGTTGTGAGTTACTACAGCAACAGTCTCCCCTGGGTATTGCGCCGCTATTCGTCGAAGCGCACTCCCTGCGCGTTCGGCTGTAGCTGCATAAGACTCGCCACCACCTTGTTCATACCAAGGGTCTGCAACCCAAGCTTTATATTCGTCTGGAAATTGTTCATCAACTTCGTAAGGCGTAAGCCCGTCCCATCTTCCAAATGAAGCCTCGGTCCAATCTTCATCGATAACTGGCTCGAGTCCGGTTACTTTAGAAATCTCTTCCGCTGTTTCGATTGTCCGCTGCATTGGAGAAACAACCAAGTGCTTAGGACTTCTCTTCTTTAATTCGGCTGCAACAGCTCTAGCTTGTTCACGGCCTTTTTCAGTTAACGATGGATTTGATCCACCTGAACCGGAAAACCGGCGCTCTGGAGTTAGCGGAGTCTCGCCGTGGCGAATGAGATAAATAGTTGTTGGAACTTCTCCTGAGATTAACCGGCCATGCAAGAAATTACGTTGAATATACGGAGTCTCAGCGACTTCACCATCGAGTGCTTTGTTTGCAAGTCTGTCCGCATGAGAATTTTCATCGCGAGGAATCCACGTAAATGTAATAAGACTCATCGGGTGGATATCGCGTGCTTGCTTGGCAAGATCTCGCATATCTGGATGCTTGATTTGCCATCTACCTGACATTTGTTCAATCACGAGTTTGGAATCCATTTTTACATGAATAGTTGCTTCAGGATCGATCTCGTGCGCTGCTTTTAGCCCTGCAATTAGTCCGCTGTATTCTGCAACGTTATTGGAAGCAATTCCCAATGGCGCAAAAAGTTCCTTAAGAATCTTTCCATTCTCTGTTACCACTGCTCCATAGGCTGCTGGACCTGGGTTTCCACGTGAACCACCATCTGCCGTTATGTTGAGAACGCGTGCCATTTAGATGCGCACCAATATTCGCCGACATTCTTCGCAACGCAACACATCATCTTCTGCGAGAGTCTTTATTCTCTCCAATTCAATTGCATTAATAACGAGGTGGCACCCATCGCATTTATTACCGATCAATAGAGCAGCACCCACTCCCCCTTGACCTTCACGAACTTTCTCATAAATATCCATGAGGGCTTTATCGATTTGAGGAGCAAGCTTCATGCGATCTTCGGCAGCAGTTGTAATCAAGGCATTCAACTCTGTTGTTGCGCTTTCGATACGGATGTTTAGTTCTAGTTCAAGCTTCTTCAGGCCTTCTTCGTCGCTCTTCAATTCATCGACACGCTTCTTCACGCTCTCGTGGCGCAACATGATTTCTAGTTCGCCATCTTCAAGATCCTCTTTACGCTTAGCTAAGGTCGCCAATTCATGTTGAGTTTGCTCGAGTTCCTTAGGTGTTCCAAGCCCTGCATTCAAACGCTTTTCATCCTTTTCCATGCGCATGGTGACGGCCTCTACATCCACCTCACTTCGACGCAGATCAATAGTGACGTCCTCAAGTTCAGTCTCTACAACCTTTAATTCAACAGCCGAATGCTCCAATCGAGCATGGATTGCTGAAATTTGCTCATGTTCAGGAAGAGATTTCAATTTAAAATTAAGCTGATTGATTTCAGTATCTAACTTCTGTAGCTGCATCAAGAGCGCTTGGTGGGCAGGGGTCGCCTTCATTTTTTGGCTCCGATCGCAAGTATGTACTTATTGGCTACTAATGTGATGGAATCTTATCTGATGGCGTTCTTGAGGAGCAATTACTCT
>CANCGX010000031.1 GCA_947377725.1 Actinomycetota bacterium
ATTTCAGTATCTAACTTCTGTAGCTGCATCAAGAGCGCTTGGTGGGCAGGGGTCGCCTTCATTTTTTGGCTCCGATCGCAAGTATGTACTTATTGGCTACTAATGTGATGGAATCTTATCTGATGGCGTTCTTGAGGAGCAATTACTCTTTTGTAACGCGAAATAAATTGATTGGAAGCAATGCTGTCACGGCAAGGGGAAGCAGCCACCAAGCATTGGTACCGCCATGGACCAGAATGTTGGTCCCTTCCAAGGCAACAATCACAATGGCGAATCCAACGAGATCATCTCCAATGAGAAAGTCATACCAAAAGAAGCCAAAGTCCTTAAGGACCTTAACCACTCCCCGGTCTTCAAGAACAGTTTCGGCATCTAGTTCATCAAGATCTGTAACTGATGTGGATACTTTTGAACTAACGGCGCTCATTTTTCGTGACTTAAGAATTTTGACGAGGATGAAAGAAATGACAGCCACGAAGGGAACAATTCCAAGTAGCGAAGCATCGGTTCTCGGCCACATCACGCCAGCGCCTTCCGCTCCCCAAAATATTCCAAACGATGTCAACATAATTCCGACAGTAAATTTCATCGTGTTTTCAGGAACTTGAGAAAGCGGTTTGCGAAGGGCAAAGCCAGCGATAGCCACTACGCCTACTGCAATTAAAGCTGCAACAGAGGCGAGTCCTACCTGATGCTGAATTGTTCCAAATGTGAGAACAATAAATGCAACTTCTAATCCTTCAAGCAATACGCCTTTAAATGAAAGTGTGAACGCGTACCAGTCTGCTACTCCAAGTCGCTTGCCTTCCTTTGCTCTTCGAGCGGCGACAAGTTCTTCTTGAAAGATTTTCTCTTCGTCATGAAGCGCTTTGTATCCAGAACTTCTCAAGATTGCTTTACGTATCCATTGAAGGCCAAAGACCAAGAGCAAAGTTCCTACAAAAAGGCGAAGTCCGTTTATTGGTAAATTAGAAATAGAGGGACCGATTGCAACAATAATTACGGCAAGCGCTCCTAAACCAGTTCCGGTTCCAAGAAGTGCGGATTTCCAATCTCTTGCTGTGCCGGCAGCGAGAACAATTGTCGTTGCTTCGACCGCTTCAACGGCGCAAGCAAGAAAAACCGAGAGAAATAAAGCTAACCCACTCATTCCTAAAGTGTAGAGCTATCCAATGTTCGTTCGTTAGAGTGGAGCCTATGTTTGGGAATATTCTCACTTTCGCAATCCTTGCTGGGATCCTCGTATTGATTCCCGGCTTGGACTTTGCACTGGTGCTTCGATATGCAACGACTCAATCTAGAAAGTCAGCGCTAGTCGTAATGCTTGGCATTACGTCCGGATTATTCGTCTGGGGTGCTTTTGCATCTCTTGGAATCAGCGCAATTCTTCAAGCCTCACAAACCGCTTTCAACATCTTGAGGGTCACCGGAGTCCTTTACATGTTCTGGATGGGTATCGGCTTTATTCGTAACTCATTTAATAAGGACGTGACAGCCCCATTTGATAATCGCGACTTTGGGCACAAACAGACATTTACTCGAGGTCTTCTCTCTAACCTTTTAAATCCCAAGGCTGGCGTTTTCTATCTTTCGGTTCTACCCCAGTTCATTCCAAAAGATTCCAATCATTTACTTTTTGGGTTGGGCCTAACCGGCATTCACGCAATAATCACAATCGTCTATTTCACTGCGCTTATCTTTTTTGTGAATACGTTGAAGTACTTTTTTATGAGTCCACGTGTTATCAAATATATGGAACGCATTTCGGGGATTGCTGTAATTGGTTTTGGAGCAAAACTCCTATTAAGTAATTCCCATTAGAGAGAAGAATTAAAAACTGGTGGGCGGTGAGGGTTTCGAACCCCCGACATCCTCGGTGTAAACGAGGCGCTCTACCACTGAGCTAACCACCCAATACCTGCTCAACGTGGAGGTCGAGCAAGCCTGCGTACTCTACTAGGACTCTCACGCGAGTGGAAATTGGGACTTTCCTGGCTTGAAATACACATCAAACTGGAGAATGGTGGCGCCGTGAGTAGCCAATCCCGTTCAAAATCGTGGATCTATTTGGCACTTATCAACTCGGTATTTATTCAGGCTGCCACCTACCTGGCTCGCCCCATGATTTCTTACAAACTTCTCGAGCTTCATGCATCGTCTTTTGTAATCGGAACATTCGGTGGCTTGTATGCACTTGTCCCATTGCTACTTGCAATACCAATTGGGAGCGTCATAAATAAATATGGCGAAGGTCGATTGATCCTCCTTGGAACACTTCTCATTTCGATTGCTGGGCTTGGTTTATCGGCTGCGAATTCTGTCTTCGTCATGATCTTTTGGGTTGCGCTCATGGGAAGTGCGCAATTTCTTTGCATGGTTGGGGCGCAGGCGATGTTTGCAAACCGAAGCGAAGTTAATCACTACGAGAAATTCTTTGGTTACTACACCTTCAGCGCGGCTCTTGGTCAATTAATCGGGCCTCTAATTGGATCGGCGACATCGCATTCATCCGGCTTGATTCCACGCTCTATGGGGCATGCGTTCTTTGCAGCGGCACTTCTCTCGTTTGTTGGTTTGATTCCAATTCTGGGATGGGTAAGAAGTTCGAGTTATCAGGAATTCATTCCACAACAAACCTCTGGCGTACTGCGAATGCTTGGAAATCCATCGATGCGTTCAGCAATGCTCGCAAGTTTGGCAATATCTTCAGTCGTAGACATTCTGGTTGTATTTCTTCCCGTGCTCGGAAAAGAGAGAGGTTTCTCGGCAAGTTCCATTGCGACAATCTTGGCAATACGTGCACTCGCGAGCATGGCTTCGCGAGTTTATCTTGGAGAAGCAACGAGGAAACTTGGATTCAGAACACTTCTTTTAGGGAGTATGGCTCTCTCATCACTTTCACTTCTTGTTGCGATAGTTACAAACACAGTTTTGTTACTTGCGATTGTTGTTGGTTTTGCAGGCCTGGCACTTGGAGTTGGTCAGCCAATGACAATGGCGTGGGTTTCTAGAATCTCGAAAAAAGATGAGCGATCTCTTGCTATTTCAGTACGTTTGGCAGGAAATAGATTTGGTCAATTTACTCTGCCGTTAGCTGCAGGCGCTTTAGCTGCACCGTTTGGTGCAAATTCAGTGCTTGCAGCTATGGCTCTACTTATTGCTAGTTCTTCGCCAAGCGTTGTAAAAACTTTTAAGAAATAGTAGCGAGCGCAGCTTTATATTCAGCGATATTTCGCGCATCTCCAAGACCATTAACAATCGTCCAACGAACGATGCCTTCAGTATCAATAATGAATGTTCCGCGAACTGCGCAGCCGCGTGTTTCATCGAAAATACCGTATGCCTTGGCTGTGGCACCATGCGGATGGAAATCAGAAAGAAGTGGGAATTTATAGTTTTCCTGATCTGCAAATACGCGCTGAGTAAATTGTGAATCACATGAAAGCGCTAGAAGCTCAACGTCATCATTCTGGAACGCACCAAGATCATCGCGAAGTCCGCATAGCTCGCCGGTGCATATGCCCGTGAATGAGAATGGATAGAAAAGTAAAACTACCTTCTTCTTACCCTTGTACGAGGAGAGAGTTACTTCTTCTCCATGCTGATTCTTAAGAGTGAAATCTGGTGCTGCTTCGCCTATTTCGATTGCCATGATTGAGTCGTCCGTTCCTATTTCTTTGATTTGCGTGGCACTAATCTAGTGGCAGTCCACTGAGACGTTGCCACGAACGAGATTGTCTGAGTAAGTCCAGCGGTTGGCGCAGCATCTTGAATATCACTTGGAGATGTATGTCCGGGTAATCCCATCTTGGGATTCATTACCCAAATGTCTCCGTCTTCCGTCAGAAAAGTTAAAGCATCCACCAATTCATCGACGAGGTCTCCATCGTCTTCTCTCCACCAAAGGATTACGCCATCGACAACCTCTTGCGAGTCGCTACTTAATAGCGGGCTTCCCGTCTTCGTAGCGATTGCTTCGCTTAACTCATTGTCGCAATCTGCTGTGTCGAAACCTAGTTGGAGGATGAGGTCGCCTGCAGAAATACCCATGCGGTCTACAGCAGAAGCTACCTGTGGGTTCACAGGAGTAGTCCACCCAACCTTTTGCCTTCTCGCAAGTCCCTAAGAGGCATTTGATGCTGGCGGCTGGTATTTGCATCCCAAAAGGTGAGCAATCGGGTTATCTCGATGTGACTTGAAGCCCCCTGAGGGGGAAAGATAGGCCCATGACCAACCAGAGCGAAAACAGTCAGGCCCCAGATCACCTCCTCGGACAACTCGTGGATACCGATCCTCAAGAGACAGCCGAGTGGAGAGATTCACTTGATGCAGTTCTCAAGAATGCCGGACCTGTTCGCGCTCGTTACTTGATGCTCTCAATGTTGCAACAGGCCCGTGAACAAAATGTTGGAATTTCAAGTGTGCGCTCAACGAACTACATCAACACGATTGCTCCAGATAATGAGCCATCTTTTCCTGGCGATGAAGATATGGAACGACGCATTCGTCGAATCATCCGTTGGAATGCAGCAGTCATGGTGCATCGCGCGCAACGCCCTGGCGTTGGAGTTGGTGGGCACATTTCCTCTTTTGCATCATCGGCAACGTTGTATGAAGTTGGCTTTAACCATTTCTTCCGCGGAAAAGATCACCCAGGTGGAGGCGATCAAATTTACTTCCAAGGACATGCAAGCCCTGGAATGTATTCACGAGCTTTTGTCGAAGGTCGCTTCTCAGAAGATCAGATGGATGGATTTAGACAAGAGCTTTCTCATGATGCGGGCGGTTTGTCGTCATATCCTCATCCGCGCTTAATGCCAGACTTTTGGCAATTCCCAACTGTCTCTATGGGTCTTGGTCCAATCAATGCAATTTACCAAGCACGTTTCAATCGTTATTTGCAGGGTCGTGGAATTAAAGATACAAGTGAACAACGCGTTTGGGCATTTCTTGGAGATGGCGAAACTGATGAACCAGAAAGTCTTGGAGCTCTTTCACTTGCAGCACGTGAAGGTCTGGATAATTTAACTTTTGTCGTTAACTGCAACTTGCAACGCCTTGATGGTCCTGTCCGTGGAAACGGAAAGATCATGCAAGAGCTTGAATCAATCTTTGGTGGCGCTGGCTGGAATGTCATCAAGGTTGTCTGGGGTCGCGAATGGGATGAACTGCTCGCAAATGACCGCGAAGGTGCGCTTGTAGATTTGATGAATAAGACTCCGGATGGAGACTTCCAAACATTCAAGACAGAAGATGGCGCATATGTACGCGAACACTTCTTTGGTCGCGATCCACGCACTGCAGCTCTCGTCAAAGACTGGAGCGATGAGAAGATTTGGGCACTACGTCGCGGAGGCCATGACTACAAGAAGATGTACGCAGCTTATAAAGCCGCTACTGAACACAAAGGTCGCCCAACAGTAATTCTTGCTAAAACCATCAAGGGATGGACTCTTGGCTCTACATTTGAAGGTCGTAACTCAACGCACCAAATGAAGAAGATGACTCAAGAAGATTTAATTGAGTTTAAGAATCGTCTTGGTATTCCACTTGCCGATGAAGCAATTGATAAGTATCTGCCTCCTTATTACCGCCCTGCAGAGGATTCACCTGAATATAAGTACCTCATGGAACGTCGCCAAACTCTTGGTGGATCAATTCCTGCACGTAGAAAGATTTCAAAGCCACTTCCTCAACCACCAGCCACTACTTATGAGTCGGTAGCTCGTGGATCTGGAAGTCAAGGAATTGCCACAACGATGGCATTTGTCAGACTTCTTAAAGATCTCATCAAGGATCCAGAAATTGGAAAACGTTTTGTTCCAATCATTCCTGATGAAGCGCGAACTTTCGGAATGGATTCACTCTTCCCAAGTTTGAAGATTTACTCTCCTCACGGTCAGACATATACCGCAGTTGACCGTGAATTGATGCTCTCTTACAAAGAATCCACCTCCGGTGTAATTCTCCATGAAGGTATTAATGAAGCCGGTTCTACCGCCTCTTTCACTGCAGTCGGATCTTCATATTCCACTCACGATGAACCAATGATTCCTATTTATATCTTCTACTCAATGTTTGGATTCCAACGCACAGGAGATGCCTTCTGGGCAGCAACCGATCAAATGGTCCGTGGCTTTGTAGTTGGAGCAACCGCGGGACGAACAACGCTCAATGGTGAAGGTCTGCAACACGAAGATGGTCACTCACTTCTTCTCGCATCTACCAACCCGGCAGTGGTCGCTTATGACCCAGCGTTTGGTTTCGAGCTTGGACATATTGTTCGTGATGGTTTACGACGTATGTATGGAGAATCCAGCGAAAACGTTTTCTACTATCTCACTGTCTATAACGAGCCATACGCACAACCAGCTGAACCAGCAGGCTTAGATGTTGATGGTCTTCTCAAGGGCATGTATCTCTACTCCCCAGCTCCCTCAAAGCACAAACGTAAGGTGCAACTCTTGGCATCTGGTGTTGGCGTCAATTGGGCACTTGAAGCACAAAAATTGCTCGATGAGCATTGGGGCGTTGCAGCAAACGTTTGGTCAGTTACTTCATGGAACGAAATTCGCCGTGATGGCCTAGAAGTCGATAGCCACAACTTGGTCAACCCTCATGACAAGAGATCTGCTTTCGTCACAAAGAAACTTGCTGGGTACGACGGCCCTGTCGTTGCAGTCAGCGATTTCATGAAGGCAGTTCAGGACCAAATTGCGCCATGGGTTAAGAATCCATTTATTTCACTTGGTACAGATGGGTTTGGCTTATCAGATACGCGTGGAGCACTGCGTCGCCACTTCAAAGTCGATGCCGCATCTATTACCATTGCAGCACTTTCCCAGCTTGCTGATGAAGGTGAACTCAAGTCCAAGGTAGTCCAAGAGGCCATCGATCGTTATCAAATTAACGATGTGAAAGCCGCTGACCCAGGCAACACGGAAGGATCTGGATGATCACTCGCTTTCCAGTTGTAGACGTTGCACCTGCAACCTACTTTGGCGGCGAGTTTGTTCCAGCAAAAGCGATTCCTGGGGAATCGTTGCCCGTTTCCGCAACTATATTTCGCGAAGGGCATGACACTTTCTCGGCTAACGCATTACTTTTCGATCCAGCAGGCAAATTAGTTGAACGCGCCCCAATGCGCGAAGTTTGGCCAAACTCGCAAAGTTATGAAGCTTGGGTAAAACCAACGACTCTCGGGTTGTGGCATTTTGCAATCGAAGTACAAGATGACAAAGGCGTCAAAGATCAGAGCGAAAAATTCCCGATTCTCGCAGAAACACCTCGCGCCCTCATTGGTGCATGGTATGAATTCTTTCCCCGCAGCGAAGGCGCTATAAAGAATAAAGACGGCTCAATCACGACAGGAACTTTTAAAACTGCTCAGGCATCTCTAAAGAGAGTTGCCGATATGGGATTTGAAGTTCTCTATCTTCCACCTATCCATCCAATCGGAGTGCAATTTCGAAAAGGTAAGAACAATTCCACTACTGCAGAACCAGGAGATCCCGGAGTTCCTTGGGGCATCGGCAGCAAAGATGGTGGCCATGATGCAATTAACCCAGAACTAGGAACTCTCCAGGATTTTCAAGATTTCGTAAAAGCAGCGAAGAAACTCAAGATTGATATTGCACTTGATTTAGCACTCCAGTGCTCCCCCGATCATCCGTGGGTGAAAACCAATGAAGATTTCTTCAGCAAGCGCCCCGACGGCACAATCGCATATGCCGAAAATCCACCAAAGAAATATCAAGATATCTACCCAATCAATTTTGATAACAACTACAAAGTCTTATTTCAAGAAATCCTACGAATCGTTAAATACTGGATTTCACAAGATATCCGAATTTTTAGAGTCGATAATCCTCATACAAAGCCGGTTAACTTCTGGCAAGATCTCATCTCAACAATTAATCAGGAATACCCAGATATCGTTTTTCTTGCTGAGGCATTTACAAAACCAACCATGATGCATGCTCTTGGAAAAGCTGGATTCCAACAGTCATACACCTACTTCACTTGGCGCGTTACGAAAAATGAACTGACTGAATATGGCCGTGAGGTGTCTAAAGGTACGAGCGCATTTTTCCGGCCAAATTTTTGGGTAAACACCCCTGACATTCTTCCGTTCCACCTTCAATCAGGAAATCCTGCGATGTTTGCACTTCGTGCGGTGCTGGCATCAACTATGACTCCGTCGTGGGGAATGTATGCGGGGTATGAACTTTACGAACACCTTCCATTCAAAGATGATGGTGAGGAATATCGTGATTCCGAGAAGTATGAAATTAAAGTCAGAGATTGGCAAGGAGCACGAAAAACTGGATTAACACTTGAACCATTTATCGCACAGCTCAACCTCATTCGTAAGAATAATATTGCGCTGCAACGATTAAGAAATCTTGAATTCCATCCAACAGAGAACGAAAATATAATTGCTTACTCCAAACGCGAAGGCAATAATTTAATTCTCGTTGTGGTAAACCTTGATCCAACAAAGCCACAAGAAACAATGATTCACTGGGATATGTGGTTTTTAGGTTTTGAAGCGGATTCATTTGAAGTCACTGATTTACTTGATGGCAAGCGACATACGTGGCATCCTCATACATTTGTGCGTTTAAACCCTGGCCGTCCGGATGGCAAAGTTGCACATATTGCACAGGTGATTATTAAATGATTAAGAAGTTTTTTTCTAAGAAAAATTCCTCAGAAGTTCAATTCCAAAATCCCCCTGTGGGTTATCTAAACCCAAACTCCACCTTAGGTGAAATTGATCTTTATTTGATTGGGGAAGGTCGTCACGAAAGACTCTGGGAAGTACTTGGTGCACACGTGCGCCGCGACGAACACGGGGAAATTCTTGGAACGGCATTTTCTGTTTGGGCTCCAAATGCTCGAGCAGTTTCTTTGATAGGCGATCACAATTTTTGGGATAAATCTGCCCACCCAATGATTCCACTTGGCTCTAACGGAATCTGGGAAGTATTTATCCCCTCCATCGGAGCTGGTACGAAATATAAGTTTGCAATTCAGGGTCCTGATTGGCGTTGGGTTGATCACGCAGATCCCCTTGCGCAAGCAACGGAAATCCCACCTTTAACGGCATCTATAGTTCACGAAACATCTCATGTGTGGCAAGACAACTCATGGATGAAAGCGCGTGCGGAATTTCAGTCATGGCGCGCTCCAATAAGTATTTATGAAATTCACTTGGGTTCGTGGAGACCAGGACTTTCATACCGAGAGCTTGCAGTAGAACTAACGGCTTACATCCTCGATGAGGGTTTTACCCACGTTGAACTCTTGCCAGTGATGGAACATCCATTTGGTGGTTCATGGGGTTATCAAGTTACTTCACTCTTTGCGCCAACTTCTCGATTTGGTTCACCAGATGACTTTAAGTTCTTCGTCGACACCCTTCATCAAGCAGGGATTGGAATTCTTCTAGATTGGGTTCCAGCGCACTTCCCTAAAGACGAATGGGCTCTGGCTAAATTTGATGGAACAGCCCTTTACGAGCACGAAGATCCACGTTTGGGAGAGCATCCTGACTGGGGCACTCTCATCTTTAACTATGGAAGAAATGAAGTTCGTAATTTTCTCGTGGCAAGCGCACTCTATTGGCTGCTCGAGTATCACATCGATGGCATTCGCGTCGACGCAGTAGCATCAATGCTGTACCTAGATTATTCCCGCAAAGAAGGCGAATGGCTCCCAAATAAATTTGGTGGACGTGAAAACTTGGAAGCAGTCGCATTCCTACAAGAAGCTACGGCAACTGCATATCGTGAAGCTCCAGGAATAATGATGATTGCAGAAGAGTCAACGGCATGGGGTGGCGTTACTAAGCCGACGAGTGAAAATGGGCTTGGCTTTGGATTCAAGTGGAATATGGGCTGGATGCATGACACTCTTGAATACATTCAGCACGAACCGATTCATCGCATGTATCACCATGACGAGATAACTTTCTCAATCCTTTACGCCTGGTCTGAGAATTTTATGCTGCCACTTTCGCATGATGAAGTGGTGCATGGAAAAGGCTCGCTCCTTGATCGCATTCCTGGAGATCGCTGGCAGAAGCTTGCAACACTTCGCGCGCTGTATGGATTTATGTGGGCTCATCCTGGTAAAAAATTATTATTTATGGGATGCGAATTTGCTCAGAACGATGAATGGAGCGAATCTCGCTCACTCGATTGGCATTTAACAGATTACGACGAACACCGAGGTGTTCAGAAATCCGTAAAGAGTATGAATCATATTTATACAGCAGAAGCTGCACTCTGGGAGAAAGATACGTCTCCAGAAGGCTTCACATGGCTGGTGGGAAATGATGGCGCTGGAAATACAATGGCTTTTGCACGTTGGTCGGATAATGGCGGATGCGTAGTTTCAATAACAAACTTCTCGCCTGTTCCGCATGAGAATTATTCCGTTCCACTTCCCCGCGCCGGCACATGGTCAGAGACCTTAAACACCGACAATATTGAATTTGGCGGAAGTGGAATTTCCAACACCACATTCACTTCGACTGAAGGTGTCCCAACAACGCTTCGAGTTCCACCACTTGCAACAATCTGGCTAAAACTAGCCTAGCTTTTTGTAGCGCCAAGCCTATTTGGATTTCCTAAGTACGCGAATTTTGCGACCAGCATCAGAGCAATTCCGGGAACCAACAATGCGATTGTGATGGATGTTGCTTGCACAATCCACGACATTACAAGTTTTGCAACAAATGTGATGATCGTATTCGATAGATTCAATTGTGAGACAACCTCACTTGGCTTAAGCGAGCTTCTGCGATTAGCAATTGTTGTAAAAATTGGAGCCATAAACGATGTGCCAAGGCCCGCGAATAGGAAGGCCAGAACCTCCACAGAAAGGGCAAACGGGGAGCCATGCTTTGCAAGAAACCAAGCCAATTGGCTGAAGATAATGAATCCCCCGCCGCCGACAAGAGCTGCTAAACGTATCCAGAATCTCTCTGATTGGTATCGAATTAAGCGGACGATATACATGCGTCCAAGGATCATTCCCACAATAAGTGCGAGGTAAACAAGAACGCTACTGCTCTTTCCAGCACCTATTTCTTGATTTGCAACCAA
>CANCGX010000032.1 GCA_947377725.1 Actinomycetota bacterium
AGAATGACTGCGTTGCACGGCCCAGCTACATTGATGCAGTTGGTGAGCGCAGCTTGGGAACCATCTTCATACGTAAATAGAATTGAATTAGATTCATCCACGCCTTCAAAAGTCAGATTTCCAACTCCAAGCACCTCATCAGGTAGACCAAGTACCCGCGCAGCAAAGGAGACTGTGTAAATTCCAAGGTCAAGTAATGCACCGCCACCATGGTGAAGATTCCATACGCGGGCATGACCGTCTTCTGGTAAATATTGGCTGTGATCTGCAATCACGTGATGTGGCGTACCAATTACTCCACTCTTTAATACGTCGAATACCGCATCCATGGAAGGTAGGAATCTGGTCCACATGGCTTCCATGACAAAAACATTTTTTGAGCGAGCGGCCGCTTGAATCTCTTTAGCTTGTTGCGCATCCATTGTGAATGGCTTTTCAAGAAGTACATGCTTCCCCGCGTTAATTGCGAGAAGGGCATTCTCGTGGTGAAGATGATTCAGTGTAGAAATGTAAATAATGTCAATGTTTGGATTGGCGACAAGCTCTGCATACGAACCATGCGCAGTAGGAATTCCATTTTTCGCTGCAAAAGCTTCCGCCGAAGCGATATGTCTAGATCCAACAGCTTCAATGTGAAGGCCAGCAATTTTGAAATCCTCAGCTACAACTTGTGCGATGTAGCCAGTTCCCATGTATCCCCAACGTAGTCCCACGTCTTACCGACCCTTCGTGAAATAAGTGATCAAGCCATCGATAGCTTGTTCAATCTGCGCAAAAACTTCTTCGAATGCTTCGACTCCAGAACCCCACGGATCTGGAACGGCTAATTCTCCGGCGTTTCTACCGAGAGGATCAATCCCGATTAATTCGGGATCGAACTCTCGCAACATGAACACCTTGGCTTTCTCAGCCGAGTTGGTTGTTGAGGCGAGAATCATCGCACGATTTGTTTGATCAGCAACGAGTATGAGATCGGTATCGAGAAAAGATTGGGTGCTAAATGGTTGGGAGCGATGACGGTATTCAAAGCCATGTTTCTCCCAAACTTCCTGGGAGAGAGGATTTGGTCCTTCGCCTTTATGGAAAGCCGATGTTCCAGAGGAGGTCACAACAAAATTCGGGGAGGCAATCTCAAGTGATTTTCCGCGAAGAATTGCTGCGGCCATTGGAGAGCGGCAAATATTTCCGTGGCAGACCATTTCGACGCGAATCGTCTCAAAGCCGCGTATCGATTTCAGATAAGGATTTTCATCGATAGGGCTGTGCACCCTTAAACAGTAACAGCGGTGATTATCGAGTGGCTACTGAAACTCCCATGACCCCAAGACACATCTCATCCGAGGAGCCTTCCCCCCAGGTGACGTACTTTGCCGGCTGCTTCTTCAATTCGGGAATCAACTGGCGAAGCTTTGGATTGAAGGTACAAACGACTCGGACAGTGTCCCCAACTTTGAGTTGTATCTGCTTCTTCAAAACAGTGGCAGATTGATCATCAAAATTGTAATTAGGTTTGTCCAAAATAATGGTCTCGCGAGGAGTTCCCGGGTTGGCAATTAACTTGAGTGAAGTCCCAAGCAAGTGCATATGCGGGGCTGCCTGAATCACGGTCTCGTTCACCGTTATTTTCTTATCGCAGGTTGACGTTAATGAAGATTTTGGATTGGTGGCACTTTGTCCGCAGAGAAGATTAAGTCCTGCAGATTCGAAAGCGCTTTGCGAGGAAGTTCTTCCGGCCAAGTCAGCAAGTGAAGCTTTACGTGAACAGAGCGGTCCAGTTATTCCTGCTGGACAGGCAAGCTCTACGGGAGCTGCGACCAAATCAGAATTCAAAATTTTGAGAGAAGAACCTTTAGCGGGAATTGCATTCAAGATGACTTTTGATTGATCTTTCAAACCCAGTGCTTCGCCGGCTTTGAGTAAGTTGTAATGAACTTGTAGAACAATTTGGCTTCCCTTTGTAAAAGATGTGGCGAATCCTTTTGGCATTACATCTTTTCCTCGTCCTGGTGCCCATGATGAGAGCCATGGAGAGGTTAGGAATGACCCAAGGTTTCCACCAAGTCCTGACCCGCCAAAACATGTCCACCCATCTCCACCAGCATTGAGTGATTGTGCTTGTGGCACATCAGCAGCACTTACTTGGAAAAGAATTGCGTGGTGAACTATTAAAGGATTTTGCGGAACAAATTGAGATGAAACAATAAGTGAATCTTCTTTCACTTTTGGATCAATAAGAAAACAGCGGTAATCGTCGGTTCCACCATTTTGACCTTTAGGGGTGTGAGGCGCGGTCATTGTTGCTGTGTATGTCTTTGTAGCCATCTTTGCATCTGAGGCTGCACTCGAGGCTGCGCGCGAAGGGCTCGCAATGCCGGAGGTCACAGTTATAACCAATAGTGAAGTAACTAACATTCTTCGAAAATTAAGTTGAGCGCGCATGCCAATAGGTTAGCGCGAAATTCCTTGCTCTCAGTAACGAGCACTCCGGGCGCTCTTATAGAGTTGGCAAATGAGATTTCGCTTAATTGCCGCTTTAGGATTGGTTTTTACGAGCCTAACGGGATTTACAAGTTCGCAAGCAGCTCCAAAAGATATTCGTCCAATCGAACTCACCATTCAAGGAGCGCCAGGACAACAAGGAGCAGTTGGCGTAAGCATTGATAGCTCTTTATATCTTCCGCTTTCTTCCAGCAAAACCCCAGCACCCGCGATTTTGTTGGCTCATGGATTTGGTGGAAGTAAGAATTCAGTCGCGACAGAAGCGCAATATTTAGCAAAGAATGGTTATGTAGTTCTTGCGTGGAGTGCTCGCGGTTTTGGCCAATCCACCGGTCAGATCACGATGAATTCACCGAAGAATGAGATTGCTGATATTCAAAATCTCATCACGTATTTATCGACACGTAAAGAAGTGATTCAACAAGGTGCGCGTGATCCTCTCGTTGGAATAGCAGGTGCTTCATACGGAGGAGCAGCCGCTCTCTTGACTGCAGGATACGACAAGAGAATTGACGCAGTCGTTGCGGACATCACGTGGAATAACTTAAAGAATTCACTTTTCCCACAATCTATTGAAGGATCAAATGTTGCGGGTCCATTCAAAAAAACCTGGGCCGGAAGTTTCTTCGCTATTGCAACGCTACCGAATGCCTATTTAGGGGAGTGCGGTAATTTCTCCAAGGAGTGGTGCGATGCTTTTGTTAATAGCCTCAACGCTGGAAAGCCAAGCGCTCAAGCAGAGCAGCTTCTCACTGCCTCATCTCCTTCCACAATAACTCAAAACATTGCCGCGCCAACCTTTTTGATGCAGGGTGAATCGGATTCCCTCTTCCAGCTTTCAGAGAGTTTGGCAACTGCATCACAAATTACTGCCGCGCATCCCACGACACCTCTCTCGCTTTATTGGCATGCAAGTGGTCACGACGGTGGATCAGATGAAAGCGCACTGACAAATCAAAAAACATTGCAATGGTTTGATATTTACCTAAAAAATAAAAGCGCAAAATTCCCTAATTTCCAAGTGGTAAATAGCAATGGAACCATCTCACTTCAAGATTCCACAGTAATTCCAAAGAACCTGCAAAGTAGCGTTCTGCCACTATCTGCTAAAACAGAGCAGATTCAACTCGCCCCAAACATTGGACCTTTCACAGCGCCAATCGGTGGAATACCTGCAGCTCTCTCTTCACTTCCCGGACTTGGTGGAGCAATTTCACTCGCATCATCAGCTATCGCATCCCTTGGTGGCGGTGCATCCATCCCAGGTGGAGTTGTAAGTGCGGCCCTGCTTCCAGGACAAAGTGCAGTCTTTGATTCAGAACCACTGACAAAACCTCAGACAATTATTGGTGCTTCGAAAGTTAAGGTTCATATTTCTAGTAACCGTAAAGATGCGACTCTCTTCTTTTCTCTTGTAATTCACACACCCGAAGGCGGCGTCAAACAACCCAATGGATTAGTTGCGCCTATCTATATCGACAATATTCCTCAAAGTGGTACAGATGTTCTCATCAATCTGCCTGCGGTCGTAGTTGATGCTTCAATCGGGGACAAGATTGCCCTTGCCGTTTCATCTACGGACCAAGGTTTCCAGTTACCTAATGATGGTCGTTTCTATTCTGTTCAAGTTACGTCACCTCTAACTATTCCTGTGACTCCGATTCAGGCAGAAATAACAAAATCTGATTTCATTACATGGCCCGTCGCCGCCATCGTCACGATCATTCTTGCCTTTGGTTTGGTTTATTGGCGCAGGCCTCGTCATAACGATGCACCACTTGAAGATAGTGATGCTCTTGTATCTGTCACTAATCTTTCGAAGGTTTACAAAGATGGTTATAAGGCGGTCTCTGAACTTTCATTTAGCGTGAAAAGAGGCCAAGTTGTTGGTCTTCTTGGTCCAAACGGTGCTGGTAAGACCACGACACTTCGAATGATGATGGGTCTGATTTACCCAACCGATGGCGAAATCGCCATCGACAACAAACCTATTTATCCAGGATCTCCAGCGCTTGCAAATCTTGGAAGCTTTGTTGAAGGACCAGGATTCCTTCCGCATCTTTCAGGCCGTGAGAATTTGAATCTCTATTGGAGATCCATCGGGCGAGAAGATGAACCGATGATTGAAGAAGCCCTTGAAATTGCAGGACTTGGAACTGCGCTCGATAAGAAAGTTCGCTCGTATTCCCAAGGCATGCGCCAACGTTTGGCAATTGCTCAAGCCATGCTTGGAATGCCAGATCTTTTGGTTCTTGATGAACCAACTAATGGTTTAGATCCACAGCAGATTGTGGCCATGCGCAAAGTTCTCAAGAAATACGCAAAGACAGGTCGAACAGTCATCATCTCTTCCCACTTGCTTTCAGAAGTTCAGCAAACATGCACACATGTTGTTTTGATGCACCGCGGTCGATTGATTGCCTTTGGAACGATGCGCAAGATTTTGACCCGCGCAAATAAGAAGGTGGAGTCCCTTGAAGATATCTTTATTGAACTTATCGGTGATGACCTCACAATTGGAAAGGAGTGATCATGAGCTATAACGCCCAAAAGACGCTTCCGTATCGCGTGGAGTTGTATCGCCAGATAAAGCGTAAGCGCACACTTTTTGCGTACGCATTTGTTCTCTCGCTACCTGTGATTGTGGCATCTGCCGTTAAGTTCGGTCCTTCTGGACATAGCGGTGGACCAACTCGTCTGGGTTCTGGCACAGCTGATCTCATCGGACTTGCAACGCAGGGCGCAGCGAATTTCACGATCACGATGTTCTACTTTGCAACACCATTCCTGCTTATTGCAGTCGTCTCGCTCTTCAATGGTGACACGGTTGCTTCTGAAGCCTCGTGGTCCACGCTCCGCTATTTGCTTGCTGCTCCAGTTCCACGCACGCGGTTGCTCATTCAAAAGCTAAAAGTAAGCCTCACGCTCTCGGCAATTGCGATGATTATGTTGCCAATTGCATCATGGTTTATCGGCTTGATTGCTTTTGGAAGCAAACCTTTGCAGACTCCTCTCGGAGCAACTCTTGCGAATAACGTGGCTATCAACCGCCTCTTTGTTATAACTGCGTACGTTTCAATTTCGCTTCTCTTTACCGCTGGCCTTGCTTTCTATATCAGTGTTACAACGGATGTTCCTCTTGGAGCTGTTGGTGGAGCTATCGGCGTTGTAATTCTGCTCAATATCTTGGATGCAATCTCTGGCTTGGGAAGTATCCGCGTTTGGTTGCCTGTGCACTATTCATTCTCATGGTTCGACGCGCTATCAAGTTCGATTCAATGGGGATCTATGGTTCGAGGTGCCTCCTACAGCATCATGACTTTCGCTTTCTTTATTGCTTTCGCAATAATTAAGTTCGGAAAGAAAGACGTTACTTCCTAAAGTTCTTACTAAGGCTGGTGTCTAGAGAAGTATGCCTAGGGAAGTATGTTTACCGCTCTTGCAACAACGAGGCCGACAAGAATGAGCGATGTGACGGATTGAATCGACATTAACGCTTTTGCCCATTTTGTTAAAGGCATTGCATCTGTAGGAGAAAATGCCGAAGCGTTTGTAACCGAGACATACAAATAATCTGAATAACTTGCATACCAACCTGGAGCTGCATATGTTGGGTCAGTCATTTGAGGGAAGAGAAAATCAGGAGTTGAGTCTGTTCCTGTTGCGCGCACGGCTGGGCCGCCGCGATCAAAGTCCCAGTACCACAGCGAGAAGATGACAATATTTGAAAGCCAGATAGCAAATCCAGACCAGAGCAACCGTTGAGGCGAAGTAATTGAACCATCGACGATTTTCTCAACAAGGAGAATTGCCGACGCTGAATTGCTGAGCATCATGAATGCATTGAGAACCAACGTCAAAGTTCGTTGAGGTACGTGTGGCAAGCCAAGCTTCTTCGGTGCAATGAGGACAATTGAAGCAAGCAATACGGCTTCTACGAAACAAAAGACCTTGTGATGGGGGATGGCAAGTGACTTTGGAATAAAAAATTGCAATCCGATGACCATCAATACGACAAGAAGGACTGGACCGCGATTTTCCTGTTTATGAACGCGCAGCCAATGGGGTTCCTGGAAATTCTCAAAACTCATGTGACGAATCTACCCCTCAAGTGAGGCGGAGCACTCGATTTTTCTTAAAGTTGCATGATGCGAGGGGGTAAATTGTTTCCATGAACATGAAGCAGGTTCTTCCGGCAGTGGTAGCGACAATTCTCCTGGGAACTAGCTCTATAGCCTTTGCAGACACCACAACCCCGACTCGCGATGAACGTGTAGCTCAGATTCATTCGCAATACGATCCTTTATTTACAGATCTCGCAACGCGGTTATCAGTTCTCAAATCGAAAGTAAAGCTCGATGCAAATCTCAATCGACAGTACGCAGCAGTGATCCTGGATTTCACTACCATGCGAGCAACGATAAACGATGGTCTGGCTAGCGCTACGGCAGATGTCGATGCGATGGGTCAATTGGCCGAGGAAGAGACAGGAGAGTTTGCGAGCACTGTCTACAACCTGGAACTAGATGCTGGAAAAATAAAGACAATTTCTTGCGTAAAAGCCAAAGTCACCAAGAAGGTTTCGGGGGTTAAACCCCTCTGTCCAAAGGGTTATATAAAAAAGAAGTAAGTAAATCCCACAAATCTGAAGCTTCATTATTTAATATACTGCCATGACAATTCATGGTTTGAACGCGTGGGGCGTAGTAATCAGTTTCTTCGTTACTTTCGTAAGCGGCGGAATCTGGTTTGGCCCAAAGACTTTTTATCCAGTCTGGTTTAAAGCTAAGGGTTTGGATTTGCCTACGCGCGAAGAAGCTAAAAGTCCAATATATCTTTTTGGCGGAACAATCGTCGCTGTCATTATCGAAGTAATGACCATTGGAATCATCGTCACATCTCTACAAGCTCACCAACCAAATATCGGACTACTCGATGGAGCTGGAATTGGTTTCGCTCTCGGATTCGGTATCGCAGCAATTAACTCACTGCCACATCGCCTTTTCTCCCACGAGAGTTACAAAGTTTGGATCATTGAGTGCAGCAACGACGTTATTAACATGACGCTCGTAGGAGCGATTATCGCCTTTATGAACTAAACCACGCAGTTACTTGGCTTCGGCTAACCTTGCTTTAACCATATCCTGCAGCAACTTAGTATCGACCTTCCAGTCATTTGGAACGCCAATAGTTTTTTTCTTCACATCAAGTTCTTCCATCTTCGCAAACTTTGGTGCAAATTTTTCCAGAACATCTTTGCTCCATGGCGCCATCAAAATGTGATTGGTCGCTACTGAAATTCCAAATACATATTTTGTCGCATCTTTTAACATCGGCTGATTCCATGCGATAACCAGTTCTAAATCTGGATACTTGGCGGTGATTGCTTTGAATATTGCTTTCACGGTTTTTGCCTGCTTTGTATCTAGGGTTTTGTAGTACTCGGCCGGAGTTTCATATTTCTTTGTTGTTGTCGAGCCTCGTGAATACATCACCAATGCATTTGCATGAGCTTGGCTAAACCCATAATTTTCACGCAAGTGAGCTATTTGTTGCGGATACTTCACGTCGGCCAAGCCCTTCATCACTTTGAACCAGTACGACATCTTCTCGCCGTATTTCTTCTCAATCGATGGAAAATGCGCTTCTCTGCTTGGGTCTTTAGTAGCCACGGTCACATAATAATGGAACGTGCATCAAATAGTCTCCGCTAGATTTAGCCAATGCTCGGTGGAATCGATACAGCACTCTTCTTCAAAGGTCTAGGCGGATTTCTCGTCCTGCCTTTCATTATTCTTTTGCTCCGTTGGGCTTTCCCTTCGAAGAAGGATCCGCAAGCCAAAGCTCACCGCAAAGCACTTAAGAAATCCCTACGCGAACTCAACCGAAAATAGGGGGCTACCGATATGTCACTTGCAATCGTTACTGGTGGATCACGCGGACTGGGCTTTGAAACAGCCCGTGCGCTTAAAGCACAGGGGCATGACATTCTTCTGGTCGCAAAGGATCCCGAGCGATTGAAAACTGCAGCCGCCACACTGCAATGTGATTATCGCGCAGTTGATCTTGAAGACTTACAAGCAACCAAACGAACATTTGAAGAAATTCTCGCCACTTTCGGTTCTCCGCAGATTCTTGTGCTTGCCCATGGCGTGATGAGTGAAAAGATGTCGAAGACTTTGAAGACAACATTAGATGAGTGGCGCCGTGTCATGGCAATTAATTTGGATTCTGTTTTCACTGTCGTAAATATTCTCGGACCATCGATGGCTGAAGCTCGGAATGGTCGCATTGTTATCTTCTCTGCATGCCTTGGTCGCATGTCAGGTCCAGGAAATGCTGGGGGACTAGCGCCGTATCGAATAAGCAAAGCGGGAGTGAACGCACTTGTTCGCAACCTTGCACACGAAACTGGTCACGGCACACGTGGGTTGTTGGTTGATGCAGTTTGTCCAAATCACACACGCACTGACATGGGCGGAGCTGATGCTCCACTTTCAATTGAAGAAGGTGCAGATACCGCTATCTGGCTTGCAACGCGATTATTTGATCCATCAATAGAGAAGACTGGTTTGCTCTGGGAAGAGCGTGCAGTCATAGATTGGTAAATCTAAAACGCCTACCGCTCTGATTTATGCCGATCTGCCAAGTTATCCATAAATGCAAACAAGACTCCAGAAATAACGAATGTCACGTGAATACCAATTCTCCAACCTTCACGCGTCGCATCAAAAGGACCTTCTTGCATAAAGTCTTTTAACAATTCAATAACGGAGATTGCAACCAACGAACCAATAAGCTTGATCTTCAAACCGCTGTAATCAACGTGGCCCATCCAGTGAGGACGATCTTCTGCACCTTCTGCAACCTTGATCTTAGAAACAAAGTTCTCGTATCCAGCAAACAAGACGATGATGATGAGATTTCCAAGCAGGACAGTGTCCAAAAGCTCCAAAACCTGCAAAGTGATCTCACTTGCAGAGAGCGTTGTGATGTGGGAGATCATGTGCCAGAACGAGTGGAAGAAGCGATACAAGATCGGAAGAAGCGCTGCCAATAGCCCGATATAAAGAGGAGCCAACAACCAGCGTCCAGCGAAGATTAACTTTTCGAGTAGCTCTTCAATCTTGTTCATCATTCCTCACTTCGTTAGTTATCCACAGCAAACTCTACAAGGGGAGTACTTCGCACGTCCTAAGAAATCAACGTATTTGCGAAGATTTGCCAAGCAAGTAGGGACTTAGCAACTAGCGACAAGGTGATGTACGTACGTTCGCCTCGAAGGTAATCACTCCACTTGCCCACCTTTTTGTATTGCAACCACTGAACGATGGCGAACGAGTTAAAGAGTGCGAATATTGTGAAGACGATTCCATAGACAAAGCCAGGCGCAGAGGTACCACTTGTGCCGCCTACAGAGAAGACATAGAAGAAGAGTGCAATCCAAGGAACAGTTCCAGCAATACAGCCGAAAATGAATGGAACCCATCCACCATTTCCTGGAGTTTCATATTTCTCTTGAAGCCATCCAAAGAGAATCATCGAGGCATTCACTCCAAATAGCGCAACAATCGCTGCCATTTCAGAGACGCCAACAACTTGAGCAATCAAAACGATCATCACGGAAGAGCTGATCGAATATTCCACCCAGCGGAAGTAATTGCGTTGAGCTTGAAGTCCAGCCACATATCGAGGGAAGAACTTCGGACTTGCAACAATGAAATGAGCAAGTGCGGAGAGTCCTAGAAATACTGCAACAGTCAATCCAACGGGAGTCTTAAAGAGAACTATTGGCGCCGCATATGTGGAACCAGGAGGACCCGACATGTACGTAGCGGTAATCGGCAATGCGAAATCGTTGCTTAGGACTAGAACAACAATCATCTGGCCTAAGTGAAGAAGACCCGCAAGGAGGTTTGCTCTGCGAAGGCTTTGTGCGTTAACTGTTTTGCTCATAGGAGAAGGCTACCGACTGGCACATATCAAACGCCATCCAATCACCGTATAAATTACGAAATTCAGGAGGGTGCTGATCCAATCAAATCCGCCGGTTACCTGCGTGGTGTATTGGGCGGCAGTAACTAGTTGCATCGGAAAATCTACAAGTCCATGAAGCACGATGGGCACCAAGATGCTTCGTGAGTAGAGCATCAACCCGCAACAGAGATAACCAAAAGCCGCAGCATCCAGTACCTGTCCAGATGTATAGGCGAAGGATTGTCCTCCCCAGACGGCATTGCCTAAATGCAACATTCCAAAGTGCACGGAAGAAACTATTGCCGCAATTTTCACGCCATATTTGTCGAGGAATCCGTATATCAAACCACGACTAAAGATTTCCTCATCAATCCCAATGAAGAGAGCGAAGACAAGACCTTCGATAACTTGCGGGAAAGAATGTCCGTGATACGTGGCACGAAATAGTTGGGGAATCGTAAGGATTGCGACAACTCCGAATCCGCCGAGCAAACGCATCGGATCTCGAATAACAAACAACCGCTTCAACATTCGTGG
>CANCGX010000033.1 GCA_947377725.1 Actinomycetota bacterium
GGTAATGCAGGAAATATCACTGCTTACTGGAAGGGCTACAAGGAGTACTACGCAGATAAAGTTTCGACAAAGCTTCCTCAAATGTGGGGATTCCAAGCAGAAGGTTCTGCTCCAATTGTTAACAACAAGATTGTTGAAAATCCAGAGACAATTGCAACAGCTATTCGTATTGGAAATCCAGCTTCATGGGCGCAGGCAGTTGAAGCGCGCGATTCATCCGGCGGCTTGATTGATTCAGTCACTGATGATCAAATTCTTGAGGCTTATCGCTTAGTTGCTGGAAAAGAAGGAATCTTTGTTGAACCTTCTTCCGCCGCTGGTATCGCTGGGCTGTTGAAGAAGAAAGGCGAAGGCAAACTTCCAAAAGATAAGACGATTGTTATTACAGTGACGGGCAATGGCCTTAAGGATGTGGGCTGGATTCTAGACAGCGCTGCTGCTCCAACAATTATTCCAGTTGATGTCAAAGCTGCAGCTGCAGCAATGGGCTTGTAGGGATCTGGTAACAACATGGCGTCAATGAATCGAGTCACCTTCCGCGCAACAATGGCGCAGGTATCAGTTCCTGCCTCGAGTGCGAATATCGGACCAGGATTTGATTCGCTCTGCATCGCACTTGATCTACGCGATCATTACGCTGCGCAAATTTTGGACGAAGCAACGTTTGACGTTGATGTAACTGGTGAAGGTTCAGATGAAATTAAGAAAGATAAGAATAACCTCGTAATCAAAGCGATGCTTAAGGGTTTTGAGTTTATGGGAGCAAAGCCAACAGGTATTGCGCTACGCGCCCTCAATGTAACTCCTCATGGCCGCGGACTTGGATCATCATCTTCTGCAATTATTGGTGGGTTGTGTCTGGCACGTGCACTTGTGTTGGGCGGTGAAGAGTTGTTAACAAATGAAGATGTTATTGCGATTGCTACAGAACTCGAAGGACATCCAGATAACGTTGCAGCAGCGCTACTAGGTGGCGCGACTGTGGCTTGGATGGATAAAGATGTTGTAAGTGGCGAACGTGTCGGTCGCGCAGTAAAGATTCACGTCGATGAAACTATTAAAGCAATCGCTTTCATTCCAGAGAATCACTTAGCAACAAGCAAAGCTCGCAAACTCTTGCCTGAAACAGTTCCCCATAAAGATGCAGTGGCAAATACTTCACATGCCGCACTTCTCGTTCATGCCCTTTCTCACCGACCAGACCTTCTCTTCGCTGCCACCGAAGATCTCTTACATCAGGATTACCGCGCCGAGGCAATGCCAAAGTCCGCTGCACTCTTGAAGAAGCTTCGCGCTGCTGGAGTTGCGGCGACTATTTCAGGTGCTGGTCCCACAGTTCTCGTGCTTCACACAGGTTCAGACCTTGATGCAGATGACATAATTCACGCGGCAGGTTCAGGGTTTACCGCTAAGA
The DNA here is from genome assembly GCA_947377725.1 of Actinomycetota bacterium. Taxonomy (GTDB): domain Bacteria; phylum Actinomycetota; class Actinomycetes; order Nanopelagicales; family Nanopelagicaceae; genus PALSA-747. The sequence continues at coordinate 1,415 of CANCGX010000033.1, forward strand.
AGCTAGCAATTTCATCTCAGGGAGTGGCTTAAGCCTCCAAAATTGTGTTAAGTTTCTCCTGTCTGAAGGCAAGACCATCACGCTCTTAAACCTCTCCAAATCGTTAGATTTAATGGACAAGGTATTGAGGCCAGGTCTAAAAGCCACAATCACTTTACAAAATTGATAACTTCCTGTTCGCAGGTTCAGATAAATAAAAATAAACGAATAACTAAACGAATAACTAACAAAGGTAAAACCAAAGTTCATGGTTGATAAGAAGACAACTAGCCCCGCTAAAGCTGAAAAAGCTCCGGGCGACCTCAGCGCACTAACCCTGCCTGAACTAAAGAAAACAGCTGCTGCACTTGGAATTGAAGGAGCAGCAAAGTTAGCCAAAGCCGCCCTTGTTCAATCAATCGGCGACCTGCAGGCTGCAAACCGCGAAGCCGCCAAGCTCGAAAAAGAAGAGCGCCGCGCAGCAAAGCAAGAAGCTCGTAATAATCGCAACGCAAATAAAGCTGAAAATTCTAATAACTCGAATAACGAGAATGAGGACTCCGACGTGAGTGATGACTCAGAGAAGAATGACAAATCTGAAAATTCTGATTCCCAGAGCAATGATCGTGGCGACCGTGGCGATAGAAATGATCGCGGCAACCGTAATGATCGCGGCGACAGAAATGACCGAAGCAACCGTCGTAATCGCGACCGCAGTGATCGTAATGATCGCGGTGACCGCAATGATCGTGGCGATCGCAACAACCGCTTCCGTGATCGTGGAGATCGTCCAGATCGCAATGAGCGTGAAGTTGTACTCAGTGAGGACGATGTCCTACTTCCAGTAGGTGGGTTGCTCGATATTCTCGATAACTACGCATTCATTCGTACTGGTGGTTACCTTCCAAGCCCAGACGATGTTTATGTTGGACTCCAACAAGTTCGTCGTTTTGGATTGCGCAAAGGCGATGTCATCACTGGACAAGTCCGTGAGCCAAAAGAAGGCGAACGCAAAGAAAAATTTAGCGCACTTGTAAAGCTCGATACCGTTAACGGAAAAGATCCAGAAGAGTCAAAGAATCGCGTTGAGTTCGCAAAGTTAGTTCCTTTGTACCCACAAGAGCGTCTACGCCTTGAAACTGAACCTAACATTCTGACAACTCGTATCATCGATTTGATTGCGCCAATTGGTAAAGGCCAACGCGGACTAATCGTTTCGCCTCCAAAAGCCGGTAAGACGATGGTTCTGCAATCAATCGCAAACGCAATTACCACTAACAATCCTGAGTGTCACTTGATGGTTGTTCTTGTTGATGAGCGTCCAGAAGAAGTTACTGATATGCAACGAAGCGTCAAGGGTGAAGTTATTGCTTCAACTTTCGATCGCCCAGCTGACGATCACACAACAGTTGCTGAACTCGCAATCGAACGCGCTAAGCGTTTGGTCGAACTCGGACACGATGTTGTGGTTCTCCTGGATTCGATTACACGTCTGGGTCGTGCATACAACATTGCTGCTCCAGCTTCAGGACGTATCTTGTCCGGTGGTGTGGATTCAGCTGCTTTGTATCCGCCAAAGAAGTTCTTCGGAGCTGCTCGTAATATCGAAAACGGTGGATCACTAACAATTCTTGCAACTGCACTTGTTGAAACTGGTTCAAAGATGGATGAAGTTATCTTTGAAGAGTTCAAGGGCACAGGAAACATGGAATTGAAGCTCGATCGCAAATTTGCAGATAAGCGTATTTTCCCAGCTGTCGATGTTGATGCTTCTGGAACACGTAAGGAAGAAATCCTTATGGGAACCGAGGAACTCAATATTGTTTGGCGTTTGCGTCGCGTATTGCATGCCTTGGATTCACAACAGGCACTTGAACTTCTTCTTGAAAAGATGAAGGGCACCAAGTCCAACGTTGAATTCTTGCTTCAAATCCAAAAGACCACGATCAATGAGGCAAGTGCTGAAAAGGCACCTGGATCCTCTGCGCTCAACGGGGTCTGATTCCCGCTTAAGAATCCCTGAATTAGGCGCTCCTCGCGAGCGCCTGTAATATTCGAGCGCTGGTTCACCCGAAACGGACCCAGCATCGCCTAATCCAAATGGAGATAAAAATGAAGAAAGATATTCACCCAGATTACATCGAGACCACAGTTACCTGCGGTTGCGGTGAAGTTTTCACAACGCACAGCACAAAAGCTTCCGGTTCTATCTACGTTGAAGTGTGCTCACAGTGCCACCCTTTCTACACAGGCAAGCAACGTATCCTCGATACAGGCGGCCGTGTTGCAGCATTCGAAGCTCGTCAAGCAAAGACAGCAGCAGCTCAAGCAGCTACTCCAAAAGCAGAGAAGGCGCCAGTAAAGCGCAAGCAAGTTCTTAAGTAGTTTTTTTCAAGAGGCCCCACTTCGCACCCAATGCGGTGCGTGGGGTCTCTTTCTTTTTACACAAATTTTTTAAACAGATGAAGGGAGTGGCGCCAGATGGCTTCAGATAAGCAAGTTAATAAGGAACGTTTCGGACAAGTTCCTGCGATGCTAACTGAGTACGCGCAACTCGAAAAAGATTTGGCCGATCCATCGATTCACGGAGATCAAGGTAAAGCGCGCCAACTCGGCAAGCGTTATGCAGCCCTCGGTCCCGTCATTGGCGGATATCGCGCATTTAAATCTGCAGAAGAAGATTTAGCTGCAGGTAAAGAGATGGCCGCAGAAGATGAATCATTTGCTAGTGAGATTCCTGCGCTCGAAGAGGCCCTGCATGAAGCTGAAACTAAATTAGAGGAGCTTCTTCTTCCGCGCGATCCTAATGAAGATCGCGATGTTATTCTTGAAATTAAAGCAGGCGTCGGGGGAGATGAGTCCGCTCTCTTTGTTGGCGACCTTCTTCGCATGTATACGCGGTATGCGGAAAAACATAATTGGAAAGCTGAAATTATCGATACCACCGATTCTGAAATGGGTGGATACAAAGAATTGAGCATGGCGATTAAATCTAAGGGCATTGCACAACCTGGAGAGACGCCATATGCAAAACTTAAATTTGAAGGTGGAGTTCACCGTGTTCAGCGCGTTCCAGAAACCGAATCTCAAGGAAGAATTCATACTTCTGCAGCCGGCGTTCTGATTCTTGCAGAAGCCGATGAAGTAGATGTGGAAGTGCGCCAACAAGATTTGCGTATCGACGTTTATCGCTCATCCGGCCCAGGTGGACAATCAGTGAATACAACTGACTCCGCAGTCCGAATTACGCACATTCCAACTGGCGTTGTGGTCTCTTGCCAGAATGAAAAGTCACAGCTTCAAAATAAGGAAAGCGCCATGCGTATCTTACGCGCACGTCTCTTGGCACACGCCCAAGAACAAGCCGATGCTGCAGCAATGGCTGAACGTAAATCACAGGTCCGTACCGTCGATCGATCCGAACGTATTCGTACGTACAACTATCCTGAAAACAGAATCTCAGATCACCGTGTTAATTTCAAGGCCAATAACCTTGATGCAGTTCTTAACGGTGAATTAGATGACATGATTGATGCACTTCTTGCTGCTGACAAAGCTGCAAAATTGGCTAGCGAATAATCTTTTTTCTATGAAAGAGTTTCGATGAAAGAACTATTGCGCGCAGCTAAAGAGCAACTTGCCACAAAAGATATAAATCCGGTTGATGCCGAGCTTCTTTTGGCCCATGCAGCCCATGTAACGCGAATGGATCTGCACTCAAAAGCCATTGAGTTCACAGCGCAAATTAGAGAAGACTTCCAAGGTTTTATCAATGAACGTTTAGATGGACGTCCTACGCAATACATAATCGGTGAAGCAGCATTTAGATATCTTGAATTAGAAGTTGGCGAAGGTGTTCTCATCCCTAGACCCGAAACCGAAATGTTGGTCGATGAGGTCCTGCATAACCTCAACAAATACGATGAGACGGTTTCTATTGTGGACTTAGGTTCTGGTTCTGGAGCGATTGCAATTGCCCTTCAAACAGAAACTGATGGAAAGAAGAAAGTCGCGGTTATCGCAGTTGAAAAATCTAAAGAAGCGCTTCCATGGCTGCATAAAAATATTGCAAAATACGATTTGCCTATTCGCGTTATTGAAGAAGATGTACAAACTGCGCTTGAGGGAATCAAATGCGACATCGTGGTTGCCAACCCTCCATACATTCCAAATGAAGAAGTATTGCCAGAAGACGTAACCAAAGAACCTTCTATTGCTTTGCTTGGCGGCCCTGATGGAATGGATGTGCCGAGAGTGTTTATAGCTGCAGCAGCCAGGTTGCTTAAATCCGGCGGGCTCTTAGCCATAGAACATCACGAAAACCAGGGAAGTGCTATGAATCAATCGCTAAGCCCAGATTTCACGAATATTCGTCTGCATAATGACTTAAATGATCGCCCCCGATTTACAACAGCTGTGCGAAAGTAAGTAAACTATGGCCATGGAAATTAAGACGCTTGCCATCGATTGCGGCGGACTTTTTATCAAAGGCAGCGTTCTAGACGATAAAGGAACAATGCACGCAAATCCTGTGACTGTTGAGACTCCCTACCCTTTGTCTCCCGAGCGTTTGATATCTGTATTCGAAGAACTTGCCACAAAACTTCCTAAGTACGATCGCATCACTGTCGGAATGCCAGGAATGATTCGCCACGGCGTGGTCGTACATACTCCTCACTACATCAACGTAAACGGAGCTCACACAAGAATTGAACCTGAACTTAAGGAAGCGTGGACGGGCTTAGATTTTCAAACCATGATTGCCGACCACTTTAAGAAGGATTCTTTAGTCTTGAATGATGCAGAAGTGCATGGTGCCGGAATTGTCACTGGTTCTGGTTTAGAGGTTGTCATAACTCTTGGAACTGGATTGGGATTTGCGATTTTTGATGGTGGAAAATTGGCTCCTCACTTTGAAATGTCACGTGTTCCAGTTCGACGTAGCGTGGACTACGACGAATGGATTGGCGAGCACGTGCGTCGCACAATCGGAGATGCGCTCTGGTCGCGCCGAGTTCGATTAATGATTGATAATCTTCGCCCAGTTTTCTTCTGGGATCGCGTTTACATCGGTGGTGGAAACTCTCGCCGAATCAGAAGCGCTGAACTTATGGGTGATGACGTCGTTATCGTTCCAAATACAGCAGGAATTCAAGGCGGGGTTCGCGCTTGGTCTCTAGCTTCTAAGTAACTACAAACCCATCTTTATTGCAGCTTTGCGAAGTTCTTCTCTTGCCTTTGGGTGAGCAGCGCTTTCAATGAGATTCTTTGCTTGTTCACTTTCGTTGTGACCAAAACACTCCGCAATACCCTGCTCGGTTACTACGAATGAATGTTGGAAGCTGGTGACGCCATCGGTAATCATCGGAACAATCTTTGATGTATCTGTTTTTTCATGCCACGAAGGAAGAGTCATAAATGATTTTCCACCACGACTGTGTAGAGCTCCGACAATAAAATCAGTTGATCCTCCAAAGCCTGAATAGATTTTGTCTCGTACGCGCGAAGCATTCGCTTGATCCAAGAGATCAACTTGGAGAGCTGCGTTAATCGAAGTCATCTTCGCTTGCTTGGCGATTTGGGCAGGGTCATTGGTTTTCTCGGTGCGAAGCATCCGAACGCGACGATTGAGATGAAGCCATGAATAAAGCTCTTCTGAGCCAAAGATAAATGACGCAGTTATCGGAATCTCTGTATCTAAGGCGCCAATCTTTTCAAGATTGAGAACGCCATCACTAAACATCTCTGTCCAGACTCGCAGATCAGTGCGCTTTGTCATTAACTCGACGACTGCATCAGGCACAGAGCCAATTCCGAGTTGGAGAGTGGAGCCAGACGGGACGAGGTCAGCTATTTTGCGACCGATTTCTTTTGCGGTCTCTGGAATTGCCACTGGGGTATGTACATTTAGCGGCTCATCTTGTTCAAAGATGAAGTCAATCTCATTTTCATAAATCTGAGCATCACCATATGTGTAAGGCATGTTGGAATTTGATTGGGCGATGACGATTCCGCCATGTTCGCGCGCAGCTTCAATTGCGGCAGGCAAGATATTTACTTCTATGCCAAGTGAGACGGTATCAAAGCGTGGCGATGATGTGTGGATCAGAACTACATCAGGAATTAAATGATCGCGAAGCATGACAGGAACGAGAGAGAGTCGAGAAGGAACATAATTGAGTCGCTCTGAACCACGCATGCCCTTACCAACGAAGGCTGTTTCATATGTGACGCCTGGGCGGTTAGGTATTCCAGGTTGAGCATTCAACATGTGCAAGGTGTATTCGGGAACGATTTCATCAAAGAGCGCCAAGAGCGCCTTTGGAGTTCCGAAATTACCTGATACTAAAACTCTGGGGTTCTTAGGCAAGCCTTGTAGAACCTTTTTGAGTTGCTCTCCGTCAACTGTTCTCATGTATGAATTCTTTCATCGAGCGTAGGAGGAAATAACAATATCTGCGAGCCAGCACTCTGTTTGATGTGTTTTAGTTAACGAGATAGTTCTTCAAGGACCTCTGCGATATGTCGATACTTTCTGCCTGTGGCCTTGGTCATGCCTATCTCGCACGTTCGATTAGCCGAGACATAGAAATCATCGCTTCGCTGTGAAATCTCTGCAGCTTGTTGTGATGTTGCCGATTCGGTGAGTTCTGGGAAAGTTAGACCGCGATCACCCGCAAAAGCGCAGCATCCCCAGTTTTCAGGGATAAAGATTTCTTCTGAGATTGCTCGTGCAAGATTGTTAAGTGATGCGCTGATTCCTAGGGCGGTTGTTGAACATGTTGGGTGTACCGCAATAGAACGAGCCTTCTTGATGGTGAGCTTAGGTAGTACAAATCTTTCTATGAAAGAGATTGAATCAATGACGTGAAACCTCGAATCGGACGATAGCAATTCTTGAAGTCCGTGAGAGCAAGAAGCGGCATCTGAAACGATAGGAATTCGTCCGCTATCCGAGGCGTTGATCATCGAATCGAGAACTTTCTGCTGCATTACGTCATAACCTTCAACGTAACCCTTTGATTTCCATGGGGTTCCGCAGCATAAAGATTCAATTCCTTCAGGAATGGTAAGACGAAGTCCAGCACGTTTGGCAAGCGTCAACACCGCATCCGATGAATCGCTAGTGCCAAATAGCGTTCCTACGCAAGATGGGAAGAAGATTGCATCAGGGTTCTGGGCGCGAACTGAATTTCGTTTCTTTCCACCGACTGGATATTTATCGACGCCTGGAAGCACATCGGCAATCTTGAGTGACGCAGAAGCAAGACGCGTAAAGAGAGACCAGTTCTTCGCAGCAAATTTCCAAGATGATTTGAAAATAGGGCTTGCGCTTTGTGAGCGAAGTTCACGCACAAGTGAACCTGTATTAATGGCGAGTGGGCAGGATGAGGCGCACATCCCGTCTACAGCGCAAGTATCTTCACCTTCATATGTGAATTCTTTTTCAATTTGATTAGCAGTCGCGAGATCACCTCGTGATGTTGCAAGCGCTAATTCCCTACGCATAACTATTCGAGTACGGGGAGTGAGGGTCAAATTCTTACTAGGGCACACTGGTTCGCAATATCCGCATTCAACACATGAGTTTGCGACGGCTTCAATTTTCGGAATAGTCTTTAAATTCTCAAGGTGAATGTTTGAATTCTGCGTCAAAATGATTCCAGGATTAAGAATTCCGGCCGGATCTAGAAGTCGCTTGATAGCCCACATGACTTCGTAAAGTTCTTCGCCATATTGTCTGCGCACAAATGGTGCCATCATGCGACCCGTGCCGTGTTCGGCTTTTAAGGTCCCTCCGTGACGAAGTACCAGCTCAACCATTTCTTCTGTGAAAGCGCGATATCGCGATAATTGATCTGGATTCTCAAAATCTTCATTGAGCATGAAATGGATATTTCCATCGCGGGCATGACCAAAAATTACACAGTCGTCGTAGTTATGTTTCGCAAAAAGTTCCGTTAATTCTTCGCAGGTCGAAAGTAATTGACCGACTGGTACGGCAATATCTTCAAGAAGTGCGGTAGTACCTGTCTTTCTATTTCCGGCGACAGTTGCATACAAACCTTTTCGGATATGCCACATTTGATTTCGAATAGCCGCATCTGATGTGAGATTTGCAGGTTGAATAAGGGGAAGGGAATTCAACAGTGGAGTCACTTCCGCAATTTTCCTTGCCAATTCCTCAGCTGAGGCTTCTTGGAATTCAATCAAGAGCGCCGCATGCTTATCAACCGAAATAGCTTTAAGTTCGTCGGTAGCTTGTGGATCGCGTTGAGCTACGCGCAGGCTAGTTGCATCCATCAATTCAATGGCTGCAAATCCTGCCTTCACGAGAGCTGGAAGTGACCCGGTTGCATCTGAAAGCGATGAAAAGATAAGAAGCCCAGTAGCCATATCCGAAAAGGCCGGCACAGTTCTAAACGTTGCCTCTTCTACGAAAGCCAGAGTTCCTTCACTTCCAATAATGAGATGTTCAAGAATTTTTGCAGGGGAGTCAAAATCAAGAAAGGAATTAACGCCATATCCCATGGTGTTCTTTATGCTGAAAAGACGTTCAATAAGTGCGACAGATTCTGGATTGGAGCGCACGCGATCTCGAATCGCGATAAGCCCGGTATAAATATCTGGCGCGTTAAATTCAAGATGATCATCGGCATCCATCGCACCGGTATCTACAACGAGGCCATTTGGCAGAACGAGAACGAGTGATTCGATAGTTTGATAGGAATTCTGTTCCGTTCCGCAACACATTCCACTTGAATTATTTGCTACAACTCCGCCAATCGTGCAAGCGATTTCACTGGCTGGATCTGGTCCCAATTTTCGTTTGTGTCTGGCAAGTGCCCCATTGACGGCGCGAACGGTTGCGCCAGGACTCACAGTCACTGTTTGGCCAGATTCTCCAACGGAGATTTCACGGAAATTCTTTCGAGTATCCACCATGAATCCATCAGATATGGCTTGGCCACTCAGGCTGGTTCCACCAGAACGAAATGTAATCCCAACGCCAAGATTGGTTGCGAGTTTAAATATTTCCGCTAGTTCTTCAGAATTTTGTGGAGTGTAAACAGATTGAGGCTTCAGCGCGTAGTGAGATGCATCGTGAGAGTAACTCAGGATGTCAGTTAAGCGAGTTGAAGCTCCCAAAGAACTCATTCAATACTGTCCTCGTAATCCCACACAACGCCGAGTTCTAGACGAAGATCGTCAAGAATCTGCATGAGATCAACAGATTCTTCTACGGACATAATTGGAGACTCGAGAAGGCCTGCTACCACACAGCGCTCAGCTTCAATAGCTTGGAATTGACGTCCAGTCCCAGGGACAGGAGGTGTGTCATAGCGCTTTACAACGTTTCGCTTATTGTCATAAACAGTGAAAGTTGTTTGTGCGTAAAAAGTGCGATCGATTTCAATCGATCCTTCAGTGCCGAGAATGACTGCGTTGCACGGCCCAGCTACATTGATGCAGTTGGTGAGCGCAGCTTGGGAACCATCTTCATACGTAAATAGAATTGAATTAGATTCATCCACGCCTTCAAAAGTCAGATTTCCAACTCCAAGCACCTCATCAGGTAGACC
>CANCGX010000034.1 GCA_947377725.1 Actinomycetota bacterium
ACCGTTCTACGGAGTCTAACTTTTAGTCGTGCTACTAATTCTGATGGATTAAATGGTTTGACCATGTAATCATCTGCGCCTGCTTCAAGTCCAAGAACTACATCATGCGTATCGCCTTTGGCTGTAAGCATGACAATTGGAACCATTGAAACTTCTCGGATACGGCGGCAAACTTCAATACCGTCGATTCCTGGCAACATCACATCTAACAAAACTAAATCCGGCACATTGGCTTTGAATATGTCCATAACCGAATCGCCGTTATTTACTAAGTCCACTTCAAATCCGGATCCGTTAAGAACAATCCCTAACATCTCCGCTAAATCTTGGTCGTCATCAACGACCATGATGAGTGGCATTAGGAGCCGTGTTCCCAAGAGTTCAAGTAGAGCTCTTGTGCTGTGGTCAAAACATCGATTTCTACACCCATGCTTGCAAGCTTCAAACGAGCAACTTCTTTGTCGATTTCTGTTGGCACATTGTGAAGTCCTGGAGCTAGGTCTTTAGCAGCCTTCAGTAGGTATTCCGCGGTAAGTGCTTGATCCGAGAAAGACATATCCATTACTGCTGCAGGGTGACCTTCGGCTGCGCCGAGATTAACCAAGCGGCCTTCGGCAATAAGAAGAAGGCGATTGCCATTTGCCATTACGTATTCATCGGTTTGGTGACGAATTTTAGAATTCTTTTGCTTTGCATTTTGTTCAAGCCAAGCAACATCAATTTCAATATCAAAGTGACCAGAGTTAGCCATGATTGCTCCATCTTTCATGACCTGGAAGTGCTCATCGCGCAATACATCGCGGTTACCTGTCACAGTAATGAAGACATCACCGATACGCGCTGCATCAATCGCAGGCAATACTCGGAAGCCTTGCATAAGTGCATCCAAAGCCTTTGTTGGATCAATTTCAGTGACCACTACATCCGCACCCATACCCTTAGCGCGTTCAGCCACTCCCTTGCCGCAATAACCAAATCCAGCGACAACAAATACTTTTCCTGCAATGAGCTGATTCGTTGCACGGAAAATTGCGTCAAGAGTCGATTGGCCTGTTCCAAAACGGTTATCGAACATATGCTTTGTATCTGTGTCATTAACGGCGATCATTGGGAACTTAAGAGCTCCATCTTTTGACATTTGACTAAGACGAATAACTCCCGTTGTTGTTTCTTCGCATCCGCCAAGAATTCCAGGAATCAATTCAGTTCTTGTTGTGTGAAGTGTGTTGACAAGATCGCAACCATCGTCAAAGACGAAGTCAGGCTTGATATCAAGAGCTGAATTTAGGTGAGAGTAGTAGCCATCACGATCAACGCCGTTACGTGCAAATACTGAAAGTCCATACTCATGGACAAGCGCAGCTGCTGTGTCATCTTGTGTTGAAAGAGGATTTGATGCGCAGAGCGCGAGTTCAGCTCCACCAGCCTTCAGTGCCAACATTAAGTTCGCTGTCTCAGTTGTGACGTGCATGCAAGCAGCAATACGAATACCTACAAAAGGCTTTTCTTTCTCGAAGCGCTCTTTAATTTGTTGGAGAACTGGCATATTTCTACCAGCCCACTCGATGCGCTTTTTGCCTTCTGCGGCTAGATCTGGGTTTGCGATGTCGTGTGAAACTGCTACTTGTACAGACACGGGTGCTCCTAAAAGAATATCCGAGGCTTCGGTTGGCTAGTTGAATCTAGGGAAAGTTTACCCGATGAGCTCGAGGACCTTTTCCCGCACTTTATTCAGCGTAGCCTCATTCACAGCCTCAACATTGAGGCGGAGAAGTGGCTCCGTATTAGAGGGACGCACGTTAAACCACCATTCCTCTGCGGTAACAGTGACCCCATCTAATTCATCAATTTCATAATCTTGTTTGAAAGATTCACGAATCACATTCAGGGACGCTTGGGCATCTACAACTCGAGTATTAATTTCACCACTTACTACATATCTGTTGTACGGCTTCAACAATTCCGAGAGCGACTTATCGCTTCCAGAAAGTTCCGCCAATGCGAAGAGAGCTGCGAGCATTCCAGAATCAGCACGCCAAAAATCAGTAAAGTAGAAATGTCCTGAATGTTCGCCGCCAAATACAGCTCCGGTTTCCGCCATCATTGCTTTGATGTAGGAATGTCCGACTCGAGAACGCACGGGCTTTCCACCGTTTTCTACAATAACTTCTGGAACTGCTTTTGAAGAGATCAAGTTATAGATAACAGAAGAACCAGGTTTGCGCTTTAACTCTCTTACTGCGATTAATGCCGTAAGTGTTGATGGAGTAACTATCGCCCCTGTCTCATCGATAAGGAAGCAACGATCGGCATCACCGTCAAAGGCAAGTCCGATATCAGCTTTATGTTTCTTAACAGCTTTTTGCAAATCCGCAACGTTAGCTGGATCAATTGGATTTGCTTCGTGATTTGGGAAAGTTCCGTCTAATTCGAAATACATCGGGATCACTTCAACGTTGAGACGTTCCATAACAGCAGGCGCCGTGTGGCCAGCCATTCCATTGCCGGCATCAATGACAACCTTCAAGCGACGTTGGGCCGAAGTTAATTCACTTCCGAAAAGTGATAGGAGAAATTCCACGTAATCGTGGAGCATATCTTTTTCAGTAACTTTGCCCATTGCGCGGAAAGAGAGAGGAACTCCCTCCACGATTAAATCGCGAATCCGGAGAAGTCCTGTTTCTTTTCCAATCGGACGTGCTGCACTCTTACAAAGTTTAATTCCGTTGTATTCAGCGGGATTGTGGCTAGCGGTGAACATCGCACCGGGAAGATTTAACTTTCCAGAGGCAAAGTAAGCCATGTCTGTGGATGCTAAACCAATTCGAATCGCATCGAAACCTTGTGACGTCACACCATCTGCAAATGCCTGAGCTAGTAGCGGTGAGGAGGGGCGCATATCTTCGCCAATAACAACGGTGGCAGGTTCGCGTTCTTCCATCAAGAACTGAGCAAATGCCGCTCCTAATGCGAAGGTGAAATCAGGTGTGATTTCATCATCAACCAAACCTCTTACGTCGTATGCCTTCATGATGGTGTCGAGGAATTCGCGTGTAAACATATTCCTAACCTACAGGCTAGTTAGCTAATTAGAAGGTAGCGCTCGGAGGTGACCCCGACGGCCTATGTCTTGCTGTAATTCAACCTGGGGCGAGTTCGACTGCGCCGATGACTGAGCTGTTTCACGAACCGCATCAGCAATCGCCATCAAATCATCGTCACTCGGACCTGCGCTTTCACCTTCTGGCTCGTGCTTGATGACGTTCCACCCGTTTGGCACAGTCAAAGTCAAACTATGTTGCACACACAAATCGTAAGAGTGAGGTTCGGCAAATGTCGCAAGTGGGCCGAGCACTGCTGTGGAATCTGCGTAGATATAGGTGAGCGTTTTGCTCGCAACTGATCGACAACTCGCCCTTGAGCAGGTGCGACCGGTCCGTTGAACGCTTCTCATATTGAGAGGTTATCGCGCCAACGAGTAAAAATCGTGGATTTCATCGAGAAAGACTTCTGACGTCGACCACCGGAAGGGAAGATTTCTCCAAAGTCGCACCAGCTGTAAGTGGAAGGTATGCAATTTGGGCACCCGTTGAATTTCGAAGGATTACTCCACCAAATGCCGGCTTCTTTGAAAGATTAGTGAAGGTGACGGTCTTGAGGCCACTCTTACTTGGACTCCAGAAAGCGATATCGCTCCCCTTGATTTTCGCGTGCAGACTCTTTCCACTCGCACTCTTCCAAGAGACTCCGATATTGATAGCGCTACCGGTGAAAACAAATTTCGGAGACAGCCCAGTGAAATTAAATGAAACATTTGTGAAATTAAGAACTGGGGTAGCCCAAGCAAAATCACTAGTGCCAAATTGTGTAAGCACAGATGCCACGACAGGTTGATCTGAATCTAAAACGACTGACATAGGAGTTGATGAGGTGAGAGATGCTAAAGGAATGTCGAAAACTTTTCCGTGAGGAACAACCCTTCCATCGAAACCAACTGGAGTGAATGCTCCATCCCCGGAATTAAGTGTCATTTTTAGATTTGCATCAAGATTACCCGGCACCAAAATTCGCAAGGTTGAGGCAACTTTTCCACTTGATGATTGCAAAATAGCGGGAATAACCAGATGCTGCGAAGGAGTCGCTTGGGAATTAACGTAATCAGAACCTAGTGCTTTAAGACCCTTCTTGCGGCGATCAAAGAGGAAGCTTGTAACGCGGCCATTTCGTGTAACTACATGAAGCGCAACCGTCTCATCACCAGGGACGAGGGCATCGACAAGAACCGAGCGATCGGAATTTGCGGGAATCGAAACGGAGACCACAGGGAGGACATGTTTCGATGTATATGGCGTGATGTCTACAAGAGCGGGACTAAGACCGCTATTCACAATATCAAGTTGGCCTTTGCTAGTTACGCCACCAGATCCTCCGACAAACCATTGATCGGCATTTCCCGATTCGCAAATTGCCATGCCAATTCCATTTCCAGAATTGTTTAGGACAAAAGTCGTGGCAGGGTTACTGTCAACAAGAAGAGCGCTTTGTGAAATATTCTCACTTGCGGTTCGTGACTTATAAAAAGATACCGATTTCTTCGTTACGTGCCTGACAAGGCTCTTATATTTTGGAAGAAAAGCTGTGGTGGTGCCGTCACCCAATTTCGCAGGGCAAACAGTTGCTGGGTAATCACTTTGAGCCCGCTGACTCTTTTGCGCAACAGGTGCTGCATAAGAAATCGCAAACGCCAATGTGAGAATCACGGCTATGCCGAAAATACGCTCATCAAGTAAGTTCCTTGATGATTTAAGAAAACTCTGAATTTTCATTCGATTTAGACCAACTCTTCTAACGGCACTTCGCGTCGGCGTCGTCCTGCGGGCAAAGCCAGAACTATTACTGACAACAAGAAAATTAATTGAAGAGAAATTAAAGTTCTATGGAACGTCCCGTCGTGCAGCACTGTTACGCGACCAGCATGCGGAATGGTAAATATTGGCAATCCATTTGCAGCGTGCTCTAATGGAATTCGAACTCCGTCAAGCAGTAATCGCCAATCCTGATCGTACTTTTCAGCAACAACAATGACTCCTGGTTGAGTCACATTCGTTTCTGCGCTGAAATCAGTTGAAGGAATTGTCATGGTTGATTTGTCTTGTGCGACGAAAAGGACTCGTGGCGATGCACCAACGACTTTCCAAACAATGCCATTTGAAGTTGATGACATTCTTGCAAAGCCACCACTTCCATCAATAATTCTCACAAGACCCGTATTGCTAATGGACTTTAAGAAGATGTATTGAATTCCAAATCGGCCAAGGATCTTTGCTGATGTAATTCCAGAACCTGTGACAAGGTCATTCATGGTTTGGACGACTTCACGAGGTGGTGGAACAGAGACATCCGCTCCGCCTAATTGAATATCCGTTCCGCGAGAAATGTCATAAACAGTTTGTCCGTCAATCGAGTTAATAACAATTGTCTTTGGCCGTGCTGGGGTGTCGGCAAGGGCGGTTACAAATGCAGGAACAACTTGTGCTTGATTCGCTCTAACAAGTGACTCTGCTCCGCCAGTAATGGCCCAAATCGGAGTACCCACTAAGGATACGGCCGTTACTAAAACAATGAGTGATGTAACGAAATGCCTCTTTCCAAGTGGAATTTCTCGAAGCGTCGGGATGAACTCTTGCGCATACAAAAGCACTCCAGGAATTAAAAGCGCAGTCGCAATTGCAATTATTGGGCCCGTCCAAATATTTGCCGAGCTTCCATGTCCAGGGATAGTAAATGAACTCAGCGCAATTGCGGCGGCAATGACCGAAGTGGCCATGAGGCTTGCGGTTCGCAAACGATCAATGGCAAAGGCGGCGAGAGCAAAAAGAAGTACGGGAGAAATTAGCCAGAGAGGTGGAGCACCCACGCCTCCAGGGTTTGCAAGAAATTCGGGCCAACGAACTCCCGATGCAAGTGGGATTCCAGGTTCGAGGAAGAACTGAGTTGGGTGAAGTGCCATGCTTGCAGACCAAGGCATTGTGATAAGCCATGGCGTAATAAGAAGAGCGAACCGACGTTTCAGGGGTTCTGTCTCCTCTGAAAATAATAACTTTTGGAACCCGAGCTCTTGATAATGATGTCGGAGTTCATAAATGTTTACAGAAAGCCGCGCGCCTTGAAGCACCAACCAACCTGCTAACACAATCGGATTGAAAGCGCAGAAAACTCCGATCAGCAGTGAAATTGCAAAAATTCGACGCCAAGAAGCTTGTTCGTTGTCCCGTGTGAATGGAGAGACAAAATAGAGAAAGGGGGCAATCAAAATAATCACAATTGTTCCCAGGCGCCCTTGATTAATCGATGCCCAAAGCACTGGCGAAAAGGCATAGATTCCGGCACCGATAAGTGCGTAGTACCGCGTAGATCCAAGTTTGGTGAGGACTCTGAAAAATACGTAGAAAGCAAGAATTGGTGCCAGTAAAAATAGCAACGTTATGAATAAGGGCAAATTAAAACCCGTAAGAACGGATGCTAATCCGAGAATTGGAATCCACGGTGGAGTCGTAACAGCAGATCCCAAGCCGACCACATGCCAGGATTCTGCGTATTGTGTAATAAGTGTTAAGCCACTTCTTGGCGCAGTAGCAAGTGCTCCCCCGGATAAATCACCCAACCGGTTTCGAGCTGCAAATACAGATATAACAGCCATTAAGAAGAAGAGAATGAAGTGAGGTTTCTTAGCAACCAGCTTCCATAACGGCTCTTCCTTCGACACTGGTAATTCAGGATCATCAAAGCTCTCTCCGATGACACCAATATCTGAATAGGACTGCGTCGATCCTGGGCGTTCTTGAAGATCATTCGGGCGAATCGATTGGGAAATCGTGTTTGCCACGCGTTCAGTGGTCATACGAATTTGCGACCAACGAGGAGGAATGAAGCGACGAATAATTCGGGAAGAAATTAAACGTTTCTTCTTACGGAAACGTCTGGCTTGAAAAATTTCTTTTGGATTTACAAACAGAAGTGCAACTGCGGCAATCTCATCGCCTGCATACCCAGGCAGCTTTGCTAAAAGATTAATGATGGCGCGTGCGATTCCGGAACTCAATAATTGGAGGGATATCCAAGGAAGTGCCCACCACGAAGAGTTAACAAGCAATACGTAAGCTGCATTTCGTCGATCCAAAAGTAAAGGTCTATGTAGAAACGCTTCCGATACATCGACAGCTCGGCGCTCTGATGATGATGCTTCTGCGTGATAAGCAATCGCAGTTGGAACCGCTATTACAGAGTGGCCAGCAACATATGCACGCCAACCCAAATCAACGTCATCTCGGAAGAGCGCTAAATTGGTATCGAGGCCACCAAGCTCTTCGTAAACACTTCTGCGAATTATTGCGCCCGCTGTGCTCACAGCTAGAACTTCACGAACTCCATCGTGTTGTCCTTGATCCTGCTCGCGGTATTCCAATCCAGTCCAGCGAGCGCCATTTGAGGCAATGGAAATTCCAATTTCCAATAAATGATCGCGGTCATACCAGCCGCGTAATTTTGGTCCGGCTATTGCAACTTGTGGACGTTCTTCGACTGCAGCTAGAAGTTCTGCAAGTGCATTCTTATCTGGCGCACAGTCATCATGAATTAGCCAGATCCATTCGTTCTCATCAACTTGCGGCGTTAATTCAAGTGCGTGCTCAATTGCATCGCCATAACCCAAATCTCGATCTTCTTCGAAGCAAGGAATTCCCGATGACTTTAATAGTTTGATGGATGTATCTAACGATCCTGTATCAACTGCAACAATGCGATCAATCTTTCGCGTTTGAGAACCCAACGCAGCTATCACTTGAGGCAGCCATGACGCGCCATCGTGGGTCACGATGACTGCGGTTACGAAGAACTTATCTGCCATCTAACGAGCCTATAGAAAGAGCCCGCAAGGCTCCACTTATTAAGCTGTACGACGCTTTAAACGACGGCGTTCACGCTCAGACAGACCGCCCCAGATTCCAAAGCGCTCATCGTGCCCTAGGGCGTATTCAAGGCATTCGCCACGGACATCGCAGGAGAGACAAACTCTTTTTGCTTCGCGTGTAGATCCACCCTTTTCAGGGAAGAAAGCTTCTGGATCGGTTTGAGCACATAATGCGCGCTCTTGCCATGATAGTTCTACGCCATCTGAATTCGATGGGAATTGTGAAGAGATGGCAACTGAGGAAAGGTCGCTCTGGCGTTCTGTCATAAACAAACTCCTAGTTATTGGCTAGATTGGCTTTCACGCTAGCGGCCCCGCAGGTTACCCCCGGGCTTCTTAAGGAGAATTACACGCGTGTAACCCCCTCTACGTCAAGTCCAGGAACCCCCTATTTCCTAAAGATTTTCCAAAGAAATTGCACCTTTGTCGCTAAATGTTCAGTCATTTTTAGCGAGTAAAACCAAGAAATGCATTCTCCGCCAACGTCGCTGCTGGTACGTGAAATCCAGGTGCCACAAAAGTATTGATTAATACTGCTTTTTCACCAACTATTGCGTTCTCTCCAACAACACATCTCGAGAGAGTTGATTGCGATCCAATTACTGCACCGCTTCCAATAAAGCAACCTGAATCCTGAGTTGAGGGTTGCTCAAAAACTACATTTTCTCCGTGTAGAAGTGTTGAATCTCGTCGAAAAATTCGCCCGTCTGCGAGAGCCTCATCCACGGCGCTAGAAGATGCAACCCCCGAAATCAAATCACTCGTCGCTTTAAGCAGAGCTCCTGGGTTACCAATATCTAACCAATAATTCGAATCAACAAATCCAAATAGTCGACCATCATTATTGAGAAGTCCAGGGAATGTTTCGCGTTCAACAGATATAACGGCGTTTTCGGGAATGCTTTCGATAACGTCGTGATTAAAAATATAACAACCCGCATTGATCATGTTGGTCGGTGGGTTTTCCATTTTTTCGTTGAAGGTTAGTATCCGCTTGGATGCGTCAAGCTCCACAACACCAAATGCTCTCGCATCAGGAACTTCAGTCAAATACAAGGTCACATCTGCATTATTAGTTTCATGAAATTCCATCTGTTCTCGCAGGTTGTGGCTACTCAATACATCGCCATTAAAAATAACTACAGGTCCCGTGCCAGAAAGCTTCTTTGCTGCATTTCTAATTGCGCCACCGGTACCTAGGGCGCTCTCTTCAACTGCGTAAGAAATCTTCAGGCCAAACTTTTCACCATTGCCAAAATATGGTTCAAATATTTCGGCCATAAAGCTTGTTGCCAAAACAATTTCAGTTATTCCTGCTTCTCGTGCTTTCACAATTTGATGCTCTGTAAATGGCACCCCTGCGACCTTCAGCATTGGCTTTGGAGTTGAGAATGTAAGAGGTTGCATACGAGTACCCATGCCGCCGACCAACAGGATGGCTGAGGTTATTTTTCTCTGCATATTAAGCTGAAATTCTTTGTGCTGCTTCAGCAATAAGTGCATCCGTAGAAGTCAATGCGACTCGGATATGTTGATTGCCTGCTTCGCCGTAGAAGTGGCCCGGTGTTGCAAGAATTCCTCGATCGGCAAGCCAGTTGATTGAATCCCAATCTTCTTCGTTTCTTGTGCACCACACGTAAAGCCCTGCATGTGTGTGCTCCACTATGAATCCAGCTGCTTCAAGTGCGGGTTTTAGAAGATCTCTGCGAGCCGCATATCTGGCTGCCTGCTCCATGACGTGTGCTTCATCATCTAAGGCCACCGCCATTGCGCTCTGAACTGGCGCTGGCACCAACATTCCGGCGTGCTTACGAATTTCGCGAATATGTGAAATGAGTTTTGGATCTCCGACAATGAGTCCAGCCCGGTAACCGGCTAAATTGCTTCGCTTTGAGAGCGAGATAACCGATAAGAGGTTCGTATTATTTCCATCTGCAACTTTAAGAATTGATACTGGAGCCGGTTGGCCGGTTGCTGGGAAATTTAAATAACACTCATCTGAAGCAATGACAGCATCGTTGCGACGACTGAAATCAATAACTGCTTGCAATTCTCCGACAGAGTGAACTCGCCCAGTGGGATTTGAAGGAGAGTTAATCCATGTTAAATCAGCTTTTTGCCATGACTCTGGAGAAATCCCAACAGTCTGAGCTTTAGCATTGTTGATCAGCGCACCCACTAAATATGTTGGGTATGCAATGTCGGGGTAATTAACTGATTTTGAGTTAAGGAGAGTTGGTAACCAAGCGATTAATTCTTTCGAACCGATGGTGGGAAGAACATCAAAATCTCCCGTGACTCCCAATATTTTTTCTGCCCAGTTTCGCATTGAAGTGCGAAGTTGTACTGAACCGATGGTCAGCGGATAGCCCGGAGAATTTGAAGCGCGAACTAATTCGTCTTGGATGAAAGTTGGGGTTGGGTCAACAGGGGTTCCCACGGATAAATCAATTAAGCCACCAGGATGTTGTCTGGCGCGATCTCCATATGGCGCGAGCGCATCCCAAGGAAAATCCGGAAGTTTCAGTTGAATTCCTTAGTTTGATTTAGGCGGAACTGCGACAACGATGGTGTGATCTGAATTGGTCACTCCAACTTTGCTTGCACCACCAGGTGAACCAATTTCCACAAAGAACTCTGAGTTCACTGTGCGGAAATCTTTCCA
>CANCGX010000035.1 GCA_947377725.1 Actinomycetota bacterium
TGCGATTGCGTCTATGCCATCCCAGGACGTTATGGTTCTAGAATCGGCACCAGATGTGATCAGTGGTCTTAAAGCTTTTTTCACATCTCCGAACTTAACGAATTATTGAGGTGAATGTGAACTGGATGGACCCCGTGTGGCGAGATTGGTTGCTCACGTGGCCCCTTCTGCTCTTTTTCTTTGCAATCGGGCAAGAACTCCGAATGGAAATTTCCAGGCACACCGATAGGCGTCACTTAATTGCGCCGGTGCTTGCGGCTCTTGGTGGCATGACTGTCCCCGCGCTTATTTACTTGGGGTTATCTCTATTTACAACTGCCCCAAAATCTGGGTGGGGCATTCCTATGGCGACCGACCTGCCATTTGTCCTTATTGCGCTGGCGATTTTTCCATCTCACATGCAAAGAACTCTTCGAATTTTCTTGTTAGCTCTTGCCATAGCCGATGACATTGGCTCGATACTTGTCCTTGGTGTAGTTACATCATCACAAGGGGGAATTCACCCAACGATTTTAGGTGCGGCACTCGGTCTTCTGTGGGGTGCGCGTGGATTCGTAATAATGAAGAAAATTGGTTATTTCGTAGCTCTCCCAATTTTCCTTGTTGCATCGGTATCCACAACTTTTGAATTTTCTTGGAAAGCAGTTAAAAATCCACTTGTTTGGGATCTCATAGTCTCGCGTACGGTTGGAAAACCCATTGGAATTATTCTTGGAGCAACTTTGGGTTACGTGATACTTCGCATGAGGCACGAGCATGCAATGAGACTCAAAATGCGTGAACTTGTCATTGCCGGATTTATCGCGTCATTAGGTCTAGACGTTGCTCTTATTTTTGCGAACGTTGCACTTCAAAGTTCAGCAGAAAAATCATTAGCAATCATGGGAATCTTTTTGACGATTCCTGTCTCGATTGTTGGGGTGTTGTTTGCCCGTTACTTCTTGACGAGGGCTACCGCTGCCTGAAGAACGCTTCCAAGATTGGTTGCTTCTTCAAGGTTGAGCTCAACAACAAGGCGTCCGCCACCTTCAAGAGGAATGCGCATCACGTATGAGCGAGCTTCCTTGGTAACTTCCATGGGTCCATCACCAGTGCGTGGCTTCATGGCTGCCATGTATAACTCCTTCATTCAAAATGAGAAAACCAGAGGAGTAGTATCTCAAAGAGATGCCTTACAAGTGAAATCGAGCGATGGCCACCGTATTTTAGGCGTGAAATTACTTCGATTCGAGTGCTTTTAGAAGCTCTGCTTTGCCGATCGCAATAATGTTTTCTACCGACTTTTGTGGTACGCCTAATGTGGCAGCAATACCTGCCGCGCTTTTCCCCCGCAGGTAGTGGGCTACGAGAATAATTCGCTGTTCCTCGGGAAGGCTGTCGAGCAGCTGCGCGAGGGTGGACATATGAGAAGGTTACTAGCGAGCGCAGGCATCAAGAGCGTCCGCAACCGTAGAAGTCCACGAGACAAGATGGCTTTGACCGCTTTTCATGAAATTTAACGTGGCCAAATGCTCGAGTGCCACCTGAAGCGGACCATATGCGCCGGTTGGATCACAGACCGCAATGGGCTTCTCATGAAATCCGAGATAGCGGCCAACCCAAATTTCAAAGAATTCTTCTAACGTTCCAATTCCGCCAGGCAGAGCAATAAATGCATCGCTCAACTCCTCAATCTTTGCTTTTCGTGTGCGCATCGAATCAACTTCAATAATTTCTGTCGACTCTTTATCTTCTATTTCTAGCTGCAATAATTTCGTTGGTATTACTCCAAAAGTTTTTCCGCCGTGCTCTCGCGTTCCACGAGCTACTGCACCCATCATCGAGATCGCTCCGCCACCCCAGACAAGATCCCAGCCACGCTCGCCTATACCTTTGCCAATTTCGTACGCCAGTTCTAGATGGACTGGGTCAAGATCAGGGGCTGATGAACAGTAAACGGAAATACGCATGGGCTGAAGTGTACGGAGATATGAGTAACTTGATACGTTTGGCTCATGGGAAAAGCATTCGGATTTGGCGTTGCAACAGTCGCATCAAACGGTGATGTACTCGACACGTGGTACCTCTCTCTTGGGTTAGGTGCACCTACCGCCGCTCCGGACCGCGCTGAATTTCTCAAGCCTGATCCGCTTCGTGGTGTTACAAAACGCGAAGTAAATATTGAGATTGAGACTGACGCAGCTCCACAAGATGCCAGTGACGCATATCTAAGACTTCATCTACTTTCCCATCGTTTGGTAAAGCCTCACGGAATAAATCTGGATGGAATATTTGGATTACTAACAAACGTAGCCTGGACATCAGCGGGTCCATGTTCACTTGAAAATTTCTCGTTAACTCAACAACGCTTACGGGCAGCGCTCGGAAATCTCACGGTCTTTAGTGTCGATAAATTCCCACGTATGGTTGATTACGTAGTTCCTGAAGGAGTGCGTATCGCAGATGCGGATCGAGTTCGCCTTGGAGCGCACCTTGCTTCCGGTACAACTGTGATGCATGAAGGATTTGTTAACTTCAACGCAGGCACCTTTGGGAAATCCATGGTTGAAGGACGTATCAGCGCTGGCGTCGTCGTTGGCGATGGAAGTGATATCGGCGGTGGCGCATCCATCATGGGAACTCTTAGCGGTGGCGGAAAAGCCGTTATAGCCATTGGAGAACGTTCACTTCTCGGTGCAAATGCGGGTCTTGGCATATCTCTTGGCGATGAATGTGTTGTGGAATCTGGTTTATATATAACTGCTGGATCTAAAGTCACTCTTCCAGATGGCGCAACAGTAAAAGCTCGCGAACTTTCTGGAGCGAATAACTTACTTTTCCGACGCAATTCCCAAACCGGCGCTATCGAAGCAACTCCTAAAACTGGAGTATGGGAAGGCTTGAATTCAATTCTTCACGCTAACTAGTTATATCAAACCAGGATGCTGGAATAAGAAGTTTTGTTTTAAAGACTCCAACCAAGAGTTGCGAACTCTTTCCTGCACTGGACGTTGCAGTTACCGATAGAGCGCTATTTGATGTTGTTCTGGCATCTACTTTCATTGTTGCAACATCGCTAAGACCAAATGCTTTTGCTGCATCACTCTGACTCACGACTCGGAGCCAATGCGCATATTGAGGATTGAGAACAATATCCAAGCTCCACGGATCTGGGACATTGGTTAAATAAGGAAAATCAGTACCCCAAACATCTGAAGCTTTTTGTGTAATACCTCCGCTTGACGAGGAGAAATAAACATTGATTGGCTTGCCTAGATATGTAATAACTTGCCCACTTGTCGCGTCCACTGCCGCTTTCCATAAAGACCCATATTTTGCCTCCGACTCTTTGGAGTACCCCACATATGCTTGGTCATACTTGGAATTATAAATATTGCAATCACATTCTTTTCGCAGACTTCCCATTCGTGATAAACCATATGTACGTGAAGCAACCGCTTGTGCCTGAAGTGCTGCTGCGGGCCAGGATGAAGACATCTCGCTTATCCCGTAGATATATTGATCATTAAGTCGAAGGGTTGTCGTCAATTCAATTTTGTTGCTTACATCTTTGAGATTCACGAAACCATACGCCAGCTTTGTGGTTACCCCACCGTTGTTAACGGTAATTATTGTTCCGGAATCCCATGTGACACTCCACGTTGATGCAGCAGGCACAACAAGCGATTTCTGCTTTGGCGTGGCAATTGTTGGAGAAATTACCTTGGATACAACTGCAAATTTCAGTGTACTTCCAACGGGAACTGTTGCAACCGGTGCTCCATCGTTCTTATTGAGCGAAATAACGCCGGTGGGATTCACAATCGTTACATACGTTGTCGCATGGGCAATATTTACACGGATGCTGTTTAGTTCTGTCTGAGTATCAATTGTTGTTCCGGGGAAAAAGTAATTAATAATGTCATTTGAGCTTTTCCCCTCGAGCGCTAATCCTTTCGCGCCAATCTGACTTAAGCCAACTCCGTGCCCAAATCCACTTCCATTGACATAAAAACGTTCAGGAACTGTAGAGGCGCTCGCCGTTGAAGGAATTAAAACGAGCAAAGAAAGAAGTAATAACTTCTTCATGAAATAAGTTTCCGTGGAGAGAATAAATATCCGATACCCCACGAAATATGCATCGTTACGAGCACGGACGACAAGGCAATTTTCTCAAATACATTCTTGCCGATTACGAAGGAACCGAGCAATACAGCAGCTGCGTACGTAAGCGCCGGAATAAATAGAAGTGGGTGGAAAATCGCGCCAGCAATAAGTGACATGAATATAATTAAAGTTGCCAAAGGTGGCGCTAAATATCTGTAATTTGCAGTTCCTTTATGGGTTCTCACGACTGCATGGCGCCAGCGCCCGTATTCAAAATATTGTTTGGAAAGGGTTCTTAAAGTTGGTCGAGGGCGATATGTAACAATCAATCGTGGATCAAACCAAATGATTCCGCCGCTTTGTCGAAGGCGATAATTCAATTCCCAATCTTGCGCTCGAGTAAAACGTTCGTCATACAAACCAACTTCATCAAGCGCAGATTTCTTAAAGACTCCTAAATAGACAGTGTCAGCTGGGCCAGCTTTTCCG
This sequence comes from Actinomycetota bacterium, assembly GCA_947377725.1. Classification (GTDB taxonomy): domain Bacteria; phylum Actinomycetota; class Actinomycetes; order Nanopelagicales; family Nanopelagicaceae; genus PALSA-747. The sequence continues at coordinate 4,576 of CANCGX010000035.1, forward strand.
CCAATGTGAAAACGTGCTCCTCCAACGCCAAGTGGTGAGCGCATCGCTGTTGCCACCGCTCCTTCGAAAGGAGTTTTCCCAACTGCCGCCATAATTCCACCGACGTTTACTGCGCCCGTTTCGTTCATGATTTCAACGGCATCGCGAATGTAGGTTTCTGAAATTTCGGCGTGGCCATCGATTCGGCAGATGATTTCAAAGGTGGCTTCTTTTATCGCCAAGTTAAGTCCCGCCGCTGTCCTCCCGGATGGGCTATTTACTAAGACCACTCGAGGATCTTTTTGATGAAGTCTTTCTGCAATTTCATTTGTTTTATCTTTTGACGGGCCGAGCGCCAAAATTACTTCCAAATCTCCCTCGTATCTCTGAGCAAGAATTGCCTCAATGGCATGCTCAAGGAAGCGCTCCTCATTAAGGATTGGTAGGACAACGCTCACGCCAGGAAATTTCACGCTCCCAAGGTACCGTTTAGGGGCACTACAATTTGTTTAATGGCACTCAAAATCTCTGTGATTGGTACCGGATATCTCGGTGCAACTCATGCTGCCTGCATGTCCAGTCTTGGTTTTGACGTGATTGGAATCGATGTGGACCCAGCGAAAGTAGCGACTCTCGCGAGAGGTGAAATCCCATTTTACGAACCAGGATTAGACACGCTCCTCAAAGAGCAAGTTTCATCTGGTCGACTCACATTTTCTTCTCAGATACAAGATGCATCGGATTGCGATGTTCACTTTATTTGCGTGGGCACTCCTCAAGTCAAAGACGGCCTTGCAGCAGATCTCACTTATGTTAATTCTTCAGTCGAAGCAGTGGGGGCGATTGCTAAGAATGGCTCACTCGTCGTTGGAAAATCTACAGTTCCTGTAGGAACAGCAGCCAGATTGCAATCTAGATTGCAGGAAATCAATCCGCAGCTAGATTTAGCGTGGAATCCAGAATTTCTCCGCGAAGGTTTTGCAGTAGAGGATACGTTGCACCCTAATCGCTTGGTTGTTGGAGTAACCAATGACCGCGCTGAATCAATCCTCAAAGAGATATATGCATCCAACTTGGCGGAAAATACTCCGTGGGTGCGAGCAGATCTGCCAACGGCAGAACTCGTCAAGGTTGCAGCAAATTCATTCTTAGCTACAAAAATTTCCTTTATCAATGCAATGGCTGAAATTTGCGAAGCAGCAGGTGGAGATGTCACTGTTCTCGCAAAAGCCATTGGTTACGACCCACGAATTGGCAGTCGATTTCTACAAGCTGGTATCGGTTTCGGCGGTGGATGCTTGCCAAAAGATATTCGAGCATTCATGGCGCGCGCTGAAGAGCTTGGGGCAAAACAAGCAGTTGAATTTTTGCGAGAGATTGATGCTATCAATCTGCGTGCTCGCCAAAGAGTGATTGAACTCGTCCGTCGCGATTTGTCTGAAGATTTGCGTGGGAAGAAAGTTGCAGTTCTGGGTGCTGCATTTAAGCCAGATAGCGATGATGTGCGTGATTCCCCTGCGCTAGATATTGCAGTCCAAATTCAAGCTGCGGGCGCTCTTGTAACTGTTCACGATCCTAAAGCAATGACTAATGCTGAAAAGCGTTTCCCTGTACTTAATTTTGCTTCTTCAATCGAAGATTGTGTTCGCGATGCAGAAATTGTTCTCCATCTGACCGAATGGAAGATTTATCGCGAGATTGACCCTGTTGCGATCAAGGAATTGGTTTCGCAAGCAATCATTATTGATGGTCGTAACGCACTTGATCGAGAAAAATGGCTAGCAGCGGGTTGGAAATTTAGGGCTTTGGGACGATCTTAGAAAGCGATTCGTTTTTCGCAGTCTCCATTAATTCCGCTACTTTCGCAGAAACTGTTGCATCAGAACTCCCGATGATTCGGGCAGCAAGCAAACCTGCGTTCTTTGCATTCCCAATTCCAACAGTTGCAACAGGGATACCGGCTGGCATCTGCACAATCGAAAGCAGTGAATCCATTCCATCCAAATATTTAAGTGGAACTGGAACCCCAATTACAGGAAGAGTTGTGGCAGCAGCAACCATTCCTGGAAGATGCGCAGCACCACCAGCGCCAGCAATTACTACTTTAAAGCCGGCCGAAGCAGCTCCTTTGGCAAAACTCATCATTTCATCAGGAGTTCGATGTGCACTCACAACACTTGCTTCGTAAGTGATACCGCACTCGTCAAGAATTTTTGCCGCGGCTTCCATCGCTGGCCAATCGGAATCAGAACCCATAATGATTGCAACTTGCTTACTCATCAACGGCTCCGCTCAGATAGTCGAGTGCATGGTGCACTTCATTCCTCAATTCTACGAGGTCACTTCCCAAAAGTGTTACATGCCCAATTTTGCGACCCGGGCGAACTTCCTTGCGATAGTGATGAAATTTCAGCGCTGGGGTTCGAGCCATCAAATGAAGATACGGGCGATACATATCTGTTTTTTCCCCGCCCAGAATATTTCCCATCACAGCCCACGGAGCGGTGAGTGCAGTATCGCCAAGAGGCAGATCTAAAACCGCACGAATATGTTGTTCAAATTGCGATGTAATCGAACCTTCGATAGTCCAATGACCAGAATTATGAGGACGCATAGCCAATTCATTAATTATCAAACGATCGCCAACGCGAAAGAGCTCAACGGCCATCACTCCGACAAGTGAAATTCCTTGAGCAATCGTGAGGGCGATTGAAGCCGCAGCGCTCGCTAATTCTTCAGTGATTTCAGGAACCGGTGTAACAGTTGTCGTGCATATTCCGTTTTCTTGAACCGTCCACGTTGCAGCCCACGTAGCTGCCTGGCCATGTGGTGAACGTGCCACCATGATTGCGATTTCAGAATCAAATTCAAGTTTCTCTTCGAGCAACAAAGTTTGCCCAATTTCTTTATAAAGAGTTTCTAGTTCCGGTTGAGCATTTACCACAAAGACGCCACGTCCATCGTATCCCCCGGTTATTGTCTTTGCGATTAACGGGAAAGTAAGCGATGTTGATCCACCTGAATATTCTTCCCACTGGGGATTGGGAAGAGATAGCTCATCCATTTTTTTCCGCATCTCGACTTTATTCTGAGAAAAAATAAAGGAGTCGGAGCGTGGATAAACTTTGATGCCATTTTTTTCAAGGGTCTTAATTACAGACTGCGGTACTTGCTCATGTTCAAAGGTCACGACGTCACACGTTCGTGCAAAATCTAAGACGGCTTGAGCATCACTTGGATTGCCCACAACATGCTCACAAATTTGTGCAGCACTTTCGTTCGAGTCTTGCGCAAGTAAAAGTAAGTTGACACCCATCTCCGTTGCGGGAGCAGCCATCATGCGTGCAAGTTGGCCGGCGCCGATTACGCCTAATCTAGGGAAAGTCACTCGTGAAGTTTACTTGCCGATTTGATCAGTCTTGCTCATCTTGTAGCCGTAAAGAAGCGAGATGACGGTTGTACTCGGCTAATTCATCATCTTCGCCCATAGCGTCAGCTCTATCAGCGGCACGATCGATGCGATTAGCTTCCCGAGAATCGTCACGAACCCATTGAATGAAGGTCGCGACAAGTGCAATCAGAATTGGAATTTCACCCATAGCCCAACCGATTGAGCCTCCTAAATGTTGATCGACCAATAGGTCCACATTCCAAGTTCTATGAAGTGCTGCGAAATATCCGTTATCCAGCAATGTTGAAGTGGAAAGTAACGTTATTGAGAAGAATGCATGAATGCTCATGGCCGCGAAGAGAATGATGATGCGGACAATATGTGGCACTTTACGTGGATTGGGATCGACTCCAACAATCACGTGAAAGAAGAGATATCCAGATAACAAGAAATGAATATCCATAATGACATGACCGGTGTGGCTATGCATCATGGCTCCAAAGAGCGGAGTCATGTAGAGCAGAAATAGAGATCCATCAAAGATGCCGAGAGCGACGACAGGGTTGGTGTAAAAGCCCATAACTTTTGAATGGATAAGGGAAATAACTGAGCCGCGAATTCCACGCTCTTCCTGGCTTCGTCCAATTGGAAGTGTTCGTAGCGCTAGAGTAATTGGAGCGCTCAGCACAAAACCAATGGGTGCAATCATTCCCAAGATCATGTGCGCAATCATGTGATACGAAAATGAGTATTGCGCATAAATTCCGACACCACCGCTTGTGGCGTAATCAGCAAATCCAACACCGCAGAAAAAGGCGATTGTTCTTCCAATAGGCCATTTGTCGCCACGCTTGGAAAGTATTACTAAGCCTCGTATGTACAGAGCACTTACGATCAAAAGAATTCCCAAGATCAGAATGTCTGGTGAATAAGACCAAAAAAGTCGATTTAGATTTGGGGCTAGGAGAACGTTTTGTTTGACTTCATGTGATGGTGGCTGGAGCGTTGAAAGCCATCCTCCAACAACGATAGTTGAAATCATCACAACAATTTCCATGCCTAAAAGTGAGTATGTTGCCTCAGATTTCTTTGCGATGATGTAATCGCGATGTCGAGAGCCAAATGCAATTAGCAAAACCGTTAGAACAAATTTCAATAAAACCAAGGACGAGTAGGACGAGTTCCATGCAGCAAGAAAATTGAGACGACTATACGCATTGAGTAACCCACTAAGTGAAACAATAATTGCAGCCCATAAAGCGAAAGCGCTGAATCGCTTGAGTGAATTCGCGCGTTCCAAGGGGGAAATTACAAAGAGGCCAAGAACACCCCCAGCCCAAAGTGAAATAAAAATGACGTGAAAAACAAGTGAACCAATTGCAATTGAGTGGTTGGTTAAGCCGCTTGAATGGCTCTGAAAAATAGGCAGGATCATTGCAAGAATCGTTAAGCCGAGTGCCCAATAAATAGTTCCGACTTTCTTGGCTCTCTGCATGAGCAATAGGGAAATCGAAGCAAGAATCAGCTGTGCAATATAGGTATGACCGATTATGGTGTCGAGGAGAAAGTATCGAAATAGGGCAGTACTAAAAGCTTCAGAAAAACTTCCTCCGAGGACGACCGCCAATTGTGTAAAGATTGAACCAACGATAGTGACAATCCAAATTATTGCTGCAAGCTGGGTGAGCTTTTTTACTCGAAGAGCTTCCTTCTGGAGAAACCCTTTCTTTTCTTCAATAAAAAATGCAATAGCAAAAAGCAATCCAACAGTAGTTACGACTGAAAGCAGTCCAAGATTTTTCACAATTGGAGAAAGTATTGCTACGAATGTATTTGAAGTTGCATGTCCGTGTGAGAGAGCTTTGAAAAACAATTCTTACTCCTTGCGCGTACTTGGTGTGGATTTCTTTTTGGTTGCCTTCCGCTTTTTCTTCTGCTTTTGATTCCACAAGGCACGTGCATACCAAATAAGAAATAGAAGTACGGCGCATCCTGCCAAGAAGATGACCACAACAAATATTGCTGCTCCATGGCTCGATCCAGATTGACTGGTTGGCTTCACAATAGTTGTGGAAGGAGTTGGGGTTGCAGATGCAATTGTGGCCGGTGCATTAAATACAAAAGTAAAAGAACCCTGAAGTGGATCTTCGCCCGTGGCGAGAAGTGTGTACGAAACTGTATAGACCCCAGCAACCGTCAATGGTTTCAACCCCACAACGAGAGAGGTATCTGCAACCGTTACCGAACCATCGTCAACGGAATTTCCTTTTGGGTCGAGTACTGAAAGTTGATTTCCATCTGCTTCTAGAGCGGATGCACCAATCACCGAAACTGCATTTGGCGCAGCTACAAGCACGGCACCGGATGTCGGTGAAGTTGAGACGAGAGAGTTAGCAAGGGCTGGACTTG
>CANCGX010000036.1 GCA_947377725.1 Actinomycetota bacterium
GTGGCTTGAAGAGCAAGGCCACGAAATCGTGCTTCTGAAAGCATTTAGTGGCGAAGAAGTCCCCGGTATCGTCCCGGATGGAATTGAAGCTGTCATTCCATTGGGTGGCTCGATGGGTGCCCTCGATGATCACATCGCGCCATGGTTAGCGAACGAACGCAAATTATTGGCAGATGCTGTTGCGCGCGAAATCCCAATCTTTGCAATTTGTTTAGGGGCGCAATTATTAGCAGAAGCACTTGATGGAAAAGTTAGCCGTGCAGCGGTTGGTGAAATTGGGATTTATTCTGTGACGCCAAACAGCGCTGCATCTTCTGATCCAATCTTTAATTTGGGGGGAGAAGTGCTTGTCACTCAATGGCACGAAGACCAAGTGACTCAATTGCCAACAGGTGCAGTGACGCTTGCTTCAAGTGAATTATGCCCAAATCAGGTTTTCCGGATTGGTTCAAAAACTTATGCAACACAGTTCCATCCAGAAGTAGATAGTTCAATTATCAAACTTTGGGAAGATGATGCGGACAATGCATTCCTTGAATCAGGAAAAAGCTCTGTTGAAGATGAAGTGCGTAGCGCTGAAAGCGAACTTGCCCGAATTTGGAAGCCTGTTATTCAAGGCTGGGGTTCACTGATTCAGCAATAAATATTATTGCGCAGTCATTCCGCCATCTGCAGAAACTATGGATCCAGTCATAAATGAGGATTCATCAGATGCCAAGAAGAGAACAAGATTGGCAATCTCACGTGGTGTACCTGGGCGTCCGATTGGTTGGAATGAATCAATAGTCTTGTAGACATGATCTAGCCCGCCAAGCATTTTTGCGTGAGCATGGTTGATTGGCGTATCGACCCATCCTGGGCAAATTGCGTTACAGCGAACACCTGTTTTCGCATAATCCAATGCAATTCCGCGAGTAAACATCACGATTGCACCTTTTGATGCGGAGTAAACGCTGAGAAATGGTTCTGAGACAAGACCATTTACGCTCGACATATTTACTATGGAGCCACTGCCTTGTTTGAGCATTGCAGGCAAAACTGCGCGCGTTAAATACATCGCACCTTTGATATTTACAGAGAGAGTGCGGTCGATAGTTTCATTCGAAACTTCATGAAAAACTCCAGGTAAGTTAACGCCAGCGTTATTTACAAGGATATCTACTGTTCCAAACTCCTTGATTGCATCGGCCACAACAGCATCGCATTGTTGATAATCAGAAATATCAATTGTTGCAGCTCGAGCCGTTCCGCCAGTTTCACGAATCTTTTGTGCTGTTGCTTCTGCAGCAGCTGCGTTGATATCAGCACAAATAACTTTTGCACCTTCTTCAGCAAGTCTTATTGCACTCGCCTCACCAATTCCAGATCCGGCTCCGGTAACAATGGCAACTTTATTTTCGACTCTCATTTTTCCTCACTTAAATTTCAATTGCTCCTACGTAAATAGTAGAGCCGCCACGCAATATGCGCAGCGGCTCCAACTTCTATTGCTTGCTTTTTAGTCGAGGGTACGAACTGCACCCTTGAAGTGATTCTTGGCGCCAAGTGCCCACCAGATGAGTGCTCCACCAATTACAACGAGGAACCCAACAGGTGTGTAGTTAGCAGCCTTGATATCAAAGCCCTTGCCCCACCAAACACCAGCTGGTGTGGTTGGCATGATGAAGTAGATTGAAACGAATACGATTTCTAGAACCGCAACCGGTGCCATCCACTTCCACTTCTTTCCTAGATTCCATTCGCCTTGAACAAAGGCATCACCCTTGCGCCAGCGCAAATAGATAGGAATTGCGAAGGATCCGAAGAGTCCGATAACAGCCATTGATGTAACAGCAAAGAATGCTACTGCTGACCAGAGAGCTGGAATTGTGACAATCACAGCTGCAGCACCGAGACCGAACGCTGCATGTGAAGGGTTGCGATTTCCATCAAGCTTTGTCCAGTACTTGTGTCCAGGTACTGCCTTATCGCGAGAGAACGCGAAGAGCATACGTGAGCCTGCGGTAACGCAAGACATTCCACAGAAGAACTGACCAAGACATGTGATGATCATGATGATCTTTGCCCAGCCACCAGGAACGGCTGAATCGATAAGACCAAGAACGCTTCCGCCACCCTTGGTGATGGTTGCTTCATCAGTTGCAGCGAAGAGGAATGAGAGAAGAAGAATCCATCCAGCTACAGCTGAATATGCAATCGACTTCCATAGACCTTGTGCTGCTGCCTTGCCTGCTTGACCAGTTTCTTCAGAGACGTGAGCCGAAGCATCAAAGCCTGTGATTGTGTACTGAGTAAGAAGGAAGCCAAGAGGTAGAACGTAGATCCAAAATGCGCGATGTGAGAATCCGCTGTTATTGATCTGGTGAGTGAATACCCAATGTGCTGTCTGGTGATGTGTTGGGATAAGAACAAAAATCAAAATGATTGCTGCTACACCGAAGACGTGTACCCAAACGTTGATGCCTTGGAGCTTATGAATGAAAGTTGCGCCCCAAATATTCATCATGATGTGAATGAGAACGGTTACGAGGAAGACAAGGAAAATTGTTTTTAGATTGCCTGGGTCAAATGCGCTCGTGTACTTGCTCATCGCATAGGTGAAGAAGTTAGCGAAGCCATAATCAACGCCAGCTGTGACGGTGACTAGACCAATGAGGTTTAGCCAACCTGTGATCCAGCCGTGAATTGGCTTACCCAAGTTAAGGGCCCAATAATAAATTCCGCCTGCCGTAGGCATTGCAGAAACAAGCTCAGCCATTGTTAAGCCGATGATCATGATTAAGCTGGCAATGATTGGCCAGCCAACGGAGATCGCTACCGGACCGCCGTTATTCCAAGCCTGAGCAAAGGTTGTGAAGCAACCTGAAAGGATGGAAATGATCGAGAACGAGATTGCAAAGTTGTGGAATCCGCTCCATTTTCTATCAAACTCTTGTTTGTAGCCAAGCTCAGCAAGTTTGCGAGCATCAGCATCATTCGAATTAACCATTGTGCAAGGTCCAGCCTTTCTAGGTGTCATCTAGGTGTTATCTAGTTGGTTAGTGCGGGTGAAGTAATTGTGCAGTGGGTCACTCTCAATTGCTAGTACCAAAAGGGAAAATAAGCCTCTTAGTTCAAAAAACCATTGTTCGGTTGAGCCTAAACGGGTAGCCTCTCGTGCCTACAAGGAAATCCCTGTTCAGCTACCTCTGAAAGGAGCCGCCGTGCTCTCGTTGGAAGATTTACGACGCGAAATTGAGGCTGGCCGAATCGATACTGTGGTCGTTGGCATTACCGACATGCAAGGTCGCCTACAAGGCAAGCGCATCCATGCGCCTTTCTTCCTCGCCGACACGTTGGCAAACGGAACCGAAGGCTGCAACTACCTTCTAGCGGTAGATATAGATATGAATACCGTTCAGGGATATGACGTCTCTTCATGGGAGACCGGCTATGCAGATATGGCAATGGCCGTCGACATGGACACTCTTCGCCTCCTACCTTGGCACGAAGGCACGGCCATGGTCGTCGCTGATTTGCTAGATCACCACAAGGATCCAATCACGGTGTCACCTCGCCAAATATTGAAGAAGCAGTTGGATCGCTTGGATAAAGCCGGAATGGTCGCTATGTGTGGCACCGAGCTTGAATTTATAGTTTTCAAAGATACATATGAAGAAGCATGGGACAAGTCCTACAACGATTTAATCCCTGCAAACCAGTACAACGTTGATTACTCACTTACTGGTACTGCTCGCGTTGAGAAGTTGTTGCGCGCAATTCGTTTGGGCATGGCTGGAGCTGGGTTAGTTGTCGAGTCTGTCAAAGGCGAATGTAATTTAGGTCAACATGAAATTGCTTTCCGTTATGCGGATGCTCTGACAACGTGCGATAACCATTCCATCTACAAAATGGGCGCAAAAGAGATTGCATCCCAACAAGGGTGCTCACTTACCTTCATGGCAAAGTTCAACGAAAAAGAAGGTTCGTCTTGCCATATTCACCTTTCTTTCCGCGACAAGGCAGGAAATGCAATTATGGCTGGCGATGCTGGTGATGGCATGAGCGAACTTGGTCGTCATTACTTAGCTGGCGTTCAGGCGCACCTTCGCGAGCTATCGCTTCTCTTCGCCCCAAACATCAATTCATACAAGCGCTACCAGCCTGGAACTTTTGCACCAACTGCAATCAAGTGGGGCCGCGATAACCGTACTTGTGCGCTTCGCCTCGTCGGATCAGGCCATGGCCTACGCGTTGAAAACCGCGTTCCAGGTGGAGATGCCAATCCTTATCTCGCGGTTGCAGGAATGGTCGCTGCAGGACTTGATGGAATCGAAAAGAAGTTGACCCTGGAGCCAATTTTCACTGGGAATGCATATGAACTTGAAACTTCTCGCGTTCCAACATCACTTCAAGAAGCTCGCGATATTTGGGTCAATAGCCAATGGGTAACCGATACATTTGGCGCAGATGTGCAGAAGCATTACGCGCATATGGCAGATACTGAAATTGATGCCTATTCACGTGCTGTTACTGATTGGGAACGTTTTCGTAGCTTCGAACGGATGTGATTTAACTGAGTACATATACAGTCATTAATCCAGTCACAACAAAAGCTGTTGCAGAAATTGCGATGGCGGATGTGGCTCAGACCGATGCAATTATCCTAAAAGCTGCAAAAGCCTTTGAGGAGTGGCGCAAAGTCAACCCTGGCGATCGAGCAAAATTGCTTCGTAAGTTTGCTGCAATCGTAGATAGCCATAACGAAGAGCTTGCTCAACTCGAAGTTCTAAATTCCGGCCACACAATTTCAAATGCTCGCTGGGAAGCTGGAAATGTTCGCGACGTCCTGAATTATTACAGTGCAGCGCCAGAGCGTTTATTCGGCCGACAAATTCCGGTTCCAAATGGAATCGACATTACTTTTAAAGAACCTTTGGGAGTTATCGGAATTATTGTTCCTTGGAACTTCCCAATGCCAATCGCTGGATGGGGTTTTGGACCGGCTCTTGCAGCTGGAAATACCGTTGTATTGAAGCCTGCGGAAGTAACTCCAATGACAGCCATACGCTTAGGAGAACTTGCTCTTGAGGCAGGAATCCCAGATGGCGTATTCACCGTCATTCCCGGAAAGGGAAGTGTTGTTGGAGAACGTTTTGTCACCAACCCTCTTGTTCGAAAGATTGTATTTACTGGTTCGACAAACGTCGGCAAAGGAATCATGCGCGGATGTGCTGACCAAGTTAAGCGATTGACTCTTGAGCTTGGCGGAAAGAGCGCCAATATTATTTTCGCTGATGCAGATGTGGAAAAAGCTGCTGCAAATGCTCCAGGAGCAGTATTCGATAATGCTGGCCAGGATTGCTGCGCTCGCTCACGCCTTTTGGTTCAAAGTTCTGTCTATGACAAATTTATGGAGGGATTTGAAGCTGCAGTAAAGAAGTTCCGTTGCGAAGATCCAAGCTTGGATACAGCGGAAATGGGACCTCTAATTTCTGCAAAACAACTCGAAACCGTTCGAGGCTACGTACCTGAAAATTCAAAAGTTGCTTTCCAAGGAAGTACCCCTGAAGGTCCAGGTTATTGGTTCCCTGCAACTGTTCTTGAAGTGACAAATCCAGATGAGCGCACATACCGCGAAGAAATCTTTGGACCAGTTGTCTCCGTGATTCGATTTGAAGATGAAGCAGATGCAGTACGGATCGCAAACGACAGCGAGTTTGGTTTGTCTGGATCTATTTGGTCCAGAGATATTGGTCGCGCTGTTCGAGTATCGCGGGCAGTTGAAGCCGGCAATCTTTCAGTTAACTCCAATTCATCGGTTCGTTACTGGACGCCATTTGGTGGATACAAGCAATCGGGTCTTGGTCGCGAACTTGGACCGGATGCACTCGATGCATTTACTGAAACCAAAAACGTCTTCTTCGATACTCAGGCATAAAGAAAAGCGAATTCATTTATGTGTCGGTTGATGGGTTATGTCTCTAGCGAAGAGAAAACGCTTCGCGATATCACTGGCCCTTCCTTTGATGAATTTGCAGCACTTTCGTCAAAGCACTGTGATGGCTGGGGAATTGCAACCGAAAGTTCAGAAGCGACGAGTATCGAGTTGGCTGTTGAACCAACCCAAGCAGATCACAGCGCACGATTCAAAGAACTCACAACTGGTTTAAAAAGCGATGGCGCATTGCTGCACCTTCGTTGGGCAACTTCTGGATTAACAGTCAAAGAAGGTAATACCCACCCTTTCGTTTATGGAAAATATTCGTTCATACATAACGGGGGAGTTGTACCGGCAGATTCCTTAAATCCATATGTTGATCCTGAAATGCTTTCACTCGCTCGTGGTGAAACAGATAGTGAAAAGTACTTCTTTTTGATAATGACAGAGATTGAAAAGTATGGGGAAGTAGCAGGAATTCTCTCCGCGCTAAAGATCATCAAAACCAATCTCTATTCATCGAGTTTGAATGCAATGATTCTGACGCCCGACACTCTTTACGTCGTCTCTGAATTCATTCAAGAGCGTCGCCCTAAAGGTGAGCCTGCAGATTATTACGATCTCTTTTATCGCAAGGATGAAAATGGTTTCCTTGTAGCCTCATCTGGTTGGGATCAAAGTGGTTGGGCGCCTATTGCAAACCATCAATTAGTTATTGTTGACCGCAACAATTTTGGCGTAGAGATTCAATCCATCCCAAACTGACAGTTCAGTTCATGAAATATCTAACACACGCCAACTGGCTAAAGAGGGCGTTGCTTTCGGACAAATTTCGCATGCAAGCCAGCCGCCTCTTCGCGGTTACTTACTTCAAGAGCTGCAAAAATTCGAATACTTTCTTGGCGAATAGTTGAGTGGCTATAGGCCAACTGATTTGCAATCTCAGCATTCGTAAGTCCCTCACCCATAAGTTGCAGTATGAGTTTTTGGCGGGAAGAAAGTTTCTCCATATTTTGATGACCTGGCGCAGGAAGAGTTTCAATAAATTCTGACTTAGTAAGTCTCTGCAAAGTTAAAGAGACGAGACTTCCAACAGCCATAATAAAAGCTTCTAGTTCGGGCTGGGGTGTGATCTCCAAATCAGAATAAATACTGATTGCACCCGATGTAACAGAATTTCGAACCGTAGGAAAAACTATATTTGTTTTCCATGTTTCGCTTTCTCCGTATTTTGCGACATCAGGATAATCCTCCGCCCAATTTGGCAAATCACGGGTGAGCCAAACAAGTTTATGGTTTCGAATAGCGTCCGTCACAGGAATCATTGCGGAAAGTGGCACATGATTTGATTGGCGCAACTGATCTTCGGCAATTCCAAAATGCCCAGTTACTCGAAGAACCCCTGTATTGGTTAATTCCGTGAACATTATTGAATGGGGTTCAATTTCCAGAAATGTGCGCCCTATAAGAACACGGCAAATCTGGTTTTGGGAGAGAGTTGGTCCCTGAAGGAGTTCGGCAAGCTCCCCGATTCGGGTCAAATATGGCAACACAGTAAAACCCACCTCGGTTCTGTCTACCTCAACGAGGAATTATTTGAACCTAGTCTAATTTTCATGCCAGAAATACCAGTTTTTTAGACTAAAAGTATGGGGTGAACCAGCGGGTGATATTGATTTCACCCACGCTCATTGTGGGAAATGGTCAAACCTGTGGACCGTTCAAAGACTAGCTTTGACCAAAATCAAGTTTTCACCTTACCTATATTCCGGCACATGAAACTAACTCTTCGCCAACATTTATCGCACATTCTCCTTACGGCTTTGGCGTTGACGGTTTGTGTTCCTGAAATGATTTCACCCGCACTTGCAAGTACTTCTTCAGCATCAAATTCAATTTATGTTTCATCATCTGCAAAGTCACAAGTCACTTTTAAAGTTGATCTAAACGATAAGTTTCGACTTCAAACCGCAGTGCTTCGTGTTTCTCGAATTGTAAGAAACAAGCCATCGTTTGTCGCTCTCGGATCAGCGAAATTGAATACAAAGGCAGTTGGCGGATTAACGAAAAAATTAACAATTATCAAGAATGATATTTTCCAAGTATTAGTTGCAAATAAAATTATTGCCCAGGCAAAGCTACCAACGTCGCTCAAGTCGACCCTCACATTATTGAAGTTATACGTTGTGACGACGCCTTCAATTGCACTGCCTTTCGTTTCCCCAACACCAACACCAACCTCAGAACCAACACCTTCTCCAACCGCAACACCAGAACCAACTCCAGCGGTTGCACCAGAACCAACACCAACAGTTGCGCCAGAACCAACACCTACTCCAACCGCAACTCCAACGCCTTCAACAACTCCGGTAGCTCCAAGCGGCGGCGGTTCAACCCCTCCACCTCCACCACCACCCTCAAGTCCATTGCCTTCAATTATTAATATTGCAGCTCTTACAGGATTAACTGCCCCTGTTGCTGGAGCAACTCCTGTTTCATCAATTACCCCAACGGATCAATACACCGGAACAGTTTCGTGGTTGGGCTCTCCAAGTACTTTCGGATATGGAGAAATTGATACAGCGACCGTAACGCTTACTGCAAAAAGTGGTTTTACTTTGGCTGGCATAGCATCCAATTTCTTCAGAGCTGCAGGCGCAACATCGATTTCAAACAGCGCAAATTCAGGTCTTATTACGGTCGTCTTCCCGCGGACGACAAATCTTTCAACCATTGATATCGCTTCGATTCTTGGCGTAATGCCTCCCGTCGCCGGCGAGACACCTCGCTCAACGGTAGTTTCAACTGCGGAATACACGGGAACCATTGCATGGTCGGGCTCTCCTTCCACCTTTGGTTACTCGACTTCATACACAGCGACAATCACTTTAACTCCGAAGTCGGGCTACACGCTCTCAGGCATCGCTTCGAATTTCTTCACCGTTGATGCAGCGACCGCAACAAATTCTGCTAACTCAGGCGTTATCACTGCTGTATTCGCAGCAACTGCGGATCTCGCACCTGTTACCCGCGCTACCATCTCTGGAGTTACCCAGCCCGTAGCAGGAGCAACACCGGTTAATTCAATTACCGCATCTTTGCAGTACACCGGAACGGTTACGTGGTCAGGCACTCCTTCGACTTTTGAAAACTACACAATTTACACAGCGACAATTACTTTGACTGCAAAACCAGGATCTACCTTCACCGGCGTTGGATCAAACTTCTTCGTAGTTCAAGGGGCGATGTCTCAAACTAACAACGCTGATTCAGGTGTAATTACTGCAGAGTTCCCAAGAACTTCACTCGCTACTCCATTCTTGGATAGTGCTTCAGGTGGAGCATCCGCGAATAGCTTGAAGGTTTCATTCAACGCTGATGCAAATGCCGCTAGCTATGTTGCAAGAGTTTATGCTGACAATCAAAAGTCTGTCCTTAAAGCGTCTTTTGCAAATTACGTAAGTGGTCAAGATTTAAGTGATGCCCAAATTATTGGCGGAACCACGTATTGGATCGGATTAACAGCAATTGGAACTTCTGCAGAACTAGATTCTGCCGAGTCGGCACTTCTGTCTGCAGTCGCTAGCTCTTCTGCGGCAATCACTTTAAGCACCCCAGTCGTTTCCGCCGTGCCAGGAAGTCCATCCGGAAGCATTCGTGTAACTTTCGCATCCGTGCCCCATGCTTTGAGTTACGACTTAAAGATTTATGCGGACAATTCAGGATCTCTTGGTGCCATTGTTGACACTATTCATTCATATTCATCGGGGACTGATATCTCAGGCTTAGCTCCAGGAACTCGATATTTTGTTACCGTGACTGCAATTGCAGGTTCTCCTAGCTATCTAGATTCAGCAGAATCTATTGCGGCATCAGCGGTAGCGCACGTAGGAAGCTAATTTACGAACTTCCTGTAAGGACTCAAGACTCAAATCAGGCAACGTACGTTCTGCGTTGCCTAGTATTACTCCATTAGATAAACGAAGTCATTGGAGAAGTAATTGAGCATCAACAAAAAGGCAGTTCTCGGAACCATCCTTTCAACAGCTATGGCCACTGCCACCACAATTTTCCCTGCTCACGCGACGACCTCAGGCGTTGTAATCATCAATATTGATCAGACATTCACTTCACCACTTGGTACCGCCACTGTGACTGGGGCTATCGGAGATTACGGAACCAT
>CANCGX010000037.1 GCA_947377725.1 Actinomycetota bacterium
CCTGGGGGAGCAGCTTCCTTTGGTTGGACAGCGTATGCACCACTTGCTAACTCAACATATTCACCAGGTGTTGGTGGAGATTTATGGATCATTGGTCTTGCCCTTGGCGGTATCGGAACAATTCTTTCCGGCGTAAATTTCATCACGACAATTTTCACAATGCGTGCGCCTGGTATGACGATGTTCCGTATGTCGATCTTTACATGGAACGTTTTGCTGACTTCGATTCTCGTTTTGCTTGCTTTCCCACCATTAGCAGCAGCATTCCTTGGTTTGGAATCTGACCGACTCTTTGGGTCTCATCTTTTTGATCCAGCAAACGGTGGCGCCATGTTGTGGCAACATCTTTTCTGGTTCTTTGGACACCCAGAGGTTTACATCCTCGCCCTTCCATTCTTTGGAATTGCAACAGAAATTCTTCCGGTCTTTTCACGTAAGCCAGTCTTCGGATACAAAGGTTTGATTGCAGCAACGATTGCAATTTCTGCTCTATCTGTTTCTGTATGGGCCCACCACATGTTCGCTAGCGGACAGGTTTTGCTTCCGTTCTTCTCATTCATGACATTCCTTATTGGTGTTCCAACCGGCGTGAAGTTCTTCAACTGGATTGGCACAATGTGGAGAGGGGCTCTTACATTCGAGACTCCGATGCTATTTATTATCGGATTCCTGATCACATTCTTGTTCGGCGGACTAACCGGAATTATCTTGGCTTCACCTCCAATGGACTTTGCGGTTTCTGCTTCATATTTCGTCGTTGCTCACTTCCACTACGTTCTCTTCGGAACAGTGGTTTTTGCAATGTTCGGCGGTTTCTATTTCTGGTGGCCTAAGTTCACAGGCCATATGTTGAATGATCGCCTAGGAAAGATTCACTTCTGGACACTATTTGTAGGATTCCACTTAACATTCTTGGTTCAACACTGGCTTGGAATTAAGGGCTTCCCTCGTCGTTACGCGGATTACCTTCCTACAGATGGCTTCACATGGATGAACCAAGTGTCGACGGTAGGTTCTGTTCTACTTGGACTCTCCATGTTGCCGTTCTTCATTAACGTTTGGATTACACGCAAGAGCCCAAAGGTGACAGTTGATGATCCATGGGGTTATGGGGCTTCACTGGAATGGGCAACGTCATGTCCTCCTCCTCGCCACAACTTCCTCTCGATGCCTCGCATTCGTTCAGAGCGTCCGGCTTTCGATCTGCACCACCCAAACACTCCTATTGAAAAGCTCCACTAACGGTTAGGAACTAGGCCAAACTTATGAAAGCTGGTTGGAAACTCTTTTCGGGGCTCGCGATTTTCTACTTCATCATGACTGTCATCTATTGGCAAGTTGGCGGCGAAGCTCTTGGTATTACTGCCATCATGCTTAGCGGTGGATTAGCTGGTCTCGTTGGCTTCTATCTATGGTTTATTTCAAAGCGCACAAATGGTGTGTTGCCAGAAGACAACGACGATGGCGAGATCGCTGATGCAGCTGGCGAACTTGGTTTCTATTCGCCTCATTCTTGGTGGCCATTGCCGTTGGCAGCATCGGCTTGCGCTGCAGGTATGGGACTGCTCATCGGTTGGTGGCTAACTCTTATTGCGATCGGCGCACTGGTGATCAGCATTTTTGGTTTTGTTTTGGAATACGAAAAGCCAAATCCAAACCACGTAGACGCTCACTAGCGCCCTGCTAAGAACCTAACTGCCTGAGTTCGTCACCTGCGACTCGGTAAACAGTCCACTCATCCATAGGCGCGGCTCCAAGAGATCTGTAGAACTCAATTGCAGGTTCGTTCCAGTCAAGAACCCACCACTGGAATCTTCCCCAGTTGTTCTCCACGCATTTGGCTGCAAGGTGTTGCAGCAGCTTCTTTCCCCAGCCACTTCCACGATATTGCGGGCGAATATATAGATCTTCCAAATAGATGCCGTGCTTTCCTTGCCACGTAGAGAAATTTAGGAACCAGATTGCACATCCAAGGATGGCTCCATCAACTTCTACGATCTCACAGAAGACTTTGGGGGAGTCGCCAAAGAAAGCGGCGCTAAGTTGTTCAGGAGTCGCTTTGGCTTCTTCAGGCGCCTTTTCATAATCTGCCAACTCTTTGATGAGTTCGAGAATTTCAGGAATATCTTGTGGAGTAGCAGCACGAATCATTAGTGAATCCTAAGTGTTGAGGCCAATAAAAATGCCCACCCTCAAGGTTGAAGGTGGGCATTTTTATTAATGCTTAGTGATGACCACCCTCAAGCTCTTTTGCCTCAGAGATCGTTGCAGCTGGTGCTTGTTCAGCATTTGCTGAGCTCATGCGAGAACGGAGCTTGTTAATAAGCGCTTTTGGCTTAGCTACACCATTTGCATCTTCCGTTACGTGAGAAATAGCTACAGGTTGAATATGTGAAGTAAGTGTCCAAGCCTTCTCAGGAGAGATTGGCTCATGTACTTCAACGAATTCACCATGCGGCAGCATGACGAGTCGACCAGTTTCGCGTCCGTGCAATACAAGGTCTCTATCCGCACGTTGAAGTGACAAACAGATGCGCTTTGTTATAACGAATGCAAGCGGAGGAAGAATAAAGATTCCAATTCTTGACATCCACATGATCTGATTGATGGACATATGGAAATGCGTGGCGATGAGATCGTTGCCACCGTTGATAAGTGAAACCATCATAAAGGTGAGTGACATCGCGCCCAGCGCAGTTCTATTTGGAACATTGCGAGGACGATCTAATAGATGATGTTCGCGCTTATCTCCAGATATATAGCTTTCAATGAATGGATACAGTGCCATTCCTGTAAAGAGAATTCCTGGAACGATTAAACCTGGAATCAAAATATTCCACGAGATTGTATGACCGAATGCATGTGTTTCAAGTGGGGGAGACATACGTACTAGACCGTCGAGCCAGCCCATGTAGAAATCTGGTTGTGACCCAGCTGAAATTTGTCCTGGAGTGTATGGACCGTAAAGCCAGATTGGGTTGATGGATGCAACTGCGCCTAGGAATGCAGTTACTCCAAAAACGATTCCAAAGAAACCGCCAGCTTTTGCCATATAAACGGGCATCAATGGGTATCCAACAACGTTCTTCTCTGTGCGCCCTGGACCTGGATACTGAGTGTGCTTCTGGTACCAGACAAGCATTAAGTGAATGGTGATGAGAGCAAGAAAGGCACCTGGAAGAAGTAGAACGTGAACGGTGTAAATACGTGGGATAAATACATGTCCTGGGAAAGCCCCACCGAATGCGAAGAAGGCAATATAGGAACCTACTACTGGAATGGCTTGCAAAATCGCTTCTGCGATACGAATACCTGTTCCTGAAAGTAAATCATCAGGAAGTGAGTAACCCAAGAAGCCTTCAACAATTCCAAGTGTTACGAGACCAACACCAATCAACCAGTTAGCTTCGCGAGGCTTACGGAAAGCTCCGGTGAAGAAAACGCGCAATAGGTGGGCAATGATCGAAGCCATGAACAAAAGCGCTGCCCAGTGGTGAATTTGGCGCATCAACAATCCGCCACGGACATCAAATGAAATGTGGAGCGTTGATGCATAAGCAGCAGACATCTGAACATGTTGCAACGGCATGTATGAACCGTTGTAGACGACATCTCTTTGAGATGGATCAAACCAGAAAGTTAGGAATGTTCCAGAGAGAAGAAGAATAATGAAGGAATAAAGTGCGACTTCACCGAGCATGAAAGACCAGTGGTCGGGGAATACCTTTTTAAGATTCTTATTGAGCCATTTAGCCGCTCCGGTACGTTCGTCGACGTAGTTGGCTACACCACCGATGATGCGTTCTTTTTGACTCATTTTGAGTTTCTCTCCCAGAAGCTAGGTCCGACAGGTTCAGTAAATGGTTGTTTCGCAACTAAATAGCCATCGCTATCAACGGTGATTGCCAACTGAGGTAGCGGGCGAGCGGCTGGTCCAAAAATAACTTTGGCAGCACGAGTCACATCAAATGTTGATTGGTGACAAGGGCAGAGCAAATGCTTTGTCTGTTGTTCGTAGAGTGCTACTGCGCAACCCATATGTGAACAGATTTTAGAGAACGCGATGATTCCATCGTGAGTCCATGAAAGTCTCTCTGAATCAAGGTTAAATTCATTTGGATTCAGACGTATAAGAAGAACTGCATCTTTGCCAACATTTTCCAACGTACGTTCTTCTCCGGCTTTAAGAGCTGGAAGTACTTGCGCTACTGCTCCTACTTCAAGATCTGAAGGTTTGATAGGACGATCGCCTGGGTCGGTGACTAGGCGAGTGCCAGATTCCCAACTTGTCGTGTTGAGTTCTTTCTTTGGTTGAGGACCAAGGTCGCGAAGCATCACTATTGGAGTAAGTGCTGCAAGTCCGCCAGCCAATCCAAGAGAGCGCTTAATCAATGTGCGACGACCAAGACCCGCGGCTCCACCTTGTTCTTTTACTGTCGCTGCAAATTCTTCACGATCAGTTTCTTCAGAACGAAACTCATGACGTTCAGCAATAACTTCGGTATCAGGCATCAGCGTTTTTGCCCAGTGGACAGCTCCCATTCCGAGGAAGAAGGTTGCCATGGCAATTCCCAACCCGAGTCCAAGTTGAGCAGCATTTTGATCGCCCATGATTGGAATGAAAACAACGATGTCTTGTGGCATGAAAATGTATGAACCAATTGCTAAGACTGTTCCCACTGCTGACAAGAGAAAGAGAATTGCTACTTGTCGTTCAGCTTTCTTTGCAGCGCCCTCATCGTGATCTGCTTTGCGATGAATATGTTCTGGAAGTCCTGGATCTTGGAATCTTTCAACTCCATGTGTGTTATTAACATTGTTCGACATTTTCTTATCTCGCCTTCGTTGCAAGCCATACAGCTATGCCGATAAGTGAACCTAAACCAAGTAGCCAAGCAAGCAGACCTTCTGTAACTGGACCAACTCGACCAGTGGTTGCGCCTCCAAGAGCAGGTTCATTTTGAGCGGCTTTGATCCACTTGATAATTGATAGCTTCTCAGCAGGTGTGATTGTTTTGTCAGAAAAGATTGGCATTGATTGTGGACCGGTAATCATTGCTTCATAAATATATTTAGGCTCAACACCCATCAACGTTGGAGCATATTTTCCTTGAGAGAGTGCGCCGCCTTGCGCAGCAAAGTTATGGCACATCGCGCAGTTTGTGCGGAAAAGTTCTCCGCCTTGTGCTGTATTGCCATCGCGCTCATAATTCAAATTTGCACCGTCTACAGCACTTGGGCCAGGAGCCAAAGAAGCAACGTATGCGGCAAGAGCTGCTGTTTCAGCTGCGTTGTACTTAGGGGGCTTGCGTTCTGCTTGTTGGCTCATATCTGCCATTGGCATGCGACCTGTACCCACTTGGAAATCTACAGAGGCAGCGCCAACACCAATTAGTGCTGGTGCAATTGAGCTTCCTTCAGCGTTTAGTCCATGACAAGAAGAGCATCCAGATGCAAAAATCTTTTTACCTTCTGCAATTTGGGTTGTTGTTGCTGCGGCGCTCATTTTTGTCGCGCTAGGAAGTGCTGAAGCGATTGAAAAAGCAGAACCCATAGTTATGAGAGCAGCCACGACAAGTACTGGGCCTGCAAACTTATGGCGACGATATTTGCTTGCGCGAGCGAAAGGGGTCATTGAGATTCTGCTCCAGTTACTTGATCAGATAGATCGCAGAGAAAAGTGCGATCCAGACGATGTCGACGAAATGCCAGTAGTACGAAACAACAATTGCTGATGTGGCTTGCGAATGTCCAAAGCGACGAGCTTTAGTGACTCGAACGATAAGAATAAGGAAAGCAATTAATCCACCAGTAACGTGCAAACCGTGGAATCCAGTTGCGATATAGAAAACTGAACCATATGCACGTGACGAAAGTGAGAGGCCTTCGTGAACAAGATTTGCATACTCATAAATTTGTCCGCCAACGAAGAAGGCGCCCATGAGAAAAGTCAATGCGAACCATTCACGCATTCCCCATTTCGAGAACTTAAAAATTGATCCAGTGCGCTTGAGTTGGAAACGTTCAGCGGCAAAGACACCAAACTGACATGTCACAGAAGACAAGACGAGCACGGTTGTATTTATCGCTGCGAACTTAACGTTCAACATTCCAGTGGAGTCTGCCCAAACTTTTGGACCTTGCACTGCGCGCGTTGTGAAATACATTGCGAAGAGTGCAGCGAAGAACATAAGTTCACTTGATAGCCAAACAATCGTTCCAACAGCCACCATATTGGGGCGATTAACGCGTGTAGAGGCTGGCTGGCTTGAATGGGTCGGGGCGCTAGTAGTGGTCACAAGGGGATTATTCCCGATAGATGCCCATTTCCCGAACCCAAATGCCCTCATGTGGCGCCTACCCTGGTGAGACGTGTCACCCGGAAAAACATGAGCCATTTGAGAGCTTTGCAGGGTTAGACTTGGGCATTATGAGCGAATCAACGGTAGGAACCCCCCTCCAGATCTTGGTCTATAGCCACGACTCGACAACCCGCGCTAGCGTCATTGCTGCGCTAGGCCGCCAAGTAGCGACTGACCTGCCAGAGCATCGAATAGTAGAAATCGCGACCGGTCCTGCGTTGCGACAATACGTAGATTCCAAGAAGCGAGTGGACCTCTTCGTTCTTGATGGAGAGTCCAATCCTGAAGGTGGAATCGGCATCGCGCGAGAGCTCAAGGATGAAGTTTTCAATTGCCCTCCTGTTCTTCTCATAGCTGGTCGCCCCCAAGATTCGTGGCTAGCTACCTGGTCAAGAGCAGATGCCGTCGTCCTGCATCCAGTTGATCCATTTACTTTTGCCGACAAGGCTGCCGATCTTCTGCGCTCGCGCTCTGTAGCTTCTCGCTAACCGGAAAGTCGAATGTCTCAAAATCTTTCATGGGAGAACGTCTTTGATGTTCTTGATGATAAAAAAGATTTGAATACGGCTCAGGTTCACTGGGCAATGGGTGAAATCTTAGAAGGTCAAGCTTCAGTAGAAAATATAAAGTCTTACCTCACCAAGTTGGGGGCGAAAGGCGAATCAGCTTCCGAGATCTCAGCGATGATTGATCAGATGTACGCGTTCGCAGCGCCAATTTCGATTTTGGATCGCGCAGTAGATGTTGTGGGCACAGGTGGAGATGGCTATAACACTGTAAATATTTCGAGCATGGCAGCAATCGTTACAACAGCTGCAGGTGCCAGAGTTGTGAAGCACGGAAGTCGAGCGGCATCTTCGCAATGTGGTTCTGCTGACTTTCTTGAAGGACTCGGCATCAACATAAATATTAATGGCGAAGGCGTAGCGGAAATTGTTCGTCGCATCGGAATTGGTTTCTGTTTCGCCCCTAAATTTCATCCGGCTTTGAGACACGCAGCCCCTGCTCGAAAAGAGCTCGGAGTTTCGACGATTTTTAATATTTTGGGACCTTTAGCTAATCCGGCTAAACCGGTTGCAATAGCGGTTGGCGTAGCAAAAGAGAAGTTTCAACCGATTATGGCCGATGTTCTTGCAAGGCGTGGATGCGAGGGATTCGTTTTTCGTGGCGACGATGGCATGGATGAACTCTCTCTGTCGACGACTAGTACGGTGTATCAAGTTTCGGATGGAAAGATAAGAATTGAAAAACTAGATCCAATAAATCTTGGAATCGAAACTTCGCCAATTGAATCCCTCGTTGGGGGAGATGCGGAGTTCAACGTGAAGGTTGCGCGCCGCGTTTTTGCTGGCAAAGAAAGTGCCGTGAAGGATGCTGTGGTACTCAATGCAGCTGCTGCTATTGCAGCCTTTAAAGCAGATTTCTCGCTATCTATTGAGCAACAATTTGCTAACGGAATAGTTTTAGCTCGCCAAGCCATTGATTCTGGAGCTGCTGCTGCGCTCGTGGAAAATTGGGCAAAAGTCTCGCAAGAAGTTGGGGCTATTTACCCAGCTTAAGGGCGTGTAGCTCACCAAGCGTCTTGGTTTTATTCCCAAGTCTTTCAATCAATCTATGAAAGATTTCCACAGTCGTCTGAGCATCGTCCAAAGCTCTGTGTGTTGGCTGTACCTGCGTCTGGAAAAACTGGGCGAGCGTAGAAAGTTTGTAGTTTAGAACTTCATCTTTACCAATCGTTCTACGCGCAATTTTTACGGTATCCAAAATAATGAACTCTGGCCAATCCCATTCAGTTTTTAAAGATGCTGCTTTGAGAAAACTAATATCAAATGGCGCGTTATGAGCAATCAGAACAGTTTCTTCTACCGGTCCACACCATTCGTAAAATTTTGGTAGTACTTCGTGAATCGACGGCGCATCAGCAACCATCTCGTTTGTGATCCCAGTGAGTTCAATAATGAATTCTGGGATGGCGCCAAGCGGTTGTACAAAAGTCGAAAACTCGCCTAGAACTTCTCCACCGCGGACTTTTACCGCACCGAACTCCGTAATTTCGCTACCACCATATGGCGCTCCGCCAGTAGTTTCTAGGTCGACTACAACAAAGGTGACGAGATTGAGTGGGCGATCCATGGTGATTCAAAGATACTTGACTGCGCCGACACTACAAAACAAGGGCAAGCACTGTTATGAATGCAATTGTCACCGGCAAAGTTTCCATAAGGCCGCGAAGTGTTGCCATCGTCGCTGCTGGGCCGTATCGGCGATGATTGAAAGCGCTAATAACTGAAGCGATAACGGGATAGGTTGAAAAGGCTCCAGATACATTCGCTCCAAGATGTGGGGCCAGAGTGGATAGGCCAAACAAAACCAGCACCGTAACAAGAACTCTTGCTGGCAATTCCCATGAAGGAGGGCTGACTTTTTCAGGAAGTGCAACCGTTGGCGGCCACCACTTCATTGCAATGCTCCAAACAATCATAAGAAGAGTCAACGTTTGCACGGTTGAGGTGTGGAACTGTGTTGTGACCAAGCCAGTCGTCAAACATGTTGCTGTGCCGATGATGAGGGAAATCCACCAGTTGAATTTTGCAGAGGCCATTGCATAGACCCAGCAATACATAGAGAGCGCAATTTGTCCCAGCAAGACTCCGTGCGCAACGTGTGCACCGAACGAGCGACCTTCTTGCAAACAAATGATAAGAATGAAGGGTCCTGTTGTGATCGGTAAACCAATCAGACGCCCACCTATACCGTGACCATAATTCTTCTGTAAGTAATGCGCGAAGAGAACCATGATTGGTCCGAGCGTTAGTTTAAGAAGAAGCAGGGTGCTCACTTATGAGTCAAAACCTAAACCGAGAGAGTCGAGCAATCGAAGCCAGATGTTTCGCTTGCCTTCATTGTGGTCAGCTCGATTGATTGACCATTGTGTTAAGCGAATAAAGAACCATCGGAAAGGCTCTGGAGGAAAGGGAAGTGGCTTCTTGCGAACCATCTTCAATTGCGTTTTCTCATTATCAACGCCATCAAGAAGATCGAGCATTACATCTGCTCCAAAGCGAGTCGCGGCAACGCCCAGCCCCGTAAAGCCGAGTACGTAAGCGACTCTTCCTTTGTAAGCAGTGCCCCAGAAAGGTGAGAAGCGAGAGCAGGTGTCGATTGCGCCACCCCACCCATGGGTGAATTTAATTCCCTTGAGTTGAGGGAAAGTATCAAGAAAATCTGCAGCTAAATGTGCATATGTGTCGGCAGACTTTTCATATTCCTGTCTTACTTTTCCTCGGAAATTATAAATAGCGTCATAACCACCCCAAAGAATTTCATTCTCAGCCGTCATTCGGTAATAGTGGAACTGGTTACGCGATTCTGAAATGCCTTCGCGTCCTTTCCATCCGATTGATTTCAACTGTTCTTTTGAAAGAGGCTCGGTTACCAATTGGAAATCGTAAACAGGGATAACATATTTACGTGCTCTTCGAACAAGAGATGGGAAGACATTTGTTGCTAGTGCAACTTTCTGAGCAAAAATGCTTCCATAAGGGGAGTGCACAATAATTCCATCACGGGTTTT
>CANCGX010000038.1 GCA_947377725.1 Actinomycetota bacterium
TTTCAAGGAATGCCTAAAGACGGCGTCCTCACTTCCATTGATACAGAGCGAGAGCATTCGGCAAGCGCGCGGGAAAGTTTTGAAGAATCCGGAATACCTGCCGCTCGTTATCGATTGATAACTGGCACAGTTTTAGAAGTAGTTGGAAAACTTGCGGACGGAAATTATGACCTTGTTGTAATTAGACCTGCAGAAGATGTAATGGATCTTGTCCAAGAAGCACATCGCTTACTGCGTCGAGGCGGAACATTATTTATAGATCATGCACTAAGCGGCGGAAAAGTTGCTGATCCAACTCAGCGAGATTACGAAAGTATCTCTCGGAGAGATGGAATCCGTTTCGTTAAAGAGGACTCCCAATGGACTTCCACCCTCTTGCCGGTTGGCCAAGGGGTACTTCTCGCAACAAAGGCTTGATAATCAACCGCCTTCGTAGCGGTACGCTTTCACCATGTTTGGTATCGGTGCAGGGGAGTTAATTACTCTCGTGGTGCTTGCTTTGATCTTGATTGGGCCTGATCGTCTTCCCAATGTAGCAACCGATGCTGCCAAGCTCGTAAAGCGTTTACGCGATATTGCAAATACGGCGACGGCAGAGCTGAGAGAGAATCTTGGACCTGGCTTTGAAGATTTGGAAGTTACTGACTTGCATCCGAAGAAACTGCTTCGTAAGACAATCGGGAATTCGCTCGATGAAATCTCATCTGATATCAACTCTGGTTTCAGTCTGGAAACAAATAAGAAGAAAGCTCAGATAGATCCTGACCTCCTATGACACAACACATTATTGACCGAATTCATCAAGAGCTCGCAACGGTTTCAGATCCCGAGCTTCACCGCCCGCTTCCTGACTTAGGAATGATCGAAAGTGTGGAATACAAGAATGGCAAAGCATCTATAACAATTTTGCTCACCATTTCCGGTTGCCCAATGCGTGATCGTTTAAAGAATGACGTAGAAGCTGCACTTGGAAGAATCCCTGAAATCAAAGAAGTGACACTCAATTTTGGTGTCATGACTGAAGAACAGAGAAATAATGTAAAGAAAATATTGCATGGTGGAGTTGAAAAATTTATTCCGTTTGCAAAATCTGACTCGTTAACGAGAGTTATCGGGATTGCATCCGGTAAAGGTGGCGTTGGTAAATCCTCCCTCACAGTCAATATCGCCGTGGCTGCAGTTGCTCGAGGGCTCAAAGTTGGTATTTTGGACGCCGATGTCTATGGTCACTCGATTCCTCGTCTTATGAATCTTGTAGGACAACGCCCCACGGCAATCGATCAAACTTTTATTCCGCTAGAAAGTTTCGGAGTCAAAGTTGTTTCAATGGAGATGTTTAAGCCAGATCGTTCAGATCCGGTTGCATATCGCGGACCGATGTTGCACAAAGTCTTAGAACAGCTCTTGAGCGATGCTTATTGGGGAGACTTGGATTTACTCTTGCTTGATTTGCCTCCCGGAACAGGAGACATTGCAATCAGTCTCGGACAATTAATCCCGGCTTCAGAAATATTGGTTGTAACTACTCCTCAAATCGCTGCAGCAGAAGTTGCAGAACGAGCGGGTCGAATCGCGCATCAACTCAAGCAACATATTGTTGGTGTGGTTGAAAATATGTCAGATATTGAATGTCCTCATTGTGGTGAGTCGATTTCACTCTTTGGAAGCGGTGGAGGTTCGGAGACCACTAAACGACTATCTACTCTTATCGGTGCTGATGTTCCTTTATTAGCCGCAGTCCCGTTTGACCCTGCCCTACGTGTGGGAGGTGACGATGGTCAGCCAATCGTGCTCTCAAACCCAGAAAGTCACTCATCCGTTGCCATTTATTCAATTGTTGATCAACTCATGAAGCAACGAAAGTCCCTTGTTGGAGTGCCCCTTTCGCTTCATACCTGACCTTGCACTTAGAATTTGGGAATGAAGACGCCTCCAAAGCTCCCGATAAAAAAGGTAGCAAACAAAGTAGAGCGCGTAGTCGGTCGTCGAGATTCTGTTTTAGCACGTAAAAGTATTCGAGATTCCCTTGTTTCTTTGGCAGGTCTAATTGGATGTCCAGTCCGCAACGAAGATGGACGCGATATTGGCCGACTAGTTGACGTTGTCGTTCGCCATGGCGAAGATGCTTACCCACCAGTTTCCGGATTGATTGTAAAAGTTGGACAGCGCAAATCCTTTATTGATGGTGCTCGTATTGCAAAGCTAACGCACAATGAAATCCGACTTTCTTCGACGACTATCAATCTTACGGATTACAAGAGACGCGAAGGAGAATCATTGCTCGACGGAGATGTCCTAGATCATCAGATTGTTGATGTTAATGGACTTCGAGTTGTTCGCTCATCAGACTTGTACTTGGCACCGCTTGATAAAGAAATCCGTGTAGTAGGCGTGGATATTTCATTCGTAACATTTTTGCGCCGCATATTTCCTGGAGCGCTGGGTCGACGTGCAACTCCGCAGCATGTATTGGACTGGTCGACAGTAGCGTCGCTCGCAGATTCGTCAGGTGTTGTAAAAACGTCTGGTTCAAAAACTGCTCTATCTCAACTTCGCCCAGCTGACCTTGCCGACCTCATAGAAGATTTGGCAGGTCGTGAACAAACTGCGCTGATTGAACTTCTTGATCCAGAACTTGCTGCAGACGCTCTTGAAGAGATGGAAGATGAAGAGTTGCAAGGTTTGCTTCGCGGATTACCTGAAGAGCGCGCAGCAGAACTATTGAGTCGCATGGAGCCGGATGAATCGGCAGAAGTACTTCGAGATCTTGGTGAAGAACACCGCGAAGATATTTTGAAAGCAATGGATGTAAAGGTCGCGAAACAATTGCGCCAATTGATTTCTTTCGATGAAACTCTCGCGGGCGGAATTATGACTACCCACATGGTTATTGCGCACGAAGGAGACACTGTTGGGGCGGCGTTGAAACTCCTTGTTGAAAGCCGCGATCGAGATATTTCTGATGGTGTTGTGATGGTAGATGGCAAGGGCAAACTCCTTGATCACATTCAGATTATCGAACTTGTTGCAGCTAAATCATCCGATCTTTTAAGTACTTTGATAGGTCCTCCGTACCCAACGGCAGTGAATATTGATTCTCCGCTCGAGGAAGTGATTGAAGAATTCTCAAATAACCGTGGTGCATCGATTGTCGTTATCGATGAAAAAGGTAAACCAGTGGGTCGAATTTTGGCCGATGACTTGGTCGACGCCTTGAAGCCTGAAGAGCAACATGGATTATCTAAAGGCACAGGTGCGCTTCAATGACCACACAGAAAAAAATTCGTCTTGCCGCTTTGCTATCAGTCATGGGACCTGGAGTAATTGCTGGGCTTTCCGATGATGATCCCGCAGGCATCACCACGTATTCACAATTGGGAGCAAAGTTCGGTTACCAAATGTTGTGGGTACTCGTCATCTCAACTATTGCATTGATCCTCTTTCAAGATCTTGGAGCACGCATCGGTGTTGTAACGCGTCAAGGTTTAATTGGATTGGTTCGACAGAAGTATGGAGCTCGTTCTGGAACTCTCAGTGCTGTAGCGCTTCTTGTAGCAAATTTTGGAACACTCACAGCAGAGTTCGCGGGTATCGCGGCTGCCGGACAGTTATTTGGGTACTCCCGATTTATTACAGTTCCTGCTGCAGCTCTCGTCGTATCATTTTTAGTTTTACGTGGATCATTTGCCCGCGTTGAGAAAGTTTTCTTTTTACTTTCCGCAGTGTTTATCGCTTACGTAGTAGCCGGATTTATGGCGCATCCAAATTGGGGTAAAGCACTTCACGGTGTTGTCGTGCCTTCAATGCCGTTTACACACGATGCGATTTATATTGCAACTGCAACTCTAGGTACGACCCTCGCTCCTTGGGGACTTGCATTTATTCAGTCTTACGCAGTTGATAAGCGTCTGACTCGCGATGATTTAAAACTTTTACGAGTTGATGTTTGGACCGGATCACTCCTGACTGGAATTATTGGATTTTTCGTAATCGTCACCTGCGCGGCAACACTTAATAAAGAAGGCGCAATCACCATCACTGATGCAGCTCAGGCCGCTCGGGCACTTGAGCCACTTGCAGGCACGCTCGCTAAGGCACTCTTTGCGGTAGGTCTAGTAGGAGCAGCGCTTTTGGCAGCATCTATATTGCCCCTATCAACGGCTTACTCCGTCGGCGACCTCACGGGACAACCTGCTGCTCTCGACGATGGTCCAAAAGATGCACCACTGTTTTATGCAACTTTTGGAGCAATGACATTTTTCGCCGCTGGCTTGATTCTTCTTCCAGGTGTTCCACTCATTCGCGTCCTGGTCCTTACCCAGATTCTGAATGCAATTCTCTTATTGCCACTTCTTTTCTTTATGTACGGCATCTCTCGCGATACGCGCCTCATGGGTGAATTCACTTCCACCGCGCGAATGCGCTTTATCTATGGCATCATCATCGCTCTAGTTTCTATCTGCGTTGTTGCTCTTCTCTGGTTTACAGTCAATCCTTGATGAAACAAACAGACCACGCAGCACTCCCTCAAGGGCGAGATATTCCCTATCTCATACTTGGAATCATTGGAATTGGTACGTCGGGTCCGCTCATCGCAAAAAGTACGATGCCAGTGCCGACTCTTGTATTTTGGAGAAATCTCATCGGAGCAATTGTGATGGCTCCTTTTGCTCTTCGAAATGGTGAATGGAGAAATCCAGGGAAGCGAAAACTTATTGGGCAATCTGTCTTGGCTGGAATATTTCTTGCATTTCACTTTTTAGCTTTTTTTCTTGCCATGCGTTTTACAACAGTTGCGGCAGGCACAGCTCTTGCTGCCCTCCAACCCATATTTGCAGCAACGTATGTGCGCTTTAAGGGAGAACACATATCTACAACATCCATCGTGGGTATGTTCGTAGCTTTTGGATCGGTCTTCATTATTACTGGCGTTGATTTTTCAATTTCTATGCGAGCTTTTGTCGGCGATCTTTTTGGTCTGGTGTGTGCAGTTCTTGCAGCAACTTATGTCGCCATCGGATCTAAAGTGCAGAAAGATCTTGCAACATCCACATACACAACGTTTTGTTATGCCGCATGCGCTCTGACCGTAATTCCATTTATAGTTTTTGCAAAGCTTGAATTTATTCATTTTTCCAGAGGCGAATGGTTACTACTTCTTTTGCTTATTATTGGCGCTCAATTTATGGGTCACACTCTCTTTAATCTCGTGCTCAAGCGAGTATCTCCGGTCGTAGTCTCTCTCATTGTCTTTTTTGAAGTTCCCGTGGCTGCAATCGTGGCTTGGCTCTGGCTTCATCAATCTCCATCATCTGGGCTCTATATTGGTATTGCTGGGATTTTGGCAGGTTGCACAATATTCGTCGTAGGCGGAAAACGATGATTGATTTACACACTCACACGAACATCAGCGATGGAACAGATACACCGGTACAGTTAATTAACAAAGCGTTGGCTTCTGGGATTAAAGTTTTAGCGCTCACAGATCACGACAGTATTGCCGGATGGGACGAGGCAGAGCTACATTTGAGACCAGGAATGGATTTAGTTCTCGGTGCAGAAATTTCTTGTCAAACTGAAGATGGAATAAGCGTTCACATGCTCGGCTTACTTTTTGATCCTTCCCACCAAGAACTTCAAGATGTCTTGGCACAAACACGAGAAAATAGACACAGCCGGATGTCAAAAATTATTGGCCGAATGAATTCAGCTGGCATTGAAATTTCGATGGAAGAAGTTTTGTTGCAATTATCTGAGGGCGCAACTCTTGGTCGCCCACATCTTGCTGATGCAATGATTGCAAAAGGTTTGGCCAATAGCCGGGAAGAGATTTTTGAGAAGTGGCTTCACAATAATTCTCCTTACTATGTTGCACATTATTCGCCGACTCCAGAGGTTGCAATCGCCTTGATTAAGGCAGCAGGTGGAGTATCAGTTATCGCCCATCCGATGGCCTCCCTGAGAGGAAGAACTGTTTCCGTTGAAAGTTTCTCGTCATATGTAGAGGCAGGCTTAGATGGAATTGAAGTTTTTCATCGAGACCATACGGCAGATCAGAAGAATTTGCTCAAGGGAATTGCTGCCGATTTGAATGTCTTGCGAACAGGTTCTAGTGATTATCACGGTACCGGAAAACTTAACGAATTAGGCGAAAATACAACTGAACGCGATCAGTGGGAAGCTCTTGAATCAAAAGCAAATTCCCGCAGAATTGTGCGAAAAAATTAAAGGGTTGTAAATCCGACTCTGCGCTCTGGAGCTTCACCAAGTTCAACGAAAGCAATCTTCTTTGCAGGAATGATTGTTTTCTGATTCTTTACATCAGCTATCACAAGCGGAGTCTCATTCTTAAGCGCATCCTGAACTAGCGCAAGAACTTGTTCGCTAGATAGTTGGGTTTCAATGCGAAGCTCGTGATTTGAGTCGCTGATACCAATTCGAACATCGGTGTGTTGAGAGTCTGTTTTCTTTGTAGCCATAATGTGAGTTTAGTGGTTATTCGTGGCGAGGAAAACCAGAAATCCCTTTCCAGATTTGTCCAGAAACTAATTTTACTGCTTCTTCACGCGTGATTTTTTGATCTCTTTCCAACCAATGTCTTGCAGCAGATTGAACGTTTCCAATTAGCCCGGTAGCAAGCATCATCGAAACTTCCTTACTCATTCCGGTTTCAAGAGAAATCACAGCAGAAAAAGCTGCTGCGCAATCGTAGGTCATTCGTGAAAGGCGTTCGCGAACTTTAGGCTCAAGAGCCATGTCACTTTCAAAAAGGAGTCTGAAAGCTTCTCCCTCATGATTAATAAAATCAAAATATGCAGCAACGGTCGCGGTAACGCGATCCCCATTGTCGGTTTTCGATGCGACTGCTTTTTGAATATCAAAGAGAAGCGAATCAATATGAAGGTCTAGCACCGCAAGGTAGAGGTCTAACTTTGATGGAAAATGCTGATACAGCACCGGCTTGCTGACACTTGCGCGATCGGCTATCTCATCCATTGGCGCAGAGTGATATCCAGCCTGAGTAAATACCTCAAGGGCAGCATTGAGGAGTTGAGCTCGTCGCTCATCTCGGGGTAAGCGATTCTTGGCATCTGTAGTCATTAGAGGAATCGTAAGGTCATTAGCCCCAAATTGCACCCGAGTAGCTTCACCTAGCAAAATGGCCTCATGACGACTCCATCTCGCCGAATTCTCCTTGTCCACGCGCACCCTGACGATGAGACCATCAATAATGGCGCCACGATGGCCATGTACGCCTCCCAAGGCGTAGGAGTGACTCTTGTGACATGCACTCGCGGGGAGGAGGGCGAAGTCCTTGTGCCCGACCTCGCGCATCTTGCGAGCCATGAAAGCGATGAGCTCGGTACTCATCGTGAAACTGAGTTGGCCAACGCCATGAAAGCCCTAGGAGTTACTGACCACCGTTTTCTAGGGGCGCCCACAAAGAAATATCGAGATAGCGGAATGATGGATACAGAACCCAATAAACGCCCCGATGTTTTTTGGCAGGCAGATCTGGATGTCGCGGCTAACGACTTAGTACAAATTATTCTAGAAATTAAGCCACAGGTTCTCGTCACTTACGATGAAATTGGTGGGTATGGACACCCTGATCACATCCAAGCCCACAGAGTTGCAATGCGCGCTGCAGAACTTGCCGCACCTGATTGGGAAATTTCAAAAATCTACTGGAACACGATGCCAAAATCTGTTATCCAAATGGGAATCGACAAAATGAAGGAAATTGGTTCGGATTTCTTTGGCGTTGAAAGTGCAGATGATTTACCTTTTGCTAAAGACGATTCGTTCGTAACCACTCTTGTAAGCGCGCCTTCATTTGCTCAACATAAAATTGAAGCGATGAAAGCTCACCCCACTCAAATAACTGTCGATGGCCCATTCTTTGCACTCTCTAATAACTTAGGAGTTGAAGTAATGGGGGACGAGTACTACACATTGGTTAAGGGTGAGAAATCAGAACCCTTTGATTCTGACGGTCGCGAAACAGATTTATTTAATGGAGTTAAGTTTTAATCCAAGAATCTGATCGAGTTTAAGGAAGACAGCACTTTTTACTGAATTATCGACGTTCGCATCTTTTTCAAGTGCGCGCAGCTTCACAAGCGCACGTGGGAAATCCAAATCGTTACGTATTAGCGTCATGAATTCTTCGACATCAACGCCTTCGGCAGGATTGCCCCATTCGGAAATTCGAAGTCTCCAACGCTTAATTGTCTTATCTGCGGCGCGAATTGCATCCCAGGAGAGATCTAGTTGATTCCGGTATTTGCTCTCCATAAAGGAGAGTCGAAGAGCGAGTGGATCAAATCCCTTTGCCACGATATCGCTAACAAGTACTACATTTTCAGCACTTTTCGACATCTTTCTACCTTCAAAGAGCAGGTGCTCTCCATGAAGCCAATGAGCAACGACCTCCCGATGCGCAACAGAATTTGATTGTGCCCGTTCGTTTTCATGATGAGGGAATCGCAAATCGATACCACCAACATGCAAATCAACGCGAGCATCTAAATACTTCATTGACATAGCCGAGCATTCAATATGCCAGCCAGGAAAACCTTTACCCCAAGGAGAATCCCAGACCATCTCATCGCGCTCTCCAGCAAATTTCCAGAGAGCCCAATCTGCATGAAATCTTTTATCTCCGTCATCTGTATATTCGTAGCGATGACCCGGTTTAAGTGATTCAAGTTTATTTCCACTGATTGCACCGTAAGTGTCGAAACTTTCAGCAGAAAAATAGACGCTTCCGTCATCACCTAGATAAGCAAAATCTTGATCAATCAACTTCTGAATCATTTCTTGCATAAGCTCGATTGATTCACTAGCTCTTGGCGATTTGTCGGCATGAATGATGTTGAGATGAGTTAAATCTTCGAAGAACTGAGCTTCAAACTCACGGGCGATTTCGAGCGGTTCTCTTTTTTCGAGGTGTGCTTCTGCAAGAAGTTTGTCCTCAAAGTTTTCAGACATATGACCCACGTCGGTAATGTTTTGCACGAGGTATGGGTGCCACCCATCAAAAGTTAAAATTCTTGAGACTAAATCCGGCAAAAGGAATGTTCGAAGGTTTCCGACGTGAGCACTTCTGTAAACCGTTGGACCGCAACAGTAGATATGAATTCGCTTTCCAATTCGTGCAGTGATTTCCTCAACGTGCCTGGATTGGGTGTTGTACAAATGAAGCCCTGTCCCAGCCTCTGTTGGTGGAATCAGCTTCCACAAGGCAACTTGCGTTGGGTCAAAAGTAGCTAGTTCCCCAGATTTTTTCCGGACAGTCGTTGGAGATTCAAGGGTTCCCAAGATGTCTCGAAAGCCTCCATCGGCATCAAAGAGGCGAACTGAGACTTTGGAGCCGACAGCTTCGATACCAGGGAGATCCATATGGGCATTTAAGCCTATTTAGGCAGGCGCTGGCGAAATGGTGTCTACAAAAGGCCGCCGATGAGTTTAGAATTTAACCCTTACACAGCATATTTGGGAGAAACCATGACCTACATAATCGCAGAGCCTTGCATCGACGTTAAGGACAAGTCCTGTATCGAAGAATGCCCAGTGGACTGCATTTATGAAGGTAATCGAATGCTGTACATCCAACCTGATGAGTGTGTGGATTGTGGAGCATGCGAGCCTGTATGCCCTGTCGAAGCCATTTACTACGAAGATGATGTTCCTTCTCAGTGGAAAGATTTCCGCACAGTGAACTCAGAGTTCTTTGTGGAAATTGGTTCACCTGGTGGTGCAAGCAAAGTTGGAGTGACCAATTCAGATCACACCATCGTTGTCGCAGTTCCGCCTAAATCAAACTAAGGAATTCAACTGAAACTTCC
>CANCGX010000039.1 GCA_947377725.1 Actinomycetota bacterium
AGTTACACTTGCCCGATGTTCGCTAAATTTAGACCGTTCAAAGAATTTACCTCGATACTCAATCCGCACTCAAAGCGGATTGTTGTAGGTATTTCATTGAATGCTGTCGGCGGGGGAATGACTCTGTCTCTCCTTATGGTTTATCTTCATCAGGAACGAGGATTTACTACGACATTTGGCGGCCTTTTAATGGCGTGGGGCGCACTGATCGGAATTCTTGGAACCGGACCCCTCGGCGCACTCGTTGACCGGGTTGGTCCGAAGAAAGTGCTTATTCCAGGATTGGTAATCTCCTCAATTTCTGCATTTTCCTTTTCGACTGTTACAACACACCAACAAGCGCTTATTTCAATGACTTTGTTTTCTTTGGGCGGGCAATGTGTGTGGCCGGCTCAAATGGTGATCCTCACTCGAGTTACTCCAGAAGAGCACCGCTCAAAGATATTTGGATTCAATTTCATGCTGTTGAATTTGGGACTTGGAGTGGGCGGCCTACTCTCATCTGTAATTATTAGGGCTAACTCGATTCTTTCCTTTCAAATTATGTATTGGGTTGATGGAATTACTTTCCTTTTCTACCTTTTAATCGTTCTGGGTTTGAAAACACACCATGCAGGTAAGTATGTGAGTAAAGAGCATGAGCCAAAATCAGGCACGTATAGGGATTTGTTTTCGCGAAGAGATCTCTCCGTGCTGACGTTCGCAGGAATAATCCTGCTGACTTTTGGATACGGTCCGCTTCAATCCGGGATTCCTATTTATGCAACTCAATATTTGGGGCTTTCTCCAAATTGGTTAGGAATAATCTTTGGCGTAAATACGATTTCAATTGTTGTATTTCAACCATTTGTATTGAAAATATTAGAACGTTATTCAAAATACACAGCACTCATCTCTGTCGGAGTAATCTGGGCTCTTTCTTGGATTGCTGTCGGGGTCTCGCCGTATCTTCCATTAATGATTGGGGGTATGGCGCTTTGTGTTAGTCAGCTCATTTTTGCCTTTGGTGAAATGGTCCACGCGCCAACTAATCCATCGCTACTTCAGGAATTAACCCCCGAGCACATCCGTGGACGAGCTAGCGCTTTGATAAGTCTTCAATGGGGTTTCTCTGGAATTGCTGGTCCATCGATGGCCGGTATTCTGATTGGAGCCCATCAAGAGCAATTATGGGTAGTTCTTATGGCGCTCGGTGTTCTGATTCCGATTCCATTCTTCGCATATGTGAAGAAGCTAAACACTCCTAAATAGTTTTAAATATTTCAGCGCTCATTTCATAAATCTCTTCTGGTCCATCTTCTTCATCAATCTGTTGGCCCACATGTTCGAATCCAAATTTATTTATGACAGCGACTGAAGCTAAGTTCTCTGCGCTCACCGTATATCTCAAGGTTCTGACCCCTGGCTGATCAATAACCCATTCCCACATGCCTTTTAGGGCTTCGCTTCCGTACCCGCGGTTGCGGAATTCTTCAGCTATCTCATAACCAATCTCAATCATCCCATTGTCATCGGGTGCAGCATGAAAGCTAATACTCCCGATGATCTCATTCGTCTCTTTGAGGACAATCCAACGAACAAACCAGATATTCAATTCAGGATTTATCTTGACTTGGGGTACACGCCATTTAAGTGGCCCGCTGTTGTCCATTAAGACTCTGTGGGGATTCTTAAACGCTTTTCCTGAATAAATGGCGAGATTCTCTGGTTCCTCAAACAACGTAACGAGTTCTAGAGTTTCGATTAAATGAAGTTGCAAACGATTCGTTTCAATTATTTCAGCCACGTGGCAACTATTCCATATCTACTTCTTGTTGACGTTTGATAGCGCCCAGAGCACACAAAATACGATTCCTATTGCCGAGAAAACCATAACTGAGGTGACCCGCTCGTGGAGTAGGAGTGCCGACCAACCCAGAGTCAAAATTGCTTGCAACTGCTGAACTTGAGATCCGTGAGTAACCCCGAAATCTCTCAGTCCTCGGTACCAGGCGAAGAAGCCCAGGTACATTGAAGAAAATCCAATTGCCAGAAGACCAAAGAGTGCTCCTCCATGAATTACATGGTGAGAATGTGTCTTTGCAAAAACAAGTAGTGCCCCAGGAATCGAAATCGGTAATCCAAAGATTACGACCCAAGAAATCACTTGCCAGCCGGGCATATGCTGCGTTAAGGATGCGCCTTCAACATAACAATACGACGAGGCAAGGACCGCTCCGATGATGAGCAAATCCGCAATTAGATCACTCTTCGTGGCACCGCCTCTTCCAAGTGAGAAAATAATTAGAAGCAAAGTTCCCAATCCGGATGCAATCCAAAATGAAATTCCAACTGCTCTCTTATTTTTCATCACCGAGATGACTGCAGTCGCCAAGGGCATGACAGCAGAGATAACAGCGACGTGCGCGGAAGTTGATCGTTGTAGAGCGAGTGCAATCAATATTGGCCAACCAAAAACTCCTCCCAGGGTTGTAAAGACCATCGGTCTCCACAGCGTTCTAGGCAGAGGTTTCACACCAGCTTTGAGCATGAGAGGAATAGCGATGAGCGAAGCAATGATGGGGCGAGCGAAAGCAGTAAATAAGGGATCAAAACTTTGAAGAGCTAATTTTGTAAATGGAAGCGAGAGAGAGAAGAGGAATATTCCGAGGCACGCATAAAAGAGTCCACTCTTCTGCTTCTGATCTAACGGCACTTCCAGATTCTACTGAGCCATGATGGCATCGTGAACATATTGGGCT
Organism: Actinomycetota bacterium; assembly: GCA_947377725.1. Classification (GTDB taxonomy): domain Bacteria; phylum Actinomycetota; class Actinomycetes; order Nanopelagicales; family Nanopelagicaceae; genus PALSA-747. The sequence goes on from CANCGX010000039.1 coordinate 2,742, forward strand.
AACCCACGGGCTCGATCGTCATAATATTTCTTAAATCGAGGGTCTTGGATGTACATGATTGCGAGGTTCTTCTGCATCTCAACGCTGCATTCGTAAAACCACTTTGATATAGCCAGGCGATGAGCCTCCACGGCAGATTTTGTCTCAGCCGAATCGATGGAAAGACTGTTGCCGTATGCGTATACAAATTTCTCAGTAGCTGCTTCTTGATCTACTTTCGCTGCAGCAAAATCAGCATGTGAATACTTCGATGTCCTGCTTTTGGATTCGCGAAACGCTTCAGTATCGCCCCATCGAATTTCGACCTCGTCCATATGTTCTTCCACAACAACGAAACGTACCTCTATTTATTGGTTTTGGTCTAGAATTTAATGAACTACAGCAAAGGTTATTGGAGCAAAAATGATTCGTATTGGCGTCATTGGCACAGGAATCATGGGGGCAGGTCATGCCCGCTTTATTAACGAACACGTCGAAAATGCTGAAGTCACCGCTCTTGCGGATATCGACCTTCAGCGCGTGAGCGACCTCGCAGAGGAGCTTGGCACGGTCACCTTGCAGACATCAAACCCCGAAGAGTTAATGAATAGCGCCGATGTAGATGCAATTGTCATTGCATCTCCTGATCCTTTGCATGTCGAACATTTGCGCCTTGCAATGTCTAGCGGCAAGCCAACTCTCTGTGAAAAACCGATAGCAACCAACCTTGAGGATGCGCGCGCTATTTCTAGTGAAATTCAGAAGTATGAAGAAGGCAAAGGAAAGAAAGTCATTAGTTTTGGATTTATGCGCCGTTTCGATCCGGGGTATATGCGACTTCGTGAAGAAATCAATTCTGGTAATTATGGAAAACCGTTGTACGTAAAAGCTGTCGTAAGAAATCACCAATCTCCGGGAATTACTTCGACTGGGCTATTTACCAATATCGCTATTCATGATTTCGACATTTACGGCTGGCTCTTTCAATCCGAGTGGGAGAGCGTTACTTCTTTCTATCCACCGCACTCAGGCTCTTCTCCATCTGATTTAAAGGATCCACTGATTTTCGTTGCAAAGTTGAAAAATGGAATCACTTTGGTAGCTGATGCCATTGCAAATGGAACTGCAGGATATGACACTCGCGTAGAGGTTGTTTGTGAACGCGGCAATCTTGAGATTGGGCCATTTGGCGATTTTGCAATTCGTACTACCGAGAATTTTGAAGTAAATCGCGGGGGAGTACCGGATCTGAATTGGATGAAGAAGTTCGAACGGTCCTATATCAACGAACTTCGTGCATGGGTTAAAGAAATTGAAACAGGTGTAGTGAACCCAGACTTAGCCACCCACAAAGATGCCCTTACTGCCAATGAGTCAGCAGCAATGGGAGCCGCGTCTATTTCCTAATGTATGTGCTAATTATTTGTCAGGATTTGGAACGGTTACATCCCTGACAAACGATTCAAGGTCATTTGCTGACTGCAGGAACCCTCGAAGAGTTCGAAGAGTTGCACCTAAGTTCGTGAATTCATCAGCTTTTAGTCCATCTGGTTCGTACATCTTCACAAATTCAGGAAAGTTTTCTAGGAGTGGTTCCAGGATATGACGCGCAACAGGTTCATTGATGCTGTTGAGGCTTGGTTTGATTCCAGATTTATTGATTCTCACCTGCCATGGATAAGGCGGTGAGATAACAACATCTCCGCCAAGCAATTCACTCCAATGCATGTGATTGCGAAATGCGGCGGATAGAAGTCTTGTGCGATACCCGCGTTCTTGATAAATCTTGTAAGCGTTCTTAAAGACTGCGACGCCAGCCCATTCCATAATTCCTGGATCAACAGTTGCTCCAGCTTTTTCTGCGCAAACTTTTACCCAATCATCTACGCGACCAACCATAATTGTGCAGACTGGGCCCATCTGAGAGATATCCAAGCCTTCTGCTTCACGACGTTTTAACCCGCGCTCGATTGCCTCAGCGACTGCAATTGTTTGTGCAACAGAGAATGAAACCGTGGCGTTGAGGCTAACTCCTTTATACGTCGCTTCTTCAAAAGCAGAAATGGCTTCCGACGTTACCGGGATCTTCACGATGATGTTCTTTGCTAACTTTGAGAATTCCACAGCTTGCTGAGCCAGAGCAGAAGCGTTACGAAAGTTTCGTGGGTCGGTTTGAATCGAAAGTCGGCCGTTACGCCCGTTATACTTTTCAAACTCGGGCTCAAGAATCTTTGCAGCGTTGACGGAAAGTTCTTCAACCATTGCCCAACCGATTGAATCTTCGGTGGCAAAAGGGCTAGCTGCTGCATATTCCTTGATGCGTCCAACCCAGTAGCTTTTATCCGCATTGAGTGCCGACAGAGCGATTACGGGATTGCATGTCGCCCCAACGATTCCCCATGTGAGGGCGTCGTTAAGTTCTTTTGGATCAGCAGAGTCATTCCACAGAACAGTTTGTGTGTTCTGCTTCATGTAGAGAAATGGTGATTCTGACATGCTAATTACTTCTCCAACTTCTTCTCGACTGCGCCTTTGCCAAGCAATGGACGTTGTTTCTTAACTGCCTCTTTATAGGAGGCATATGCTGCTTGCGCGCTTTCAAGCGTTGAGAGTGGGGAAAGTGGGACATCCCACCATCCTTCTCCATTTGGAGAATATAGAAGCGGATCACTGTTGATGTGAATTAACGTTGCCTTAGAAGATGCCTTCGCTCTCTTTACGGCTTCATGCAGGTCAGAAATTGCTGACGGTGTCTCGTCGATGCGAATGACGTCGATACCTAGGCTCTCTGCATTCGTCGCAAGATCTACCGGCAACTTTTCGCCGATTTCAAAATTCTTTCGTTCTTGATCATAAAAACGATATTTAGTTCCAAAGCGTTGTGCACCAACGGTTTCGGAGAGATGGCCGATAGAAGCAAATCCATGGTTTTGGATGAGAACAACGATGAATTTAATTCCTTCAGCTACAGCCGAAACAATCTCCGTGTGCATCATCAAATAGGAGCCATCGCCAACCATGACGATTGGATTAGCTCCGGCACGCGCAGCACCTACTCCGGCGGCGATTTCATATCCCATGCAAGAAAAGGCATATTCGACGTGATAGCCAAGAGGTGATTGCACTCGCCACAGTTTATGAAGATCTCCCGGTAGGGAACCTGCCGCACAGATAACCGTGTCAGAGGAATCCGATGCACTCTGCACTGCATTTATGATCTCAGTTTGGCTTGGAAGTGAACGTTTTTGATCGACAAAAGCTTCATCGACAATTCTGTCCCAGACTTCCTTTTCCGTGGAAGCACGTGAAGAGTATTCACTTGAAGCGCTGTAATCAGATAATTCCGCAATCAATTCCTTCAACGTCTCTCGAGCGTCAGCCACAACTGGAAGTGCGCTCCCGTGTTTGAACGCATCAAAAGAGGCAATATTTATATTAATGAATCTAACATTGGGATTCTGAAAAGCAGTTCTGCTTCCAGTCGTGAAATCGCTATATCTGGTACCGATTCCGATGACTACATCGGCATCTGCCGCAAGACGGTTTGAACCTGTCGTACCTGTAGCTCCTATTGCACCTTGGCATTGCGGATGATCCCAGGTAAGCGAACCAACACCAGCTTGTGATGTTCCGACAGGAATCTTTGTCTGTTCAACGAACTTTGCTAGTTCTTCATGTGCATCGCTATAAATCACTCCGCCGCCAGCGACAATAAATGGTTTCTTAGATCCGCGAATAATGTTTGCGACTTCTTTAATAAGACCGGCATCTGGGCGTGGACGACGAATGCGCCATTCGCGATCGGCGAGAAATTCCTCCGGGACATCGATGATCTCGGCTTGAACATCTTCTGGAAGGGCAATCGTGACCGCTCCAGTTTCAGATGGATCAGTAAGCACTCGCATCGCTCCAAGAAGTGCTGAAAATAATTGTTCTGGTCGTTGCACTCGGTCAAAGAAGCGGGAGAGGGGCTTGAAAGCATCATTCACGGAGAGAGTGGCATCATGAGGCATTTCTAGTTGCTGAAGAACTGGATCAGATGCTCTATTTGCAAAAGTATCTGAAGGCAAAAGTAAGACAGGTAATCTGTTTGTTGTTGCAACTGCAGCGCCGGTGAGCATATTGGTTGCTCCAGGTCCAACGGATGCTGTGCACGCGAAAGTTGCCCGGCGTCGCTTCATGCGAGCAAATGCGGAAGATTCATGGACCATTGCTTGCTCATTGCGAGCTTGGTAATACGGCATGAGCGAAGGATCAGAGACGGAAAGTTCTTTAAGTGCTTGACCAATTCCAGCAACATTTCCGTGTCCAAAGATTCCGAATATGCCTGGGATGGTGCGCTCACGATAATCGCCATCAACCGTGTATTGGTGCGCCAAGAATTCGACGATTGCCTGGCTTACTGTCATCTGTCGGGTGGCCATGATTCTTCTCTCTATTCCTGCTCTGACGTGTAAGGCAAACGATGATCTGGTTCTTGCGAGGCCCAAGTATCTCTAATCCAGACCTGACTTGGTTCATCGGTCACATGCCATACACGATCTGGATCTGGTCCGGCCATTACGTTAAAGAAATACAAGTCATAACCCGGTCCAGCAGATACGGGTCCGTGCCAGCCGTATGGAACAAGAGCAACGTCACCTGAATGAATTTCTTCGGTTACGTCATACTCTCGTGAATCCGAGGAACTGCCACGAAAGATTCCAAATGGCGCTGAAGAGGCCGGTAATTTCACTCCACGAGTTACTTCTGTTTCAAAGTAATAAATCTCTTCAAGTTGCGATTCTTGTCCTGGAATATACGTATCGTGCTTGTGAGATGGAGAGCCCGACCAGTTTCCGGCTGGAACAATTGCTTCAACGGTAATCATGCGATCGGCATTCAAGAAATCTGGCATCCCAAAGTTGTGAATTTGGCGAGATTCACGCCCGGCTCCGCGAATTACAACGGGAACACTTTCTTTTGCTATAAATTGAACAGGTTTTGAATTTGTTGCCGGGCATTCACCGACTGCAATTCGAGCAGAACCAGAAATATTTACTTCAGTATTTAAAGGCAGATATAGAAGGTCGGCTGGTCCGTGAAAAACTGATTGACGCCCTCGAAGTTTTTGAGTGGAAAATTTACTTTCACTTTGAACCTTGTAGTCAATGGATATTTCTTCGCCCTGAAGCACAAAGATGATGCGTTCATTATTATCAGCAGGAATGTGCAGTGTTGAACTTTTCGCAAGCGTTGCGACGCGAACCCCCGTGTGAGCCCATCCATTTACTGGTGGATTATTCGCATCAAGATGGACATCCCACTGGCCCGACGCTAATTCACTGCGACGGTAAAACCATTTATTGGAATTGGCCATGGCTTGCTATTACTCAGTTTTGAGGGAAACCGAGATTAATTCCTCCATGGCTTGGATCTAACCAACGTGAAGTAATTGCTTTGCCACGGGTAAAGAAGTGAACTCCTTCAACTCCATGAGCCTTGGTGTCACCAAATAATGAGTTCTTCCAACCACCAAATGAATAATATGCAACTGGCACAGGAATCGGAACGTTGATACCAATCATTCCCACTTCAACTTGGTTCTGGAATTTACGAGCAGCCCCACCATCGTTTGTAAAGATTGCCGTGCCATTTCCAAATGCGCCGCTATTGATGAGGTTTACACCCTCATCAAATGACTTAACGCGAACGATAGAGAGGACTGGCCCAAAGATCTCTTCTGTGTAGACTTTAGAAGAAGTCGGAACTTGATCAATCAAAGTTGGTCCAAGCCAGAAGCCACCAGGCTCGCCATCTACCTTTGGATTGCGGCCGTCTACAACGACCTTCGCTCCATCTTTTTCGGCAATTTCAATATACGACGCAACTTTGTCACGGTGTTCTTTGGTAACCAGTGGCCCCATGTCGCATCCACGACGGCCATCTCCAGTACGGAGTGTGTGCATACGTTCAACAATTTTTGGAATCAGCAGATCCGCAACAGGTTCAACTGCAACAACTACCGAAATAGCCATGCAACGTTCGCCGGCGCTTCCAAATCCAGCGTTGATTGCAGAATCTGCAACCAGTTCTAGATCAGCATCAGGTAGGACCAACATATGATTTTTGGCTCCGCCAAGGGCTTGAACTCGCTTGCCCTTCTTTGCGCCGTTCTCATATATATATTGTGCAATCGGAGTTGAACCAACAAATGAGATTGATTCGATATCTGGGCTATCAATTAAGCCGTCGACTGATTCTTTATCGCCGTTAAGGACGTTAAATACTCCATCTGGTAATCCAGCATCTTTCCAAAGCTTTGCAATCCACATTTGCGCCGAAGGATCTTTTTCAGATGGTTTGATCACCACAGTATTACCAGCGGCAATTGCAATCGGGAAGAACCACATAGGAACCATTGCAGGGAAATTAAATGGGCTGATGATTCCAACGACGCCTAAAGGTTGGCGAGTGGAATACACGTCAACGCCAGTGGATGCATTTTCAGAATAGAAACCTTTAAGGAGGTGAGGAATACCCGTCGCGAATTCGACGACTTCTTGGCCACGAGTGATTTCACCTAATGCATCCGACAAAACCTTGCCATGCTCGCTTGTGATGATTTCAGCTAACTCGCCTTTGCGAGCGTTTAAAAGTTCTCTAAAATTAAAAATGATTTGTTGGCGTCTTGCCAGAGATGAATCGCGCCATTCAGGGAAGGCATCTTTGGCTGCCTTGATAGCGGCAGCAATTTCGGGTTGGTTAGCGATAGCAACGCGCTTAGTTTCGACGCCGAGAGCAGGGTCGTAGACCGGCAGAGTTTTGCCGGAAGTGCTCACATATTCTTGACCATTAATCCAGTGATTGACGACTGCGCTCATATTTTCTCCTCTGTAAAAACTGTTCTGATAATAGAGGTTTTTAGCGTCAATTAACACTCTCTAAAACGAGGGAAGGGCCTCATGATTGCTCACAAGGCCCTTCCATTTACTGCTTTTGACTGATTATTTTGCAGCGATTGTTGAAATTTCGAACTCAAGCTTGATGTTCTCAGATACCAAGATTCCGCCGGTCTCAAGTGCAGCGTTCCAGGTCAAGCCAAAATCCTTACGATTGATTTC
>CANCGX010000040.1 GCA_947377725.1 Actinomycetota bacterium
CCTTCGACGTTGCCGTGGGCCCTTGAAGTTCCGATCTCCTCTCGACCGCATGGCTATGAAAATTTCGCTACTTTCCATCCGACTTTTCTCTATGAATCACTCTGGTGTCTGACTGGAGCGGCTTTGATTTTCTTCATGCCAAAACTCAGAGCTTTGGAACCAGGAAAGGCCTTTCTTGGGTATCTGACCTATTACTGCCTGGGCAGACTTGGTATCGAGAGTCTGAGAATCGACCAAGCTCATCACGTCGCGGGGTTGAGAGTGAATATTTGGATAAGTTTGATAGGAATAAGTGTCTTTGGATACTTTTTCTTCAAGCGGCGCGTACCTGCGCGATAGAGTAGGGCCATGAGTTTAGATGATGTCTTTCAGCGAAATCTTGACCACAAAGTTCATAAAGCTGGGTGGTTGCGTGCCGCGGTTCTTGGCGCAAATGATGGTTTAGTTGCAACCGCATCTTTGATGATCGGTATCTCTGCTGCAGGTAAGAGCGATTTCATCTTTACAGGCGGTTGTGCGGGAATAGCGGCCGGTGCGATGTCAATGGCAGTGGGCGAGTACATCTCAGTTCGCTCCCAAACCGATATCGAGTTAGCCGATCGCCGAATTGAGGCCGAACACCTTGCGATCGATCCCGATGGAGAGCTAGAAGAGCTGATACATATTTATATACAGCGCGGACTAACTCGAGATTTAGCGGAGCAGGTGGCTAACGCGATGCACGAAAAGGATGCCCTCGAGGCACATTTGCGTGATGAGCTTGGGCAATTTGAACATACGAAGGCGCGGCCTGTTCAAGCGGCCCTAGCTTCAGCCATTGCCTACACAGCAGGGGGTCTTATCCCACTTCTAGGTGCGCTCGCTCCATCAATGGGCGCAAAAGTTACAAGTATTGTGATTTTCACCGTGGTTGGGTTGGCAGGCACCGGATTTATAAGCTCACGACTTGCCGGTTCTCGCCTCCTTCCGACGTCCCTACGCGTTGTCATTGGTGGATCTCTGGGAATGGCAATCACAGCAGGAATTGGATCTTTAGTTCAACTTTCTGGCATCTAGTTGCTACCCTTTCCCACCGGTCAGCGTTCGTTTCTGACTGAGTAAGGGCCACTGTCGTCCCGATTGAAGTTTGTCGGTGATAGACAGGAGTTTGTAAACATGAGCCTCTTCAGCACAGTTCCATCTGCGCAAGGCCTTTATGATCCTGAGAATGAAAAGGATTCCTGCGGCGTTGCTATGGTTGCAACTCTCAATAAGGTTCCTACTCACCACATTGTTTCTCAAGCACTAACTGCTCTTCGAAATCTTGAGCACCGCGGTGCGTCCGGCGCCGAACCAGATAGTGGTGATGGTGCAGGAATACTTATAAGAATTCCTGACCAGTTCTATCAAGAAGTAACAAACTTTGATTTACCAAAAGCAGGCTATTACGCATCAGGTATCGCTTTTATCGGCGAATCATTTGCTGATATGGATGCGCTCGCTCGCATCGCTGATGAAGAAGGATTAACAATCCTTGGGTGGCGTGACTTACCTACAAATTCTGCTTCTCTAGGCAAGACCGCAGTATCTGTGATGCCAAAATTTGTACAACTTTTTATAGCCGGAAAGAAGAATGAATTTGATTTAGCGCTCGATCGACTTGCTTTCTGTTTCCGCAAACGTGCCGAACACGGTTTCCCAATTTATTTCCCATCGCTTTCGACGCGCACCATTGTTTACAAAGGCATGCTAACCACGGGACAGCTAGAGGAATTTTTCCCAGATCTTTCTGACGAAAGAGTTGTTTCGCCGCTTGCGATAGTTCACTCACGTTTTTCAACAAATACTTTCCCTTCGTGGCCACTTGCTCACCCATATCGTTTTATTGCTCACAATGGTGAAATCAATACTGTTAAAGGCAATCGAAATTGGATGCGTGCACGTGAGGCACTTCTAACATCCGAAATAATTCCAGGCGATTTGAATCGCCTATTTCCAATTGTGGATCCAGCCGGCAGCGACTCAGCTTCTTTCGATGAAGTACTTGAACTTCTGTATCTCGGTGGACGATCACTACCGCACTCAATCTTGATGATGATTCCAGAAGCGTGGGAAAACCACACTACGATGCCTAAAAATCGTAAAGATTTTTATCAGTTCCACTCGACGCTCATGGAAGCGTGGGATGGTCCTGCTTGTGTGACATTTACTGATGGATTACAACTTGGCGCAGTCCTTGATCGCAACGGACTTCGACCATCGCGCTATTGGGTTACTAAAGATGGGCTCGTAGTCCTCGCTTCAGAAGTAGGCGTATTGGATTTTGAGCCTTCGAATATCGAACGCAAGGGGCGCCTACAACCAGGTCGTATGTTCTTGGTTGATATTGAAGAGGGTCGCATCATTGAAGATGGCGAAGTTAAAGATCAACTGGCAAACGCTGCGCCATATGGCGAATGGTTAAGTGATGGTCTTGTTCGTCTCGCAGACCTGCCAGCGCGTGAGCACATTATTTATCCGCATTCATCTGTTGTACGTCGTCAAAGAGCTTTTGGTTATACAGAAGAGGAGCTTCGAATCATTGTTGCTCCGATGGCGAAATCAGGTTTAGAACCTCTTGGTTCAATGGGTACGGATACACCAATCGCGGCGCTCTCTGATAAATCTCGTTTGTTATTCGATTACTTTGCACAGCTCTTTGCGCAAGTTACAAATCCTCCGCTTGATGCAATACGTGAAGAACTTGTAACGAGTCTTGGCGGAAGTATTGGCCCAGAACACAATCTCTTAGATCCTGGTCCACAATCATGTCAGCAAATTTCACTCGACTTCCCAGTAATTGATAATGATGAGCTTGCAAAAATTATTCACGTAAATGCGGAAGGCGACCGTGAAGGTTTCCATTCACATGTTGTACGCGGTTTATTCCCTGTAGCTGGTGGAGGAGAAGCTCTTCGTCAGCGCATCGAAGAAATTCGCGCTGAAGTTTCCCAAGCAATTAAAGATGGCGCACACATTATTGTGCTCTCTGACCGCGACGGTGATTCAGAGGATGCACCTATTCCTTCACTACTCTTAACTTCAGCGGTACACCATCATTTGATTCGCGAGAAGACCCGTACCCAAGTTGGATTAGTAGTCGAAACCGGAGAAGTTCGCGAAGTACACCACGTGGCATTGCTCGTTGGTTTTGGAGCTGCCGCGGTTAATCCATATCTAGCTATGGAGAGCGCTGAAGATTTAGTTCGTCAAGGTGTAATTAAGGGGATAACACCAGAGAAAGCTGTAGCGAATCTCATTAAGTCCCTCGGCAAAGGTGTTTTGAAAGTCATGTCTAAAATGGGAATCTCAACGATTGCCTCGTACACCGGAGCACAAGTATTTGAAGCGATTGGCCTATCACGTGAAGTTGTTGATGAGTACTTCACTGGTCTCACATCGCGTCTCGGTGGAGTCTCGCTAGATGTTATTGCGCAAGAGACAATCAAGCGCCATCACATTGCATACCCTCCAGGCGGTGAAGTCCCTGGCTCAAAGAAATTACAGATTGGCGGGGAGTATCAATGGCGTCGTGAAGGTGAGCCTCACCTTTTTGATCCTGAGACCGTATTCACCCTCCAACACTCAACCCGTGCCAAACGTTATGACGTTTTCAAGCGATACACGAGTCGCATCGACAACCAGGCCAAATCATTAATGACACTTCGCGGCCTTTTCACTTTCAAAGAAGGTGTGCGTCCTGCTATTTCAATTGATGAAGTTGAGCCAATATCAGAGATTGTTAAGCGTTTCGCCACAGGTGCTATGTCATTTGGATCAATCTCGCAAGAAGCTCATGAGAATTTGGCGATTGCAATGAACCGCTTGGGTGGCAAATCCAATAGCGGGGAAGGTGGCGAAGATCCAGATAGATTTGAAAAAGATGACAATGGCGATTGGCGTCGTTCTGCTATTAAGCAAGTAGCAAGTGGTCGCTTTGGTGTTACGAGTAACTATCTCGTTAATGCAACAGATATTCAGATCAAAATGGCGCAAGGTGCAAAGCCTGGCGAAGGTGGGCAGCTTCCTGGTAACAAGGTATATCCATGGGTTGCAAAGGTTCGTCACTCAACACCTGGCGTTGGATTAATTTCACCGCCTCCTCACCACGATATTTATTCCATCGAAGATTTAGCGCAACTTATTCATGACTTAAAGAATGCAAATAAGGATGCTCGAGTTCACGTAAAACTTGTTGCAGAAGTTGGAGTTGGAACCGTTGCCGCAGGTGTCTCAAAGGCGCATGCGGATGTAGTGCTTATTTCTGGACACGATGGCGGTACTGGTGCCTCACCTCTTACATCTCTTAAGCATGCCGGCGCGCCTTGGGAATTAGGTTTGGCTGAGACGCAGCAAACTCTCATGCTCAATGGATTGCGCGATCGCATTGTTGTGCAAGTTGATGGCCAGATGAAGACTGGGCGAGATGTTGTAATAGCAGCGCTCCTTGGTGCCGAAGAGTTTGGTTTTGCAACTGCGCCACTTGTTGTTTCGGGTTGCGTCATGATGCGCGTCTGTCATCTAGATACGTGCCCAGTTGGTGTTGCTACCCAGAACCCAGAGCTACGAGCAAAGTTCTCCGGTAAACCTGAGTTCGTTGAGACTTTCTTCGAATATATTGCAGAAGAAGTTCGCGAATGGTTAGCAAAGCTTGGTTTCAAAACTTTGGACGAGGCTATTGGGCAAGTAGAACTTCTCGATACAAAGGAAGCTGTTAATCACTGGAAGGCGAGCGGACTAGATCTTTCTCCACTTCTCCTTGCGCCAACAGTTCCTGGTGATCGAAAGAATACGACTGTTCAAGATCACGGCCTTGCTGCTGCTCTCGACAATGAGTTGATCAAGCTGGCAGAGCGCGCCCTCACCAGAGGTGAAGAAGTTCGATTCGCAAGTGAGGTTCGCAACGTGAACCGCACAGTCGGAACGATGCTGGGTGCTGAAATAACGAAGCGATACGGCGCCGAGGGACTACCTGCTGGCACCGTTGACATCACACTTCATGGTTCGGCCGGACAATCTCTTGGAGCATTTATCCCACGCGGACTTCTCATTCGCCTTTACGGTGATTCAAACGATTACGTCGGCAAAGGATTATCAGGTGGACGAGTAATTGTGCGCCCAGATGAAAGAGCAACGTTCCCTTCTGAAGAAAATATCATCGCTGGAAATGTCATTGGATATGGCGCAACGAGCGGCGAGATCCTAATTCGTGGAATTGTTGGGGAGCGTTTCTGTGTAAGAAATTCTGGCGCAACTGCGGTTGTTGAAGGAATCGGTGATCACGGTTGTGAATACATGACCGGGGGACAAGTCGTGATTCTTGGTCGTACTGGTAGAAATTTTGCAGCCGGAATGTCCGGAGGGCGAGCATTTGTGCTCGATCTAGATGAAAGACTTGTCAATCCAGACATGGTCGATGTCTTAACTCTTCCTGCCGATCAAGAGGAATCTCTCAAAGAAACCTTGTCGCTCTTCTTTACCGAAACCGGCTCAGTGGTTGCGAAATCATTGTTAGATGATTGGCAAAACGCGAAGAGTCGCATCTCTCTAGTGATGCCACGTGATTATGCGCGCGTATTGGCAGCTATGGAACGCGCAAAACGCGAAGGCTTAGATGTAGACAAAGTAGTTATGGAGGCGATCTAATGGCTGATCCAAAGGGTTTTCTAAATATTTCGCGCGAAACGCCAACTCGCCGTCCAGTTGATGTTCGAATCCAAGACTGGAAAGAAGTGTACGAGCCTCAGGAATTTGCTCACCTTCAAAAGCAAGCAAGTCGTTGCATGGACTGTGGAATTCCGTTCTGCCATCAAGGGTGTCCGCTTGGAAATCTCATTCCAGAATGGAATGACTTAATTTGGCGCGGCGAGAAAAAGGAAGCAGTTGCGCGTTTGCACGCTACAAACAACTTTCCGGAATTTACAGGACGTTTGTGCCCAGCTCCGTGCGAGACAGCATGCGTAGTCGGTATCAATGGAAGTCCCGTAACTATTAAGCAAGTCGAGCTTCGCACAATTGAAGAAGCATTCGATTACGGAGATGTACAGCCACTTCCACCAGATCGCCTATCCGGAAAAACTGTTGCAGTTATTGGATCGGGACCTGCTGGTCTTGCCACCGCGCAACAATTAACTCGCGCTGGTCACACTGTTGCGGTGTATGAGCGAGCTGAAAAAGTTGGCGGATTGCTTCGATACGGAATTCCAGAATTTAAAATGGAAAAGAGCATTGTCGATCGCAGAATTACACAAATGGAAGGCGAAGGAACTCGCTTCCGCGCAGGAGTAAATGTTGGAGTCGACATCACCGGCCATCAACTTCGCACGAAATATGATGCGATAGTTCTTGCAGTTGGTTCTACTAATTGGCGTGACATCAATGTTCCGGGCCGTGAGCTCAAAGGAATTTACCAAGCGATGGAATTTCTTCCTTGGGGTAACAAGCAAGGACTTGGTGAACTAGCGGGTGAGCCACCGATTAATACACGTGGAAAGCACGTTGTAATTCTCGGCGGAGGAGATACGGGTGCGGACTGTCTTGGTACGTCTATTCGACAAGGTGCAGCGAGTGTTACCCAACTTGAAATCATGCCTCGTCCTACCGAGGAACGTCCAAGTTCCCAACCTTGGCCAACGTATCCAATGTTGTACCGCGTAAGTAGTGCACATGAAGAAGGCGGAGAGCGTATTTACGCTGTCTCAACTGAGGAATTTCTTGGAGATGGACAAGGGAATTTGCGAGCTTTGCAATTGGTCGAGATGACGATGACAAATGGAAAATTTGAAAAAGTTCCTGGAAGCGAGAAGGAAATTCCAGCAGATTTTGTTTTCCTTGCAATGGGTTTTGTTGGACCTGAGAAATCAGAACTCTTAGCGCAATTGGAAGTTGAATTTGATGATCGTGGCAACATCAAGCGCGATAGTGAATTCCAAACAAACATTGAAGGAGTTTTTGTCGCTGGAGATGCTGGTCGTGGGCAATCTCTCATTGTCTGGGCAATTGCAGAAGGAAGAAGCGTTGCATCGTCCGTTGATAAGTTTCTTGTCGGAGAAACTCAACTTCCTTCGCCGATTGAACCAACAGCACGTCCATTGATGGTTTAGGCTATCCACATGCGTAGAGCGAAAATAGTTTGCACAATGGGCCCAGCTGTTGAGGCCCCTGAGAAGGTAGCTGAATTGATTGAAGCTGGCATGAATATGGCCAGATTGAATCTTTCACACGGTGGGTATGAAGAGCACCAGAATCGTTTGGATCGGGTTCGAAGCGCTGCAGCGAAAGCTGGCAAGTCAGTGGCAATTCTTGTTGATCTTCAAGGACCAAAGATTCGCCTTGCTCGATTTAAAGATGGCCCACATGAACTTTTCCGCGGAGATATTTTCACCATCACAACAGATGAAGTAGAAGGAACGAAAGAACGTTGCGGAACAACGTTCAAAGGATTGCCGGGGGATTGCAAAGCCGGAGATCGAATTTTGATTGATGACGGAAAAGTTTCTGTCGAAGTAATCGAAGTAAAAGGAAATGATGTAATCACCAAAGTTACACAACCTGGTTTTGTCAGCAACAACAAGGGAATCAATCTTCCCGGAGTTTCGGTTTCAGTTCCGGCACTTTCAGAGAAAGACAAAGAAGATTTGCGCTGGGGATTAAAAGCCGGTGCTGATTTCATTGCACTTTCATTTGTACGAAATGCTGCAGATATTGATGATGTCCATCGCATCATGGATGAGGTTGGAATTCGTCGTCCAGTAATCGCGAAAATTGAGAAGCCTCAAGCCGTTGAAAATCTCGAAGAGATTGTGACTGCTTTCGATGGCATCATGGTTGCTCGCGGAGATCTAGGCGTAGAAATGCCAATCGAAGAGGTTCCCCTCGTCCAAAAGCGTTGCGTAACCCTTGCCCGTGAGCAAGCTAAGCCTGTAATTGTGGCTACTCAGATGCTCGATTCAATGATTGCAAACTCCACCCCGACCCGCGCTGAGGCAACAGACTGTGCAAACGCGGTGCTCGATGGCGCAGATGCACTCATGCTCTCTGGCGAAACAAGCGTCGGCGCATTCCCAATCGAAGCTGTCACCATTATGGGCAGAATCATTGAACGTACAGAAGAAGCGATGCTCGACAAGATTCCACCACTTCAGCATCAACCAGTAACTAAGGGCGGCGCAATAACAAAGGCAGCAACGGAAGTTGGGGCCATTGTTGGGGCAAAGTACTTGGTGGCATTCACTCAAAGCGGAGATTCTGCTCGTCGCATGGCTCGCCTACGCTCACCTATTCCTATCTTGGCACTTACTCCAGAAGATGCCGTTTATAACCAACTTGCTCTTTCATGGGGCGTAGAACCGATGATCACTCCATCCGTTGATCACACGGATGAAATGGTGAAGCAAGTCGATGCCATTCTTCTTGAATCTGGTCGAGCCAAGAAGGGTGAGCCGGTCATGATTATTGCTGGGGCGCCTCCAGGGATCCCAGGTTCAACAAATGCGATGAGAGTTCACGTTGTAGGGGATGCCGTAGACGGGATTGCTCCCGCGTATCGTAAGTAACCCTCTTATTTAATTCGCTCATATCTCGTGTTGGATATAAACTCCGGGCTGTAGAAAAGCAATGCAAGCAATTCAAGCGGCCTCGGTACTCCAACGGTAGAGAGGGCGGACTCAAAATCCGCACAGTGTCGGTTCAAATCCGACTCGAGGCACATGAGCGTTAACGAATCGGAAAGCACGTCGCCATCTGGCGTCACTTCGGCACGCATCCTTGTTGCAGAAGATGAAGCAATTATCCGACTTGATCTTGTTGAGATGTTGACTGAAGCCGGTTATACAGTTGTGGCTGAAGCTGCAAATGGCGTAGAAGCTATTGCGCTTGCAAAAGAGCATCGACCTGATTTAGCAATCCTGGATGTAAAGATGCCAGAACTCGACGGAATTTCTGCAGCAGAACAAATTATTGAAATTGCGCCGGTATTGATGTTGACGGCATTTAGTCAGCGTGAACTTGTTGAACGCGCTCGTGATGCTGGCGCCATGGCATATGTGGTGAAGCCATTTAGCATCTCCGATTTAGTCCCGGCTATCGAAATTGCTATCAGCCGTCACGCTCAGATGAAGAGCTTGGCCGAAGAAGTTGCCGATCTCCACGAGAGACTTGAAACTCGCAAAGTTATTGACCGGGCCAAAGGCATTTTGATGGCCGCCCTTAATCTGACCGAGCCCGCCGCCTTCAGCTGGATTCAACGGGCTGCCATGGATCGCCG